>JANXRU010000070.1 GCA_025356715.1 Bacteroidota bacterium
TGTTTGTATTTTGGTAAAAACACCGTCATATAATCGCTTAGCTTCATGCCAGGCTTAAAATCATAAAAAGATTTACCTTCTTTTAATATGGTATTACCTTGTAAATGGCAACGCTGACAAATGTCAAACTGCCCTTCAATACTGAGTTTAGCAGGATTTACAATGCTGTAATCAATGTATTTAGAGGTGTCAATTTTAGAACTCGTGCTTCTTTCAGCCACATGTATGCTTCCTGGCCCATGACATCGCTCGCAGCCAATACCCTTTTCAACGGATCTATATTTGTTTTCAGAACCTAATACAAAATCTGGATAAGAGTTGTGGCAGCTCATACATTCCAATCCTATTTTACGCATAAATCGACTATTATGGCCGTTTTCGAAACCAGGGGGTAAATCCCATGTTTTTTTCTGTGTGTAAAATGTCATTGGCATTTGGTTTAAATAACCATTAACCGATTGTATATGAGAATTAGTATGTTGCCCCGAACCAATAATATAATTAACCGTTTCAAGTCGTTTATAAATCGTATCTCGCCCTTTCATCCTATATTCTAAAAAGCGTAAACTGTCATTTGCCCAAAAAGCTTTATAATTAAAATCACCAATTTTATCTTGAATGACTGATGTGTGATAATCTCCAGCTGATTTATTTGTAGATGCCACATCAAACGATTTACCCATACCCGTATTAATAAACGTATTATAAATAGATTGATGACAAAGCTTACAGGTATTTATTCCCACATATTTAGCGGAATCGTGATGGTTTTTATAAAGTATCGTATCTGTTTTTTGCACAACATGAGTTTGCCCCCCCGTTGGAGTTTGACAAGAAAATACAAATCCGCCAACAACAATCGCTACAAAACCGAATATATAATATAGTGTTTTCAATAAAGGAGTGTTTATTTTTTTAACTCAAAAATAGAGAAACTATTTAGATTATCGACCGCATCCTAATTTTGTTTTAAAAAGCTGAATTGTTGTATATTTGATTCATGAATTTTATTATTAAACTATTTATTTCTGCCTTAGCTGTTCTCATTACTGCTTATTTTTTGGATGGAGTCACAATAGGGAACAACCAATTTTATAATAGCAATTCTCCCGAATTAAATAAATTTTCCACAGCCTTGTTAGTTGCTATTGTGTTAGCATTTCTAAATACCATTGTAAAGCCAATACTGACAGTTCTTTCTTTACCTATTACTTTTTTTACTTTAGGATTATTTTTATTAGTTATAAATGCAGGCATTATATTATTTGCCGATAAATTAGTAGATGGATTTAAAGTAGATGGGTTTTGGACAGCATTATGGTTTAGTTTGATACTAGCTTTAGTCAGTAGTTTTTTAAACTTATTTAATAAAAAAGAGGAAAAATCTAATACATTTAATTAATGATTAAAAAAATCAATATTTATGTTTTTGTATTTTTAATTATTTCCTTTTACAATGGGCTAGGTCAAGCAAAACAAGATTCTCTTATTATTGAAAGGTGGCTTAATAAAGTAAAACAGGTTGAGCAAATCAATATTGATTCTGCGTTAGAATATGCGAATATTGCATACAATTTAGCAAAGGAACATAAAGATGTTTATTTAAAGTGTAAAACAACTTTACGATTAGGGATAGTTTATCAAAATATAACAAATTATAAAAAAGCAACACAATTATATAAAGAAGGCCTTCGTTTGGCAGAACAATTAAACAATAAAAAATTGTTATGCCAAGCGTATAATTGTTTTGGCAATTTGTTTGGCTTACAAAAACAAGTAGATCAGGCATCAGAATATTTTAAAAAAGCATTAGTTTTAAGTAAAGAATTAAATGATACAAGAAAAGTTTCTGTTATTTTATCAAACTTAGCTAATATTGAATATAGCAAAGCTTATGTAAGCAAAGATTACAAAAAATGCAATTTAACCTATCAAGATGCTTATGAATGGGCAATAGTAGCAAAAGATACAGAACAGATTATTTCGGTTGTTGGTAATTGGGGCATGTCTTATAGCGATGAAGGCAATTTCAAATTGTCCGAAGAAAAAATAAAGTATGCAATATCATTAGCGGAAATAGCAAATAAAAATTCTGATTTAATTTCACTATATCATTATCTCGGCAGAACTTACAGTTTTATGAAAGAGTATGATAAATCGCTCGCATCATACACTAAAAGTTTGGATTTAGCTTTTGAATTCAAAGACGCAGATTTTGAATCTGAAAATTATTATTGCTTAGCCGAACTCAACTATGAAACCGGAAAATATAAAGAAGCCTATGACTATTTTGAAAAATATAAAACAACCGAAGACACTATATCAAGTAAGGCTGTTATTAACGAGCTCAATGCGATAAAAGTACAATACGACACTGAAAAAAAACAGAAAGAAATTGAATTATTAAAGGTAAATGCTAATAAAGATAAAATTATGAAAATCAGCCTTTTTATTGGCTCTTTGTTTCTTTTATTTCTTGCATTTTTATTGTTTAATCGTTATAAACTAAAATCAAAAACAAACATTCTTTTAGAAAAACAAAACAGTATTATTTCCGAAAAAAACAAAGATATTTCTGACAGTATTAATTATGCTAAAAAAATACAAGATGCAATTTTACCAAGCCTCTCTGAAATTAAAAAAGTATTTCCTGAAAGTTTTGTTCTATCATTACCTAAAGATGTCGTAAGTGGGGATTTTTATTGGGTTACCGAAAACGAACAGTACAAATTATTTGTAGTTGCCGATTGCACTGGACATGGCGTTCCTGGGGCTTTTATGAGCATGATTGGAAATACATTATTAAATAATATTGTAAATGAACGAAAAAACTATACCCCACATATTATTTTAAATGAACTTCGTAATGACATTATAAGTTCTTTAAAACAAGGAGAAGACTCTCCAAACAAAGACGGGATGGATATTTCGCTAATCTGTATTAATAAAAAAACCCAGGTTATGCAAGTCGCTTGTGCCAATAACCCCATTTGGATAATTAAAAATGATAAATCAATCATTGAAATAAAAGCAGATAAACAACCAATCGGGTATAGCTTTGTTACTCAGGCGGACTTTACACTTCAAACATTTGAGTTAGAAAAAGGAGATATAATATATCAATTTACAGATGGTTTTGCTGATCAATTTGGAGGAGAAAAAGGCAAGAAGTACAAATACAATAAATTAAAAGAAACTCTTTTAGATATTTGTAATAAGCCACTTAGTCAGCAAGAAGAAATCCTTAAAAACGCCTTTATTGCCTGGAAAGGTGATTTAGCTCAAATTGACGATGTTTTAGTAACCGGCATTAAAGTGTAGTCGCCGTTAAAAAACGTTAATCGTCCATTATACCTGCTGTTTACTTTATTATATTTGTTTAAATGAATAAACATAATTTAGGCATAATATCTGTTTTGGTTGGCGTTGCGCTAATTGCCTTAATTGCTGTGCAAATTTATTGGATTAAAAGTTCCGTAATTCTTAAGGAAGAGGATTTTGAGAGACATGTAAATGAAGCGCTAAAAACAACATCTTATGTTCTTGAAAAGATTGCGACTAAAAATAAAAACATAAAAAAAATAAAATTACGAAAGCAAGGCGTTCGTGTATCAACCCCTGGCTTAGTTACAGTTAATAATCCAACAGGAAACAATGTTCAAGTACGCATTTTCGAAGAGCTAAGCACTGATTCCTGTGGGGTAGTCACCAGTCGCTTATCTCAAAAAGAATTTGTTGGCGACTCCTTAAATTCTCAAAATCATTTTTTACCTTATGAGTTATTAAATGCTTCTCAAAATACGTCTAAAAACCTCGACAATTTGCGAAAGGAGCTATTAAAATCAAAAACAGAAACGGTTAATGATTTGTTTGATGAATTAATTAGTATTAATGTATATAATGATTATAAACCGAAAGTGGACTCCCTTTTGTTAGATAGCGTGCTTCATCAGGAATTAAAACTGCAAGGTGTTGATGCAAAATTTGCCTATACGCTATCAAATAAATTGGCAAACTCTAAGTCTAAAGGAAATTATAAAGAGCCACAACGCGATTGCGATTCCGCAAGTTGTTGTTTTAAAGTTAACTTATCTCCTAATAATGTTTTTGTAACACCGCAATACTTAACGGTTAATTTTATTAACCAGCATAATTATCTATTACAAACAATGTGGTTAATGTTGATGCTATCTGCTTTTATTATTCTCATTTTGATTTTTGCTTTTTATTATACGATCTCAACTATTTCAAAGCAAAAAAAATTATCTATTATCAAAAATGATTTCATAAGTAATATGACTCATGAGTTTAAAACACCAATTAGCACAATTTCCCTTGCTGCCGAAATGCTTAATGATGATACCATTGTTAAAACACCTGAAAAACAAAGTCGTTTTGTGAAAATGATTCGTGATGAAAATAAACGATTAAGTGTGCTCGTAGAAAGTATTTTACAAACCTCGATTCTTGATAAAGGAGAATTTAAATTAAAGCGAAGCGATGTTGATGTGCACGACATTATCAATCAAGCCATTATCAATACGCAATTATTAATTGATGCTCGTCAAGGGTCAATTTCTGTCAATTTAGAGGCAACCAAGCACACCATATATGCTGATAAAGTTCATCTAACCAACATTATATTCAATTTAATAGATAATGCTATAAAATACACGAAAGAAGCTCCGGTAATCGTTATTTCTACCAAAGACTTTGTTACTGGCATAGAAATAAACATAAAAGATAATGGAATAGGAATTAGCAAGGAAAATCAGCGTAAAATATTTGATAAATTTTACCGTGTTCCAACAGGAAATGTGCACAATGTGAAAGGTTTTGGTTTAGGATTGAGCTACGTTCAAGCAGTAATTTTTAAACATAATGGCACAATTAATGTTATTAGTGAATTAGGGAAGGGTAGTAACTTTAAAATTGTGTTGCCTTATAAAATAGAAGAGTAATAAATACAAAAATAAATCTTATGGAAAACGTAAAAACAAGAGTTCTGTTGGTTGAAGATGATGCAAACTTAGGCACACTTTTACAAGAATATTTAGAGGCAAAAGGTTTTGAAACAAAATTAGCAACAGATGGTAAAAAAGGTTTTGATGCATTTTGTAAACAAGAATTTGATTTGTTGTTATTAGATGTCATGATGCCAGTTAAAGATGGATTAACATTAGCAAAAGAAATTAGAGTAACAGATAAGCATGTGCCCATTATCTTTTTAACTGCAAAAAGCATGAAAGAAGATACCATTGAAGGTTTTAATGCTGGCGCAGATGACTATATCACAAAACCATTTAGTATGGATGAGTTATTAGCCCGAGTGACTGCAGTATTAAGAAGAAGTAGCAAACAACGAGTTCATAACACAGAGGATATTAATTTTACGATTGGCGCTTATACATTCAATTCTGAAACCCAAGCTTTAATTAACAATGGCCACGAACAAAAATTAACTACCAAAGAAAGTCAGTTAATGCGCTTATTATGCGTTCATAAAAATGATGTCATGGATAGAAATTTTGCTTTGAAAACAATTTGGCAAGATGATAATTATTTTAATGGCAGAAGCATGGATGTTTACATTGCTAAACTTCGAAAATATTTAAAAGATGACTCTAAAGTGGAAATTGTAAACGTTCACGGAAAAGGCTTTAAATTATTAGTGAACTCATAGATTAAAAAATTAGTTATTTCAATTAAAAGTGGTTTATTTTGTATAAATAAACCACTTTTTTTATTCTGTACAATTCTCAGAACATATCGGAAATCATTAACGCTAAAATGATTGGCATTAATACTATTGCTATTAGTCAATTATTAATTGATAGCCGACAATTAACTGAGCCGAATCAAACCATTTTTATTGCATTAGTGACAAATCGAAATGATGCGCATCAATATGTTTTTGATTTATACAATAAAGGAGTCAAAACGTTTTTAGTAAACCATGTTCCAGAAAATTGTAAAGAATTAAAAGACGTTTGCTTTTTACTGGTTAATAATACATTAGAGGCGCTTCAAACATTGGCAACCCATCACAGAGAACGATTTCACATACCAATTATAGGTATTACAGGAAGTAATGGGAAAACAATCGTAAAAGAATGGTTGTATCAATTATTAAAGCAAGATTATACGATTTGTAGAAGCCCAAAAAGTTATAATTCACAAGTGGGGGTGCCACTTTCTATATGGCAACTAAATCAACAACACACTTTGGGTATTTTTGAAGCAGGCATATCGCAAGTTTCGGAAATGGATAAATTACTTGAGATTATTAAACCAACGATTGGAATCCTTACCTCTATGGGAACCGCTCACGATGAAGGATTTAGAGACCCAGAACAAAAACTAATTGAAAAATTCAAGTTATTTAAACACAGCGATTTCGTAATTGCTAACACAATATATTTTACTCAAAATCAACTAAACGTTGTCACTCAAAAAAAAGCATTTATTGTTTCCAAAGATATTTCGGCCGATTTACAAGTTATATCAATTGATACAACATCAACCCAAGTAACTATTTCGGCCTCATATAAAAACGAAACAATTAAATGTACAATTCCGTTTACTGACGAAGCAAGTATTAATAATGCGTTAACGTGTTGGGCAGTTTTATTGCATTTAAATATTGCAAATGAAGAAATTCAAAGACGGATGTTGTTATTGCAATCTGTAGCTATGCGTTTGGAATTAAAGTTAGGAAATAATAATTGCATTTTAATCAACGACTTTTACAACTCTGACATATCTGCCCTTGAAATTGCTTTACATCATCAAAAACAACAACATCGCGGGGGAAACAAAGTGGTGATTCTGTCAGATATTGAACAATCAGGAAAATTAGGTTCAGAGTTATATGCACAAGTTTCAAATTTATTAACGCGATTTGGAATAGATGTTTTAATAGGGATTGGTAAGGAAATTTCTTCTCAACAAAAAGCAATTACTATTCCATCTTATTTTTTCGAAAATACACCAGTCTTTATTGATGAAGCTAAAACTAACAAAGCGTTACAATTTCAAAACAGCATTGTTCTGCTTAAAGGCGCTCGTAGTTTTGGATTTGAACGTATTAGTAAATATTTGCAACAAAAAAGTCACGATACGGTTTTAGAAATAAATTTAAACAACTTAATCCATAATCTTAATTTTTACCGTTCGCAAATTAAAAAAGAAACAAAAATAATGTGTATGGTAAAGGCAACAGGCTATGGAAGTGGCAGCACTGAAATTGCTTTTACGTTGCAGCATCACCAAGTCAATTATTTAGCTGTTGCTTATGCAGATGAGGGAGTAGAGCTTCGGAAAGCTGGCATCCATTTGCCGATTATGGTAATGAGTCCAGAAGAGTCGAGTTACGACGACATGATAGATTATCATTTAGAACCCGAAATTTATTCATTTAAAGTAGCGAAAGAATTTTTGCAAGCCTTACAAAATAAAGCTATATCGGAGCCTTATCCTGTTCATCTTAAATTAGACACGGGCATGCATCGTTTGGGTTTTGAAGAATTTGAAATAACGGCTTTATGTCATTTACTAAAAAAAGAATCATCCCTTCATATTAAAAGTATATTCTCGCATTTAGTAGCAAGTGATGACAAAGCTTTCGACGACTTTACTAATTCTCAAATTTCTGTATTTGAAAAATCAGCCATTCAATTGGAAAAAACAATTGATTACTCAACCATTAAACACATTTGTAATTCTGGTGCCATTACACGGTTTAAAGACGCGCAATATAATATGGTTCGTTTGGGAATCGGGTTGTACGGCGTTGGATTTAACACTATTGAAAACGAAAATCTACAAAACATTAGTACTTTAAAAACAAAAATATCACAACTCAAAAAAGTGAATGCTGGCGATTCAGTTGGTTATAGCCGTAAAGGCATTATTACCAAACCCACAACCATTGCTACTATTCCCATAGGATATGCCGATGGATTTAATAGAAATTTAGGTAATGGGAATTTCTCTGTTTCAATTAATAATATGCTTTGCCCAACCGTTGGTAATATTTGTATGGATATGTGTATGGTTGATGTGACAAATAGTATTTGTAAAGAAGGAGATGAAGTTGTTATTTTTGAAACTAACGAACAATTAATGAATCTTTCAAAGGCTATGAACACAATACCTTACGAGGTGTTAACTAGTATTTCTACCCGCGTAAAAAGAGTGTATGTTCAAGAGTAAAATAATTATCATCCCTTTTTTTGTTGTGTTTTTCAGTTGTACTGAAAACAAAAAAGACTCTATTGTAAAATCAAATCCAACGTTTGAAGATATTGCGCCTATCATTTATAAAAACTGTACGCCTTGTCATAGAGCAGGAGAAAGCGGACCTTTTGAATTAAATTCATACGAGGATGTTAAAAAAAACGGCAAGAAAATAAAATTTGTAACTCAAACGCGTTATATGCCACCATGGCCTGCGGACAATCATTACACGCATTTTATAGGCGAGCGCGTATTAACTATTGAAGAAATTGAAGTAATAAAATGTTGGGTTGAAAACGACATGCCTGAAGGAGATAAGAGCAAGACGGTTTCGGTGCCAAGCTTTTATGAAGGATCTTCATTTGGAAAACCAGATACTGTGATTAATTTTAATAAAGCCATACCTCTGCAAGGCAATGGGGATGATCATTTTTACATCGTTAAAATCCCGATGAAATTTGCGAAAGATACATTTGTACGTTACTTCGAGTTTGTTCCAGATCAACGCAAATTAGCTCATCACATTAACGGCCATTTAATTAATTATGATGAAGGCAAGAAGAAAGAATTACAGTTGGGCTTATCTTATGCTTTAGATGAATATAAAGACTATAAAAATGTGTATGCGCAATTAAATATTTTAAATGATGATGGTTCGTTCCCAACATTAACACCCAACACCGTTTATTACCTTCCTGGGTACACCCCACCTGTTTACCCAAAAGAAATAGGAGGTTATAAGGTAAATAAAACCTCCGCCATATTTTTAAAAAGCATTCATTATGGGCCAAGCAATGCTGATGTATTAGATAGTTCGCACATTAATATTTTTTATGGACCAAAACCTAAACGCCCAATTAGAGAAACACAACTAGGCACTTTTGGCGTTTCTAAAATTGAACCTGAATTTATTTTACAAGCCAATCAAGTGCAAACCTTTCATACACAAGCAACGCTGGATACTGATGTTTCATTATTATCTGTCAACCCTCACATGCATTTATTAGGCAAATCGTTTTGGGCATTTGCAATAAAGTCTAATGGCGACACCATTCCATTAATTAAAATACATAAATGGGATTTTAAATGGCAATATTATTATACCTATCAGCATCCAATTAAAATTTCAGCCGGAACCACTATACATGTTTATGGAACCTTTGATAATACATCTAAAAATCCTTTTAATCCAAATCACCCACCAAAACAAGTGGTTCAAGGTGAAGCAGTAAAAAGTATGAGAACAACTCAGGAAATGTTTCAATTTATTTTTACGTATTTGTCATATCAACAAGGAGATGAACAACTTGATTTGAGTAAATAAATAGTATATTTAATTGATTAATTATGACACCAAAATTATACATAGTTCCCACACCTATTGGTAATTTAGAAGATATGACTTTTAGAGCAATTACGGTTTTAAAATCGGTAGATTTGATATTAGCAGAAGACACGCGTAACACTATCCATTTATTAAGACATTTTCAAATTGAAAAGCCTTTGCGCTCTTATCATGCGCATAACGAACATAAAACGGTTGAACACATAGTTGAATTAATTAATTCAAACAAATCAGTGGCTTTAGTTTCTGATGCTGGTACACCTGCTATTTCTGATCCTGGCTTTTTATTGGTGCGTGAGTGTATTAAACAAAACGTAGCTGTAGAAACATTACCTGGCGCTACTGCCTTTGTTCCTGCATTAGTCAATAGTGGCTTACCTTGTGATAGTTTTGTGTTTTACGGATTTTTGCCACAAAAAAAAGGACGACACACCAAATTACTTTCATTGAAAGAAGAAACACGTACCATGATTTTTTACGAATCCCCTTTTCGTTTAGTGAAATTATTAGAGGAATTTAAAGAATATTTAAGTGGTGATAGACAAGTTTCTGTATCACGAGAATTATCAAAGCTATTTGAAGAAACAGCGAGAGGCACGGTTGATGAGCTTATTACACACTTTACAGCAAAAACAGTCAAAGGCGAAATCGTGGTTGTATTAGCGGGAAAAGAGGAATAGAGAATTTATTTGGTTAAACTACTATAGATTTTTTTAGAACTAATTTTAAACACAGAGAAAAAAATAGGTTTCTGAGTTCCACAGAATTTTTAAAAATAGGCCTCTGCGTACCTTATTTTGCTCTGAAACTTCTTGATGAGTCTTAATTTTGTATATAGTGTCGTTATAAATTCGTATCCATTTTTTTGTAATGCAATAAGAAAAATATGATGAACAATATTGAATAAAAAATATTGAAGTAGAATCTGAATTCATATAACTCTAAGAACATAAAAGTGATAACGCGGATACAAAACATGATGATGAATAATTGCACACCCCATTGCTTCATATGCCAAATCCCAATCATAGATACAAACTGAAGAGTTATAATAATACCTAAAATCATAGGCACAAAATCTCCCATTTTTTTTATTGATGGCGTAAACAACATTGGAAATGCCAGTAATATAAATATAATAGCAAGGACGCTTGTGATTGAAATTATTTTTGGTCGAGTTACTTGTGCCATTTTAATTACTTCGTATTGCTTCTACAGGATCTAATTGGGAGGCGCCATAAGCAGGAATAAACCCACTAATAATGCCTATTAAAACAGAAATGGTTAATCCCAAAATAATGTTTGATCGCGTTAATGATATTTCCATGTCAATAACACTACTAGCTCCCAATGTGAGAAAGTAAATTAAGACAAGCCCTATAACACCACCTATGAGAGATAAAAACACAGCTTCAAATAAAAATTGTGAAAGTATAAAATAATTTTTAGCCCCTAACGATTTTTGAATTCCGATAATGTTTGTTCGTTCCCGAACTGATACAAACATAATATTAGCAATACCAAACCCTCCAACTAAAATGGAAAAACCCCCAATAATAGCGCCAGCAATGCCAACAATATCAAACAGTCCATCAAAATTTTTACTTAATAAGTTAGTTTCATTCAGTGCAAAATCGTCATCTGCTAAGGGCTTTAGCCCTCTAATACTTCTCATAATCCCCGTTAGTTCATCTTTGAGTTGGGCATTGGTTACGCCAGATTTTGCTTTTACAGCAATAAATGGGTCACTGTTCTCAGACTTCACATCCATCATTAACCTTGCAAAATTGTATGGAATAACAGCTTGATTATCCATGGTATTGCCTAATAAACTTTCTCCCTCTTTTTTAAATAAACCTATCACTTTACAATTTCTTCCTGCAACCTTTACAGATTTCCCTATAGGATATTGATTATTAGGAAATAGACCTTCTGCTAAATTAGCGCCCAGAATAACTACGTTATATCCAGCATCTGCCTCAATTTCGGTAAAATAGCGTCCATCTGAAATGTCAAATGCCTTTACCTTACCATAACCATAAGACCAACCTGATACGACGGCGTTTTCAATGGTGTTATTTTGTTGTTTGATGGTTTTTCTTGCCGCTATTCTAAAACCAATCGCTTCAGCACTTTTCGCTTTTCGGTATACCTCCGCTAGTTCTTTATAAGCAGGAACAGGGCGATTCATGTATTTCCACCAAGGATAATTTGGACCAAAAGTCCAAGGCCACTTCATGACGAAAACTACATTATCACCTAAACTTTGCACGCTCCCTCGAATATTACGTTCTAAGCTATCTACCACTGTAAATACGGTAATGATGGCAAAAATACCAATCGTAATACCTAATAAACTCAAAAAAGTTCTTAGTTTATTAGATACCAAGGCTTGCCATGCAAATACAATACTTTCTTTTAAAAGGGTAAATACCATACCGTAAATATAATTTTAATTAAATCAGGTTTTTAATTTTTTGTGCTAACGGTATTAATTGGTTATAAGTGATGAATGATAAGTGATGAGTTATAAATTGTGAGTTGGAGCATTGGAATAGACGAAATGTGGTTTTGTATTTGCATGAGGTTACCGACTTCTCTATAACTGATATGGTCCCGTCACTCCGCACTTGTTTCAGGGCTTTGTGACATATTGAATCATCCCAATAGTTATTTGGACCACATGATTTTGACATTTTAACACTTTGCTCTACAAATTTAATTAGCTAAGCGTTATCCAAATTGGGTTAAGAAATTGATTAAGCGGGTATATTCAGTAACTCATTTACCTTCATCGTTAAATCCATAAATAATATTTTAGGATTAGCGTTACGTTCTACATGATAATAAGCTGAATTAAATTCTTCTAATAATTTCTCGTAATTGCGTTGATGGATAAAACGAGCGAATTTAGTGATGAATTCTTTTTCTTCGCCCGAATGCCTCACTAAATCAACACTTCCAAAGTTTAGCATGAGGCAATCTCTAAATATTTCTAAACCATAGTGTAAAAATTGTTTTTGTTTTTCTCTGCCAGTTCTGGCATTTTCATCAACCCACAAAACAGCTTTCGAAGCATCAAATTTCAATGCTATTAACATAAATGTTCTGAAGTTTTGTAAATACGCCGATCCTCCATCTGTATGTTGAAGTAATAATTGCGCCTCTCTATAACTACCATCACTTAGCATTGCTGCTTGCTTAGCTGCTTGTGGCTGACAATCAAATTCTGTTAGTAATGCTTTTGAAATATCTTCAGTGTCTATTTTATAAAACGGAATTTGTTGCACCCTTGAAATAATAGTAGCTAACAACTGCTCAGGATGATTACACACCAATAAAAACAACGTTTGTTCAGGCGGCTCTTCTAGTATTTTTAATAATTTATTAGCAGACGATGCATTCATTTTTTCGGGCTGCCAAATCACCATAATTTTATAACCGCCTTCATAACTGGTGTATGATAATTTTTTTAAAACATCATTCGCTTCATCTGTTGGGATAATCGGCTGTTTGTTTTCGGCATCCAAGCTATTAAACCAATCATGAACGGTTGCGTAAGGTGTTTCTAAAAACAACTCTCTGAATTCAGTCAACAAATCATTACTCGTTCTTACGGATTTACTAACCGGAATAGGAAACACTAAGTGTAAATCAGGATGGATGAGTTTACTTGTTTTTAGGCAAGATGGACAAACACCACAAGAATCACCTTCTTGTTTGTTTTTACAAAAAAGATATTGTACAAAAGCAAAAGCAGCTGGTAAATTTCCACTGCCTTCTGGCCCTGTAAACATCAATGCATGCGGGACTCTATCGTCCTGCAACATATTTAGTAACCGTGTTTTGGTGGCTTGTTGCCCTACAATAGTTTTAAAAAGCATTGCTTAAAATTACTATTATTTTTTTTGACAACCGTATAATCAAATATAAAAATGATGATTAACTTTACCTTATGCATATTGGTTTATTTTTTGGATCGTTTAATCCTATCCACGTTGGCCACACCGTGTTAGCTAACTATATGGCTTCGTTTACAGATTTGGAGCAGGTATGGTTTGTTGTTTCGCCACACAATCCCTTAAAAGAAAAAGCGTCTTTATTAAATCAAAATCAACGATTACACATGGTAAATTTAGCAATAGAAGACAGCCCCTCGTTTAAAAGTTCAAACATTGAATTTGGATTATCTCAGCCATCCTATACGGTTAATACCTTAGCGCATTTGAAAGAAAAATATCCTCAACACACTTTTTCGTTAATTATAGGAGAAGATAATTTACAATCATTTACTAAGTGGAAAAATTACGAAGAGATTTTAAAAAACCATTTCATTTATGTGTATCCTCGCCCTAATTGTGACTCTTCGGCGTTTAAATCACATCCAAATATTGTTTTTACAGAAGCGCCTTTAATGGATATTTCATCTACATTTATCAGAGAATCAATAAAGAACAAAAAAAATATTTCTAATTTTCTTACTCAAAAAGTATGGGAATACTGCGATGAGATGAGTTTCTACAAAAAATAAACAGATTGTTTTTTACAAAAAATAAGAATCCAATTTTCATAAAATATTTTCAATACAAATAAAGTAAATAAACAATTACGTTCTATTATTCTTGTAGAAGGCCAACTTTGCTGCTTTTTTGGCTAAATTGTTTTTCGATTTAATTTTCCGTAAATCCTAAATCTGTTTAAGAATCCAATTTTAGAATGATATGTAAGTTATTTTAAAGATTTTGTTTCTGAAATTCGTAAAACCTAACCAAATTAAAACAACTAAAAATGAAAAAACAACTATTAGCCATTGCGTTACTTATTGCAAGTATATCAAACGCGCAAACGTGGAGTCAAAACTTCACATCAGCAACTCCTCCAGGTCTTCCTGCTTTATGGCTGCAGAACAATGTGGATGCTCTTACAACTTATTCCGCTTTAGCATCCTATAGTTTTACAACCAAAGCGTGGGTTACTCGCGATTTTTCTGCTTCTACAAGCACGCTAGTGTCAACTCACGGTAAAGTGGCTGTAAGCACATCCTATTACACACCTGCTGGTATAGCAAATGATTGGTTGATAACACCTTCGTTTACAGTGCCTGCTAATGCTATTCTTAATTGGGATGCATTAGCGCCTGATGCAACATATCCTGATGGATATTTAGTGAAAATTTCTACAACTGGAACAACAACGGCAAATTTCGCTACAACGTTGTTAACAGTTCCTTCAGAAAATAGCGCTGATTGGAACAACAGAACAATTAATTTAAATACTTATGCAGGACAAACAGTTCGCATCGCATTTGTAAACAATTCAAATGACATGGATTTGTTATTCTTAGATAATGTGTCGGTATTAGTTCCCGTAGCTAATGATTTAAAAATTACGTCTATTGCACCTACAGGTCAAGCTGTTTGGGGGGCAGTAAGTTCTAATAAATCAATTACTGGGTCAGTAGTTAATAACGGACTTTCAACAATAACGACTTTTACAGCTAAATACAGTGATGGTGTAATAAATGCATCAAGTGTAATTACAGGATTAAATTTATCTTATGGCCAAACGGCTCCATTCACCATTACAACTCCGTACACTATTTCTTCAGCCTCCGCTAAAAACCTAAAAGTATGGGTAGATGCAACTGGAGATGTTACTCACACAAATGATACGTTGGCTACATCAATAAATGGGTATTCTTTTTTGCCAAATCATAAAGTGGTATTTGAAGAAGGAACTGGAACATGGTGTGGATGGTGTGTAAGAGGCGCTGTTTATATGGATTCAATGAATAATGTTCATCCGACAACTACAGTATTAATTGCTGCACATAATGGAGATCCAATGACTGACGCTACTTACGATGCAGGTATTGGCACATTGATTTCTGGTTATCCAACTGCATTAACGGATAGAAAAATTAATATTGGAGATCCGAGTGATATGTTTGTTCAATATGGTGCTCACATCAACGACTTTGGTTTAGCTGATTTAGCAATGACTCCAGTGTATAATCCAACTACTAGATTAGCTTCAATTACTGTAACTACTAAAGTTTCGTCTACATTCCCAAATAATACAACTGCTAATGATTATCGTTTAGCTGTTGTGTTTACTGAAAATAATGTTACCGGAACTACTACTGCGTATGATCAACACAATTATTATCAAGGTGGTGGTAGTGGTGTTATGACTGGAGCAGGCCATCATTTTAGTACTGAGCCAAATCCAGTTGTAGCTGCAAATATGAAATATGATTTTGTAGCTCGTACCATTGTTGGTGGGTTTACTGGACTTGCAAATAGTTTACCTAGTGCTTTAGTTGCTGGAACAACATATACAAGTAATGCATTCAATTATACAGTTCCTGCAGCCTATAACGCTAATAACATGAAAGTTCACGCGTTATTGATTGATGCTAAAAACAACATTATTTATAATGCTAACACAAATAATTTAATTTCAATAACTACCGGAATTGCTTCTACAGATGCGCCAGTTAATATGGAGTTTTCGCTTTATCCAAATCCAGCGTCTACATCTGTAAATATTGATTTAAATATGGAAGCATCAGAATCTGTATTAATTAATGTTTATAATGCATTTGGTTCATTAGTGCATTCAGAAACAAAAACTAACATGCCAATTGGAGCAAATAAGCTAGCATTAAATACTGAATCTTATGCAAACGGTATTTATAATGTTACTCTTTCAACAAAACAAGGGTTTGTTACTAAAAAATTAACAATTACAAAGTAAGATTTTTAGTAAAAAATTACGCAAAAGCTCTGCCATTTGGTGGGGCTTTTGTTGATTTTAAAGGGTTGTAGAGGCAAAATAGGAATACTATTTTTATTTAAATCAAATTAGGTTTTTAGGGTTTACTTTCCCAAATTTGTAATAGTAATTATTTAATAATCAGATAACATCAACTATTATGAAAAAATTTATACTCCTTGCTTCTACCTTATTTATAGGTTCCGTTGGGTTAATGGCTCAAGTTTCCCCTTACTCGTCTTTATTAGTAACAAATGTTTCTAATGGGAACAGTGTTATTACAGATCAAATGATTATTTATGCGACTGTTCCAGGAACCATCGCTGCGGGAGCGACCCCAAGTCTTGCAACAAATCAAATTGATATTAATATCAGAAACATAAGCACAAGCACAAAAACGTATAAAATGCGTATGTATTACGATTTAAGACACGCTGTAGCTCTTGGCGACTCTTCAAGCCCTTATTTCTGTTTTGGCGGACAGTGTTATCAGCCTAACACAATGTTATCTGCAAAAATCGAAACATTAACAGCCAACCAAGATGCGGCTACTTCGGCAACAGTTACTCCTAACCCAGGAACTGGCCACCCTATTAGTGTTCATTATGATGAAGCATCTATAGCGGGAGCGTCAAGTATTAGATATAAGATTTATGATATTGCTAACCCTTCTGGAGATTTTATGTCGTTTACTGTAAAATATAATGATGCAGTATCTATCAAAAATAACACGTCTATTTTCTCTTATATTTCTGATGTATTCCCAAATCCATCAAGCACAAGAGCTTCTTTGGTTGTAAATGCACAATCAGATTTAAATAATGTAACAGTTTCAATTACAAATACGTTAGGCTCTGTTGTTTCTTCAAAAAATGTAGAATTATATTTAGGCAAAAACACGGTTTCTTTAGAAGTGGATGCGTTGTCTTCAGGTATTTATTTCGCGACCATTTCTTCCGGAAATTACAAAACAGTTAAAAAGTTCACAATCAATAAATAATAACTAACACAAAAAACAAATAACATGAAAAAACAATTACTAGCCATAGCAGTTTTAACTGCCGGCATCGCAAGTGCTCAGACATTTAGCGAAAATTTTTCTTCAACAACGGCTCCTGGCTTACCAGCAACTTGGTTGCAAAATAACGTTGATGGAAATACGGTTGCGGCCTCTGCAACTTTCAGTTTTGGTACTAATGCATGGGTAAGCCGTAATTATTCTGCATCAACAGACCCTGCTACTGCTGCACATGGCAAATTAGTAGTAAGTACTTCTTGGTATACACCTGCAGGTATAGCGAACGATTGGTTAATTACTCCTTCTTTTGTTGTTCCTGCCAACGGCGTATTAGCTTGGGACGCAATTGCTACGGATGCTGGTTTTCCTGACGGGTATGTTGTTGCTATTTCTACAACAGGTACCACTACTGCAAGTTTTACAAATACATTGTTAACTGTAGCTGCTGAAAACCCTACATGGAACTCAAGAGCAATAAGCTTGAATACGTATGCTGGACAAACCGTTCGTATTGCATTTGTAAATAACTCAAATGATATGAATGTTTTACTTTTAGATAACATTTCATGTATCGTTCCTGCAGCTAATGATTTAAAAATCACCTCTATTGCACCAACAGGTCAAGCTGTTTGGGGGGCTAATGGGTCAACTAAATCAATAACAGGTACCGTAGTTAATAATGGTCTTTCTACAATTACATCATTTACAGCAAGGTATTCTGATGGAACAGTTAACGCAAACAGTGTTATTACAGGATTAAATTTAGCTTATGGCCAATCGGCTCCTTTTACAATCACAACTCCTTATACTATTGCCTCTGCTTCTGCAAAAGCATTAAAAGTTTGGGTTGATGAAACTGGAGATGTTCTTCATACAAATGACACCTTAAATACAACAATTAATGGATATTCTTTTGTGCCAACTCATAAAATTGTATTTGAAGAAGGTACAGGCACATGGTGTGGATGGTGTGTAAGAGGAGCTGTTTATATGGATTCTATGAATCACGTTAATCCAACTACTACTGCATTAATAGCTGTTCATAATGGTGATCCAATGGTAGATGCTACTTATGATACAGGAATGGGAGCATTAATTTCTGGTTATCCAACTGCATTACACGACCGAGTTATGACAGATGCACTTACAGATCCAAGTGAAATGTATACTGCTTATGCGGATCATATAGGTGATTTTGCATTAGCTTCTTTATCAATCAATCCAACTTATAATACTACAACTAGAGTAGCTACAATTAACGTATCTACAATGTTAGCTTCTAGTATGGCAAATAATACAGCATCTAGTGATTACCGTTTAGCAGTTGCGTTTACTGAAGATAATGTTAGAGGAACAACAACAGCTTATGATCAACACAATTATTATCAAGGAGGTGGTAGTGGTGTTATGACTGGAGCAGGCCATCATTTTAGTACTGAGCCAAACCCTGTTGTAGCTGCAAATATGAAATATGATTTTGTGGCTCGTACCATTGTTGGTGGTTTTAAAGGCTTAGCTAATAGCTTACCTAACTCATTAGTTGCTGGGACAACTTATACAAATACATTTACGTATACTATTCCTGCTGCGTATAACGCAGGAAACATGAAAGCTATTGCTTTATTAATTGACGCAAAAAACAACATCATTTATAATGCTCAAACAACTACAATTACTCCAAGTACCTCAGGAATCAACACGTTTGAAGCTGCAAAAACAGAAGTAGCTGTTTATCCTAATCCAGCTAAAAACTTTGCAACTCTTGAAGTTAATTTAACTAAATCTGAAACGATTACAGTTAATGTATTAAGCGTAATGGGACAAGTTGTATATACTCAAACATTTGTTAATGTACCCGCAGGAACTCAAACAATCGCTTTAAACAGCGAAAATTGGTCTAACGGTATTTATAACGTTAATGTTTCTACAAGTAACGGAAGTGTAAGCCGTAAATTAGAAATTATTAAGTAATTTTAAGTAACACAATAATTACAGAAGGTTGGTGTTTTATCAGCCTTCTGTTGTTTTAAACAAACACCAAGTCATGAAAAAACGAAATTTTAAATTACCGATAATTTTAATTTTTTTGATAACCTTATCAGGTTTCAATAAAATGAATGGACAATCTTATTCGTTTAATCCAGGGTTAGTATATACGACTTATGTGGATACAAGTGCTAATAATTTTGGGGGAATAGAAATTCAAAATACGGGAACTCAAAACCTTAATTTGACATGGAAAAAAGTATTAGTTGATACATTAATTGATTCTTATTTTCAAATATGTAATAGCGGTATTTGTTCTATGAATTTACCTAAAAGTGGGTTATTGCCCCAATTATTGCCTGGCGATATTGGTTGGATAAAATTTCACATGTTTTCTGGCAAAGTAAATGGTTTAAATACGATTAAATATGTGTTAAAAAATGGAACAATCCAATCAGACACTTTAACTTTTAAAATTTATGTCGTAAGTGGCTTAACTGGCTTAAAAGAATTAAATAATGTTAAAGATCAAGCTGTATTGTTTCCAAATCCAACAACTAATGGCGCAATCATTAATTTAAATTTAACGGAGTCTTCAGATGTTTCGCTAAATACTCTAAACCCTTTAGGGCAGTGTGTTTATAAAGATAACATCCATTATGATTTAGGGCTAAATACAATCAACATTGACACAAAAAATTATGACTCTGGCATTTATACGATTGTCTTGCAAACTAAAAATGGCATAATAACTAAAAAATTAACAGTTACTAAATAATAACTCGTTTTTAAATGATATTTTTGTAGAAGCTCCGCACGTTTGTGGAGCTTCTATTATTTTATACCTATGTTAAAAAACATCATTATTTTAGTTCAAGTTTTCATTGTTATTCATAAAACAAATGCTCAAACGATATTATATAGCGAGCGATTTAATACTGTTTCCGGGTTAAACACAGGCACGTATTCAGCTAATAGTGTTTTGCAAAGCTATCTTTACAGTAATTTACCATCAGCCATGACAAGTATCAATAATGGTAATTTGAATGCTGATACAACAAATGGAAATTATCCATTTAAAGCACCTTTTCAAAGTCAAAAAGGATGGTTGACTTATAGGCCTGGAAGTTTGACAAATATAACAGATACCTTTGCGGTTTCTACTTCATGGTTAATTCCAACTGGGATAGCTTCTTCGTGGCTAATAACCCCCACAATTAATAACATTACCAACAATACAGTTTTAACTTGGGAGGCAATGGCGCCTGATGCGAATAATATGGATGGTTATCAAGTTTTAGTGTCTACAAATACAATTACCGCACCATCTACTGGAGATTTCACAGCCTTAATCTCATCAGTCAGTAATGAAATTAACTCTTGGCAAACGCATGGTATTTCTTTAGCTGCTTATGTTGGACAAAATATTCGTATTGCTTTTAAAAATAATTCTACAGATAAATACCAGTTGTGGTTAGATGATATTATTGTAAAAAATATTCCAAATGCTTATGACATTGCAGGGATTTCAAATGACACCTATAAGTATACGGTAGTTAATGTGAATAATCCTATTATAGCGACTTTCCAAAACAATGGATATAACGCTGTTTCAAGTCTTGCCATCAATTATAAAGCGGGTTCTAACGCAACTGTTTCCGAAATTCAAAACCTAAGCACTCCTTTAAATTATTTAGGAACTCAACAGTTTACTTTATCAATCCCATTAATAGCGACTTTACCATCTTATAATAATTTAAAAATATGGGTGAGTGCCATTAATAGTCAAGCGGATTTATTAAATAATAACGATACGCTTTATGGTGGCATAACCATTTCTTCAGCAATTCCCAATAAAAATGTGTTAATCGAAGAGTTTACGAGTGCAACTGCTGGCTGGTCTCCAGATGGATATACGAAACTTTATGCGATTGATACACTAAGAGTGGATTCTAATGTTATAGTTGCGTCATTACATGATAATGATAATATGGCAATTCCTACAGGAACAATATTAAGCTCAACGTTTAATACTGGTTTCTCAAGCGCGATGATTGATCGATTTTATTTTCCAGCGTACGGCGATTTAGCAATTGATAAATTACACTGGAACACCTATCTCTTGCAGCGCCAAGCAATGGTTGTTCCAGCAACAGTAACCATATCAGCAGTTAGTTACAATTCAATTACGCGCCAGATTAACGCTACTGTTTCATCAACGTTTGTCGGTGATGTAAAAGGTGATTACAGATTAAATTTAATTGTTAAAGAAAATAATGTATTTGGACCAACAAATGATGTCACTGACAATAATTGGAATCAACATAGTTATTTATATAATATCCCAACTTCGCCTTATTATCAAGTTGGCTCCATTTTAAATGCCACTTCAAACCCTGTTAGCTATTTGATGAATGCAAGTGAATATAAACATCAATATGTAGTAGACGAAATCATAGATGGCCCAGTAGGTGCCGCTACAATTATTCCTACAAATGGCACAACAAGCGGACAAACGTATAGTAAAAGTTACACATACACTTTGCCTAACGCGGTTAGTGGAGAGTTTAGATATAATGCTCAGAATATATATTTAATCGGCACTCTTTCTGAAAATAGTGGAACATCCATTTCCATTTTAAATTCAACAGAAGTGAAATTGACATCAGATCCAGAAAGTGTTGTTGGGATTGAAACACTAACAAAAAACGAATTTCATTTAAATGTATTTCCTAACCCAACAACGGATGCTTGCACTTTAAACTACACCTTAACGGAAAAGCAAAACGTAAAAGTAGCAGTGTATAATTTATTGGGAGAATTGGTTTATCTAGAGTCTTTAAATTCTTTATCTGGAAACATTAATCATGTGTTAAACCTCAGTTCTTTAGCTCAAGGAAATTATAGCGTTGAGGTTGCTTTCAAAAACACAACGATTACAAAAAAATTAACCATCATTAAATAAATACAATGATTGTAGTTACTGGCGCCGCAGGCTTTATCGGAAGTTGTTTGGTTTCTAAATTAAACAACGAAGGGTACACCGATTTACTTTTGGTGGATGATTTTTCGCATACTGATAGAGAGGCAAATTATAAGATAAAACAGTTTTCTAAACAAATAGAGCGCTCCGTGTTTTTAGATTGGTTTAAAACACATGCTTCTGAAATTTCGTTTGTTTACCATATAGGTGCACGAACAGATACTACTGAATTTAATATAGAGTTATTTAATAATCTTAATTTAAATTACACAAAATCTATTTGGGAAATTTGCACGTCCCATTCTATACCAATGATTTATGCATCTTCAGCGGCCACTTATGGGTTAGGTGAATTTGGGTATGATGATGACGAAACAAAAATACCTTTATTAAAACCATTAAATCCTTATGGCGATAGTAAAAATGATTTTGATAAATGGGCTATTGTGCAAAAAAACGCACCTCCTAAATGGGTAGGCTTTAAATTTTTTAATGTGTATGGCCCTAATGAATTTCATAAAGGCAGAATGGCGTCTGTGATATTTCATTCGTTTAATCAAATACAGGAGAAAGGCTTTGTTAAACTATTTCGATCCCATAACGCAAAATACACTGATGGAGGTCAATTACGAGATTTTGTATATGTAAAAGACTTAGTTGATGTGTTGTTTTTCGCTATGACGCATCAATTAAAAAATGGTATTTATAATTTAGGAAGTGGCGTAGCTCGCCCTTTTTTAGCCCTTGCAAATGCTACATTTAAAGCTTTAGGAAAAGCACCTGTGGTTGAATTTATAGATACTCCGATAGATATTAGAGACAAGTATCAGTATTTTACAGAAGCCAATATGCAAAAACTAATTACTCAAGGATATACTAAACCTTTTACTTCGTTAGAGGATGGCGTAACTGATTATGTACAAAATTACTTAATTGGTCAAAAGTATTTTTAGGTTACAACAATCTCACCATCATCTTTTAATTCAATAGTTTTGGAAACATACTGTTTCATTAAATCTAAATCATGGGATGATACGATAATTAATTTTTGTTGCTCATGACACAATTTTTGTAATTCAGAAAATAATTGATGTTTTGATTTATAATCTAAAAAGGCGGTAGGTTCATCTAAAATAACGATGGGGGTTTGTTGAGCTAATGATTTGGCAATCATAACTTTTTGTCTTTGCCCATCGCTTAACTCATCAATTAAGTTTTGTTTAAGTTCACATATGTTAAGTTGTTCAAGACTCCCATTAATAATGGCTTCATCAGAATCTGTTAGTTTTGCAAATACATTTATATAAGGTATTCGCCCACTTGCAACAACGTCCCAAACCGTTAAATTAAAGCCTCCAATTTTTTCTGTTATAACTATGGAAACAAGTTGCGCTAGTTCTTGAGTGGAGAGTTGATTAATTTGTTTTTTATTAATTGTTATTTCGCCACGCAAAGGCTCAAGGGTTCCAGTCATTGTTTTTAGTAACGTGGATTTTCCTACTCCGTTGTTTCCTATTAATCCTATTAATGACCCAATATTAAAATTCAAATTTATGTTTTTAAAAACGCTACAGGACTTTAGTTTTGTTTTATAGCCAATTTCTAAATTGTTAAGTTGTATCATGCTATACGTAATTTAGATTTGAATAATAAATAAATAACTATTGGCGAACCAATTAAAGTTGTTACAGTATTTATTGGCAACATAAATTGGGAACTAGCTACTTGACAGATCACATCGGCAAATAATAACGTGCAAGCGCCTAGTAATAAACAAAATGTTAGTTGATGCAAATGATGAGACGTTTTAAAAAATAAACGAGAAGCAATTGGAACAGAGATGCCTACAAACGCAATTGGCCCACAAAAGGCAGTAATAACACCTACTAAAACGGCTGTTATAATAATAACTTGAAACCTTAATTTGTTTATATTAATTCCTAAATTCTGCGCATACTGTTCGTTCAATAAAATAGCATTCAGTGGTTTTATTAAATAAAATGAACAAAGAATTGCGAGCCCGAAAATCGGAAAAATAAACACTAAATCAGAAAGTGTTGTGCTGCCAACGCTTCCCATTCCCCATATTATAAAGGTTTTTAAGCCATCCGCCGTACCTAAAAACTCTATTAATCCTTGGAGCGCTCCTAGTATTTGTGCTAACATTAATCCAACTAATAAAACAGTAACATTATTTCTGTTTTTTTTAGATACCACTAAAATAATAAGCGTTACGGCAAAAGCACCTAATATTGAGAAAAGTGTAACAATTGATTTTCCTGCTAAAAAAAATCCTGATACATTAATGGTTGTTAAAAGCATAGTAGCAATTGCTACAAATAAACTGGCGCCACTACTCACGCCTAATACATAAGGGCCAGCTAATGGATTTCTAAATAAACTTTGCATTAATAATCCGCAAATTGCCAGGCCAGAGCCAGCAATCATGCATGTTAAAGTTTTAGGTAAACGAACATCATATAAAATGGTTGTGAATAGAGGGGATGACGAATTTATGGAAAACAAATTAATACTACCCAAACAGAGATCGCAAATAAATAATACGACCAACACAATCGTTAAATAAATGATATTGAGTATAAATTTAGATGAAGTCAAGTTCTAAAATTACTCAATTTGTTTGTAATATAGTAGTTTGTGATTTGGCAATATAGTAGGCGTAATAATAGAAATTAAATCGGCCAGCACTTCGTCTGGATTTACAATACCTGCCTCCCAAAAGTTGCTATATCCCTTTTTATTTTGCGTTTTATTATTATTAAATAGTCTGTTTTTTTGGTATGCATTAAATAGACTATAGCGATTGTCATAACTTAGTAATTCTTTTTTAGTATTTACTTGAAATAAATTGATCCATAAATCACAATCTTTAGCTTTCGAATAAACAGTTTCAAATGGTAAAGGAATGCTGCCTGTTTTTTTTTCTTTTTTCCACAAATAGGAGCCGCCAGCATCAGATATTAAGTTTGATACATAACTATCGCCTCCTGGAACATACCATGTATCTCCATATTTTATTTCGGTTAATACAGTTGGTTTAAGAGTTTGATTCGTAGATAATTTTTTGAGCTTCAAATATCTTTCTTCTGTTTGATTAAATAATGAATCTGCTAGCAGTTCTTTATTAAAAAAGCAAGCGAAAAACTTAATCCATTCGGCTCTTGCTAAGGGCGTTTCTTCTAAATGATCTAAACTTATAACTATAGGAATGTTTGAAGACGCTAGTTTTTTATCGACATCTTTTGAGGGATTTCCCATTCCGAAAGTGAGAATTAAATCAGGATTTAGGGCTAAGGTTTGTTCTATATTGATTGTTGGGCCTTTAGATAATTCTATAATAGCGTGCTTTTTGACAGATTGTTGTATAAAATTGTTATTGTAGTAATCTACATTATCAATAGCAACTATCGTTTTTTCTACACCTAACTTGGCAAGCATAGTTGTATAAATTGAACTCATGCAAGCTACTTTAGATACTGGTGTTTTTATAAAATAGGCATTTGGATAATTTGTTGGTTTAGTGCTTGAATACAATACAAAAGTTGCAGTTACTGCGGAGTCAGTTTTGTTTCCCAATAACTGTAACACCGTTACGTTGTTTTCTTTAGTAATTGCGAATCGTTTAGCATTAGATAAAGAAATGTGTTGTGATTTTAGATTTTGAGTTTTTATTTCAGAGCTACAAGAAAACAATATACATATTGAAAGTAAACATAAAGCAGAAATAATTAATTTTAGAACGTACATATTTTAACTCAATGTTTTTTTAAATTCAATTTTCAAAATACTTCCGTTTGGCTTATTGTCACTAACAGTTATTGAGGCTTGATGAACATTGCAAATTTGTTTTACAATAAATAAACCAATCCCTGTCCCTTTTGTTTTACGAGTATCTTCATTGCCACTACGATAAAATTTTTCAAATATTTTTTCTTTTTCAGAATCTGGTATGCCGCAGCCCTGATCCGACACTTCAAATAAGACTTTTGTATTCTCCGCTTTCAAAGTCAAGGATATTTGTAAAGTTTCGTATGAATATTTTATAGCATTTTCAATTAAATTAATAATGAGTGATGGCAATAAGTCCTTATCTCCTTGAATTAGTAAATTTGGAGATATATTTAATTTAAGCCACTTGTTTTCAATATACATTTCAAAATACCTATTAACAGTGTGTTCTATTAGATCACTTAAATTAATAGGTTTTAAATCAGATGTATTGTTTTTGTTTTCAACTTGCGTAACAAGCAATACATTGTCAACTAATTTATGTAATCGGTCAGTTTCTTTTAACGCATTATGAAGTAATTGAATTTGTTTTTCACGATCTAATTCATGCTTTAGTAAAGTTTGTAATTGAAGTTTCGTAGATGCGATAGGGGTTTTTAATTCATGAGAAACACTTAAAATAAAATTATTTTGTTGTGTAGATAATTCGTTTTCTTTTTTTACCGATTTCCTTACTTGATGTATGCCAAATAATAGAATTAAAAGAAAAACAGTCCCTTCTCCTACGGTCATGTATAGACGCAGCGTTTTCTTGTTTTCTAATTCTTTTATTTTACGCATAATGAGAGAATCATCGGAAGATGATAGGGCTACTAAATTCTGTTTTTCAGAAATAAGCTCGTTGGATTGTTTGACTAACAAAACTTCCCACCACAAAAATTGCACAACGATATACCCTACTAAAACAGAAAATATAATCGTAGTTTTTTTCGACATATTATTTGTTGAAAATTTGCACGAAGCCTTTTAATGTTCTTGTAACAAGCCCAGCCACTCTAATTTCTCGCACATCACACACATAAAAATAAGTTCCCTCCGTTGCTGCTAGTTTGGTTTGTATGACTTTTCCATCCCAATTAAAGGCGGGATCTGTAGCTTCATAAACTAATGTTCCCCATCGGTTATATATTTTTAAATCGATGTCTTTAATAAATTTATTTTTAATGGCTTTAAAAAAATCATTAATACCATCACCATTAACCGTAATAACATTTGGTAATTCATATTCTGGACAATTGTCTACACAAACTTTGGCACTTTGTAGGCTTTCATTATGAAATGAATCAATGGCTGATATAGCGTAACAACCTGCAATTGAAGCTAAGTTATCAAATACTAATAGAGTATCATTGATTAAATTAATGGAGTCAAGAAATACTAAATTTTCATCTTCTGTAGGTGCTGAATATAAATAATACTTAACTGCATCGTCACAACACGAATGGTTTGGATTGTTCCATCTAAGCTGTAAGCTAGGGATTAAACAGTCTGATATAATTTCTAATTTTGGAGCACATGGTGGTGTTTTGTCAACAGGCTTATCACATACTTCTTGCGAAAAATTAATCAATGGTCGTATAATAGCTGGGTCAGAGTATTGGCCGATTGCTTCAATCTTGTAACAATAGAGTGCGCCGTTTACTAAGCCTGTATCTAAGTAAGTTAAATTAGTAGTGCTATCTCTTAGAACAAAAACAGAGGCTGAAGGTAATTTTCTCCATACTCTATATTTATAATTTGTCCAAGGCACTTGTTCTTGCCATGACAATAATATTTTATTGTCACTTGGTGTTAACGATAAATAGATACTTGAAGCACGTTGTCCGTTACCAACAAATTGACCATTGGCATAAAATTCTATTTTATAAGTATGCGCATTGGCAACTGTATTGATTGTGTTGTGAATAAACGTTGTGTCGGTTAACTGATTTAGGTTTGCAAAAAAAGGTTTTGTAACAGAATAAATGGTAGAATAAGGTGCTGTAGGATAGCCGTCGTAATGTGATAATCTAAATTCATACGGGCCAGGAACTGCCAACGTGTCTAATGCGTTATTACCTAATAATGGCTTTATCCATCGTACAAAAACAGAACCTGTAAATGTATTCGTCGTACGCACATCTACATTTGTTAAAATGGGAACATCTCGTTTTAGCTGAACACAAACTTGGTTTGAAGCATAACTTTCAGAACCATCTGTATATAATGCGTAAACGATATAACTATAATTTGTGCCTTGAGAAAGCCCTAGTCCGCCATTATTATCTAAAAACTGCACATCATTTATATCCAAGGTATGGCCAATGTATACAAAGCCTGTGTATGCCGGAACTCCTAATTCGCAATAGCCATGAACCCATGGCACACAATCCTCTTTGCGATATACTTTATAATATAAAATTTTATTACTTCCTGTTGTTAATTGGCATACGGGTTTTTGCCATGTTAATTTCACACTTGTTCCCAAAGGCACTGCCGTTAAGCTTAATGGTGGAGGTGCCACAACAGTAATATTAAAGGTTTTAAAGTTTGTTAGATTAATAGGTAAATGGCTGTCTGCTACTTTTATGGTAACTTGATAAGGAGATTGGCGTATGTGTGCGCAACTCGTTTGCCAATGAAAACTCCCTGTAACAGGGCTTATAGAAGGTACTGAGGCAAAGGTTGCAAATGGCGCAATGGTTCCGAAAGGAGCCCCATTAGCGCTTAACGTTAGAAAGTCGTTAGTTGGGTCTGTTGCTTTAATGGTTTCAATTAACAAGGTGCCAGCTAATATGCAGGTATCGTTTACGTTCTGCACATTTGGCGGAGTATTAGTAACACAGTTTCCTATATCTACTTGTAGATCTCGTAATACATAGCCAACAAGTACCCTGTCTCCATCAAAATTTTTTCGCCATTCTTTAATAATCATAGCTAAGTTATATTCGCCTTGAAGTTGCGGCGTACACCAGGTTAAAGTTCCAGTGAGGGCGTTTACATTATAGGTTCCTCCTGGGCCAGTATTAGGGTAACTATAACCAAAACACACTACTCCTCCTGATCCCAAACAGTTAGTTAATTCATACGAAAGGCTATCTCCGTCAGGGTCGTATGCCCCTGGATTATGATAAAAACATTGATTAACGCATCCTTTATCAATGGGTGGAAATGTAAGAACAGGCGAGCTATTATTTCCTAAAAAACTGGAAATAATTAATAAAGAATGAATATAAAAAACCTGATTTTGTGATGAAGACATATTAATGATACCAGCATTCCTATTTGGATCTTCCATACTGATTAAATAACTTCCAGGCCCAGGGTAGGTATGTGTTGTCACATATTCGTTTTGTTTGGTTGTTCCACCCGCAAGCGTAAATCCCATCGTAGCAGGAGAACAAGAGCCAGAGGGGCCATTTGTTCTATTAACAACAGCAGTAATTCCGTCTCCAAAATCAACCGTATCCTGACATCTATCAGGAGGCGTTAAGCCACTAATCACTAATAAATTGGTGTAAGTGGTTACTTTTATTTGGTAGGTGTATGGCCCTGGACCAACCCACTTATAAGTAATTTCACCCGATCGGTTATGCGAAGCTTTAGAGGTAAAAACTAACCCGATAAAAAACAATATGAATAAATAATAGCGATGCTTAAACATGGTAATGCAATTTAATTTTTAATAATTTTTTTAATAATGTTAGTCCCTTTATTTCCTAATAATTTTATATAATAAATGCCTTTTGGTAATGACGATAAATTACTTGTTATAATATCTAATTTATGCGAAGATTCTTTATAAAAAACCACCTCTAATTTTTGTCCAATTACATCTACTATTTCATAAGTATAGTCTTCTTCTTGATTTAAGGTAAAAGAAATATTTTCTGTTGTTGGGTTTGGGTATATAACGCCGTTATTTTCTATTTGTATTAATTCATTAATGCCAACGCAAGAGGATACGTTAATTTGCATATCTCTTTCCACATAACCAATGAGAGAAGCTACACTAAAACTTGTTCTCCACTCTTCTGTTTTCAATATAAAATTATAAGCTCCATTTATTGTTGGAGTGCACCACGTCAAAGTCCCTGAAGTCGGATCTATGGTAAATGTTCCAGAAGGCAGTGTCGCCCCCGTATTTAAGCTAGGCATAATACTATAAGAAAGACTATCGCCGTCAATATCAGATAACCCTTGATTATATTGGTAACACCCACCACCGCAATTACTCATCAAAACATCTATTGGATTATTTGAATAAGAAGCTGTAGTGTTGTTTCCTAAAAACGGATTAATTACAAGTAAAGAATGAAAAGAAATATTTTGCGTATTTGAATTAGGAATAGTAATAACGCCCGAATTTCTTGATGGCGCATTAAAACAGAGTAAATAGCTACCTGGCCCTGGGAATGTTTTCGTTGTAATATATTCATTTAGTTTAAACACACCTCCAAATATAGGAACGCCATCGTTAGCCGGTAAACAAATACTTGCGCTTCCGTTTGTTCTGTATAAAGAACCAGACGTACCGTCTCCAAAACAAAATGAATCAATTTGACAGGGGTCTATTCCTACACCGATAGTTGTATAAGTAGTAAATTTAATTTGATAAGTATAAGCCCCAAGATATTTATATGTAATATCTCCAGCTCTATATCCTTGAGCACTGAGAGAAGAGCATACTATTAACGCGCTTAAACAAATAAATATATAATGTTTAATTTTCAATTTAATTTTTAATAATTTTTTTACTGATATTAGTCCCTTTATTGCCTGATATTTTTACGTAATAAATGCCAGTCGATACATCGCGAAGACTGAATTGAAAAGTGTTTTGAGGCACCTTAACCCAATCCCTTAACAATACAGTAACTAATTTTCCTTGTGCGTCATATAATTCAAAAGTTACATATTCAATTTGCGACAAATTAATTTCTATATTAAATAAATCTTGTGAAGGGTTTGGAAAAATTAGTGTGGGTGTTTTTTCTAAAGGCTCACTGTTTTTTATACCTGTAAATTTTGCGCTATCTAATCCAATTTGTGCTATCCAAGCAGCATGCGCATTTGGGTAAGAGGTACTGTATTGGTAGCCGTAATACCCACTCATCCAAACTTCTCCCGGATTATTGTATTTACGCTGTGAGCCAGAGTAATCGCCCCAGCGCTCTAAATTACTAGTTAATAAATTTATAGGTTTTGCGCCATTTTTAATTCTTAAAACGTTTGAAAAATTTCCTAAGCCGTCAGCTCTAATTGCAGAACAGCCAGCATTTAATTTATTGGAGGTATGATCAAAGGTAATGATCGCTGTATTATCTAAAGCATTTAATCCTCCGTAAGAAATGTTAGGATAACCAAAATCAACGGTGTCGTTTGGGATAATATAACCTGTAGCAGTTGCGGTGGAACTTTGCGGACTATCAATTAAGCCATAGTAAGCTGTAACATGATTGTTGGAAGGATTATTTGTGTTGTGTACATATTGAATTTTATTGTTTTCGTAAAATGCTCCCATTATCCTAGCATCATTAGTGGCTAGGGTTTGTGTGGTAGCTGGCGATGGCTGCCTGCCTCCAGGAGGAAAATAATAAGATTGATTTGATTTTAAAACTTTAACCGTTACGGTGTTTGTAGGCGCGCCAATCGTATCCGTTACTTCGGCAATAAATACGGAATCATTTTGAGATGCAAAATTTCTGCTCGATACAAAAAACATATTTGGTTTATACAATTTACTGCCGCCTTTAGCTGGGCATAAATTTCGTAAAGATTTTGTCCCGTATTTGATGCCGCTATGAAACACAGCACCAATAGGCAATCCGGCATAACCACTGTCTTTTTTTATTTGCCAAATAACGGTTTCCACAAAACCTGTTTGCCATGAGCTATCATTGTACAATAAGTTAATACTTAAAAAAACTTCTTTCTCAGTCATGGCAAGCATGGGGTAATCCGACCACAGGTTGTTATTTAAAGGATTTCCTGGTAAGGTGTATAAATTCCAATTACCACTAGGGTTGTTTGTTTGAGAAAACCCAAAAATTAATTTACTTGTTGTATCCACATAACCGGTAAAACACATAAAAATGAAACGGTCTGTTTTTGGATCATATAAAACTTTCGGGTCACTCTCCTGATGCTTACTATTAACAGGCGCCGTAAAGGCAGCCAAAGATTTAGCTGGCGATACAACACCAGTAACCGTATTTTTAACATGGATATTTGTATTAACAACCGACATAATGATGCCGTCATTTGAAATGGCTATATCATTATCATTTGGAGTACTTGCACCCCAAGCATTTCCTAAATAATTAATACCTAATGCTAAATTTGGCAAAATGGAAGTGCTTTTAGCAGATCGTTTGGAGTCATTATTTTCTGGATAATTATAATGCACCATTTTTTGAGAACCCGGTTTGGGCATTTCTTTCACTAATAATGCAGGACTAAAATCTTGTGTGATATTTTCTAAATTAACGGTTGCTTGTTTCGCAAATGTAAATCGCTTTTGGTTTGATGATGATTGAGCTATCATGTCAATAGCTAAAAGGCAAAAGAAAGAATAGTATATTGTTTTTTTCATTTAAAAAATCGTTAATAGGGTTCGTTTATTTGCAACATAAACAGTATTTAAAGATACCTAAAAAAACGACACGAAAAAGCCCGAAAATGGTTTTTGCAAGTAAACAATATCACTTCTTTAAGTCTAAAATATAAGTGTATTTGACATTACTACTCAAACGCAAACTTTTCAACTCATTTATTTTAAAATAATTCGCTTAAAAAGCGATTTATCATTTGTTTAAGTAGTAATTTTACATTCCTAAACAATCTCTTTTAATGAGCACTCAACATCATGGCCATTTGAATAAGGCCACAGCAGCTGGACTTTTAGTTACTCTCGGAATTATTTTTGGCGATATTGGAACTTCTCCACTTTACGTAATGACAGCTATTATGGGCAAAGAAGTGATTAATGCTGATATTGTAAAAGGAGCCATTTCTTGTATATTTTGGACACTTACACTACAAACTACTTTAAAATATGTTGTTTTAACACTTCGCGCGGATAACAAAGGTGAGGGGGGAATTTTTTCTTTATACACATTAGTAAAACGCACAAAATTCAAATGGCTGTTAGTGCCAGCTATAATTGGAGGTAGTGCTTTATTAGCAGACGGTATTATTACACCTCCAATCTCAGTATCTGCTGCTGTTGAAGGATTAAAGGCGTTTAATGAAGATTTAAATACGGTTCCAATTGTTATTGGAATTTTATGCATGTTGTTTTTTATTCAACAATTTGGAACAAGCTCAATCGGAAAACTATTTGGACCATTAATGATGATTTGGTTTTTAATGTTAGGAGGATTAGGGCTTTATCAATTAACATCTAACTGGAATATATTATCATCTTTAAATCCTTATTACGCATATCGTTTATTGCAAATTCACCCATCAGGCTTTTTGGTATTAGGCTTTGTTTTTTTATGTACAACAGGAGCAGAGGCTTTGTATTCGGATTTGGGACATTGTGGAAAACAAAATATTCGAATTTCATGGATTTTTGTAAAAACTACCTTAGTAATAAATTATTTTGGACAAGGCGCTTGGTTAATAGCTCATGAGGGACAAGCTTTATCATCGTTTAAAGTTACAAATCCATTTTATGCAATAATGCCTGAAAGTTTTTTGCCATATGGTATCGTGATTGCAACAATAGCGGCAGTTATTGCATCTCAAGCATTAATTAGTGGTTCGTTTAGTTTAATCAATGAAGCTATGCGATTAAATTTATGGCCAAAAGTAAGAGTTCAATATCCTTCTGAATTAAAAGGCCAATTATATATACCATCTCTTAACTGGTTATTACTAGCGGGCTGTATTGGCGTAGTGTTGTACTTTAGAGAATCAACTAACATGGAGGCCGCCTATGGTTTAGCCATCGTATTATGTATGATTATGACGACACTTTTGCTCAATTTTTACATGCATATGAAAAGGTATAATCAATTTTTTATTTATACAGTTATCACAATGTATCTTTTAATTGAGTTTTCTTTTTTAGCGGCTAATCTTAGTAAATTTACACATGGGGGTTGGATTACATTATTGATTGCAAGTGTTTTAATGAGCGTGATGTTTATTTGGTACATGGCTAAAAAAATTAGACAACGTTATGTAGATGTTGTTAAGTTAGCCGATCATCAGCAAAAATTGGTGGATTTAAGTAATGATGAATCAATTCCAAAATACGCCACACACTTAGTGTATATGACAGGAGCCAATAATCCTGAAGAAATTGAATCAAAAGTTATTTACTCTATTTTGCAAAAACGCCCTAAACGTGCCGATATATATTGGTTTGTACATGTGGATGTAATGGATGAACCTTACAGAATGGATTATATTGTAACGCATGTTGCGGCTGATGATATTATTAGAGTTGATTTCAGATTAGGATTTAGAGTTGCACCGAAAGTGAATGTCATGTTCCGAAAAGTGGTTGAAGACTTAGTTAAAAATCATGAAGTAGATATTACGAGTCGTTATGAATCACTTAATAAAAACAACATTATTGGAGACTTTAAATTTGTTGTAATTGAGAAATTCTTATCCTATGAAAACGAATTACCATTCTTTGAAAAAGTAGTTTTAAATGCTTATTTCTTCCTGAAGAAATTTAGTATAAGTGAAGCTAAGGCATTTGGCTTAGATAGTAGTTCCGTAAAAATTGAAAAATTTCCGATGATTATCACGCCAATGAAGGAGTGTAATTTGAAGAGAATTTTTTAAAAGAATGGTTATTTTAATAGATCTTTTATTAAGGCTTCGAATCGAATTTTAAAAGCCTCATATTCAATTCCGGTGGCTGGCCCGTTAAACCCCGCGTAAATTCTTTTTACAACATGCTTTTTATCTAACACTAAGAGTGTTGGGAATGTTGTTATTGTATTCAAAAAAGGCAAGCTTTCCGAAGCCTTGTCTTTACCCGTCAATCCTGTAATCAAAAATTCATAACGGGCATCAAATTTTGTTTTTAAACGATTAATATTGCTTTTAATTTTGCTTAATTCTTGAGCACGTTCGTAAGTTATCGCAATAATTTCTAATCCTTGACTCGAATAGGTATTATATAATTTAGCTAAATACGCGGTTTCATCCATGCAATTTGGACACCAGGTACCCATGATTTGCACAATTACTACTTTGTTTTTGTATCTAATATCATTTAATGTTACTTTTTTATCAAGAACATTGTTAAATGAAAATTCTACTATATCAGATTGTGATTTAAGTGTTGTAATTAGTTCAGGATCTTTCAATTTAAAATTCTCATTACGTTTCCCTATCCATGGCTCTTCCCAGGCGGTACCTGAATAAAAATGCGCATTCATGATTTCCGCCCCATTGTTTTCGGAAGTAAATAAAAAAGCATGAGAGCCATCAAAACAAGATAGGTATAATGTGCCGTTATGCATCATGCCTTCTAAGTAACGGTAGTCGCCTGTTTCCGTCAAAAAAGTGCCAGTCACATAACAGCTGTTGTTTGGATGTGTAAATACGCCAATTGCTTTACTGCTATCTTTTGCATTAGGACTAAAAGACACTTCCCATTTGCCTTCATATACTGGGTTTGATTTTTCAGGCAAAAACACAAATCGTTTGGAATTACCATAAACAGCTGTAAATGGAATGATATTGTTTTCTTTTTTCGCATGATTTATCCAAACTCCTTTTAATAAAGTATCTCCAATTAATTGACACAAAAATTCTGAATCAAAAACGGGCATTTTAAAATTAAAGGAATCTGTTTTTAAAATTATTTCTGTAATCGTAATCCTCTCATTGGCGTTATGAATAATAAGGTGAGGTTTTTCGTTTACTTTTTTTATTTCAAAATTAAAAGGAAGCTCTCTGTTTTTCTCGATATTTAAAGTTAAAACACCTCGCCAAATCCCTTTTTTAGGCTGTTTTTGCGCATGAGCTAAAAAAGAAATGATGCTAAATAAAAGAGTAATGTATATAAGTCTAATGTTCATATTAAAAATTTATAGGTTATAATCCTTTAATACAATCTACAAAAAACTTCGCTTTATGTTTATCAATGTCAGGGTAAAGACCGTGACCAAGATTGGCGATATAACGTTGTTTGCCAAACGCATTCACCATTTTTTTAGCTTCTTGTTCTATTGTTTTTTCATCAGCATAAAGTAGGCACGGGTCGGCATTACCTTGTAATGTTTTATTATTACCAATAATAATTCGTGCGTCTTGCGGATTAATGGTCCAGTCTAAACCAATCGTGTTACAATTTAATTTTGTCATATCTGCTAAAGCAAAATGCGCATCTTTTGCAAATACAGTAACGGGAGCTAAAGGCTCAATAGCATCACAAATTTTAGAAATATATGTTAAAGAAAACTCACTGTATTTATCTTGTCCTAATACTCCTGCCCAACTATCAAAAATCTGAATCATATCAGCACCCGCAGCTACTTGAGCTTTCAAATAATTGATGGTGCTTTGTGTAATTTTTTCCAATAATTGATGTGCTAATTCTGGTTCTTGGTACAAAAACTTTTTAGCTTGGCTAAATGTTTTACTCCCGCTTCCTTCCACCATATAAGCCATCAATGTCCAAGGTGCGCCAGCAAAGCCAATTAAAGGTACTCTGTTAGTTAACCCTTGCTTCGCTAATTTAATGGCCTGTATCACATAGTCTAAATCGCCCGCATCAGCGATGCGCAGGTCTGTTATGTCTTTTTGGTTTTTAATTGTTTTTTCAAAGTTAGGGCCTTTCGCTTCTATCATTTGATAAGGCAATCCCATGGCCTCTGGAATAACCAAAATATCCGAAAAAATAATGGCGGCATCCACACCTAAAATATCTACCGGTTGAATTGTAACTTCAGCAGCTAACTCTGGATTTTTTACAAACTCAATAAAGTTTTTTGCTCTGCTACGAGTTGCTTTGTATTCAGGCAGTATACGCCCAGCTTGACGCATTAACCAAATGGGAACACGTTCAACATATTCTCCTTTTGCAGCTCTTAGTATTAAGTCGTTTTGATACATAAATTAAAGTATAGTGGTCAATTTGTATACAAATGTAGTATGTTTTTTTAGAGATGCTAACATTTTAAAACATGTCCAAATCGAGCGATCATTTTTTTGTTTCTAAATGTTTTAAATACATAACCTGTGATCGATTTTTCGAAGTCGGAGATTAACAAACTATCATTAGTTGGCACGCCACATTTTTTTAAATGTTTGTTTTTGGCAACGACTATGATGCCATTCGCATCAATTTCTATATACATATCGGCATAAAAACTTTCGCAGGATTTACAATTTAAAGATTTAATGTGATACTTTTTTTGAAGATTTGTATATTCCGTAAAATACCAACTGTTCTGAAAGCTTGTCCATTCTGCTTTTTCTGCATTAGAAAAACCTGAATATAATTGATAAATATGTGCCGTGTCTTTTTGAGAAAACGCGATCATACTGTTTAAAATGATCCAAAAAATGCAGAAATACTTCATATTTCAATAAAGATAATGCCTTTTTATCAATCAAATTTACCGCTCGTACAGATTTAACTTTATATTTTTGGGATTGCAGTTTTTATGGTTTAGTTTCGATAAATAACTCATTAAGCACTCTATCAAATGAAAACAATTATTTACGCTTCATTCATTCTATTTTCTTTTTCGAAAATAAACGGACAACAAAATTATTGCTCTGAATTTAAATCTAAAAATAGTCACAAAAAAGTTTCTGCTTCAACTCCTCCTGGTTATATAGCGCCTGAAACTAAATATGATTTAAAGTTTTACCAACTTAATTTAAATGTAGAACGAAATACCACATTTATTAGTGGCAATGTTTTGAGTAAAGCAAAAGTGGTTGTAGCAAGTTTAGATTCATTTGCATTTTTATTGCATCAAAACTTCACAATTGATTCGGTATATGTTAATGGCGCTAAACGTAATTTTGTTAGACAAGACAGTTTAATTAAAGCAACTGCCGGAACTCCAATTTTACAAAACACACTATTTGATGCAACCGTTTATTATAATGGAACTGCACCAAGTGGTGGCGGTGCAGCTATTGGCGATGGTTATAGCACTATGGCGTCTCCATCATGGACAAATCAAGTGAGTTGGAGTTTAAGCGAAAGCCTTGTAGCGTATCAATGGTTTCCTTGTAAACAAGATTTAAGAGATAAAATTGATTCTTCGTGGGTGTTTGCTACTACCGACTCTACAAATTTAGTGGGTTCAAATGGCTTACTAACAAACGTGGTTACAATTGGGAATAAAAAACGGTTTGAATGGAAGTCTCATAAGCCTATTGATTATTATTTGATATCTGTAGCTACAGCCAAATATAAACAATACAATTTGTATGCGCATCCTATATATTTAGCACCTGATTCTATTTTTATTCAAAACTTTATTTATGATAACGCCATCAGCAATTCTGCTTGGAACACACAAAAAGCGGAGCTTAATAAAATAGTTGCTACTATTGAGTTAGAGTCTAAATTATTTGGAATGTATCCGTTTTATAAAGAGAAATATGGTCACTGTATGGCACCATTTGGTGGAGGTATGGAGCACCAAACCATGACAAGTTTATATGGGTTTGCTTTTGAAATTGATGCCCATGAATTGGGACATCAATGGTGGGGAGATAATGTAACTTGCGCCTCTTGGAAAGATATTTTTATGAATGAAGGTTGGGCAACGTATACAGAATATTTATGCGATGCTTATTTACCAAGCCTTGCGCCAATGTCAGCAACATCTAAAATGGCAAACATTCATAATAACGTGATGTCTCAACCGGGTGGAAGTTCATATTTTTCAAATGCTGATACTATGAACGCTAGTGTGATATTTGATGGTAGGCTAACGTATAATAAAGGTGCTGCAATCATACATAGTTTGCGTTACGAAATAAATAACGACTCGGTGTTTTTCCCTGCTATCAGAGCCTTTCAAAACACCTATAAAGGAAGTGTGGCAAGTGTCATTGATTTTAGAGATTTTATGGGTACTTTTTCTGGGAAAAATTTCACTCAGTTTTTTAATCAATGGTATTATGGAGAGGGTTACCCAACCTTTGATGTAAAATATGCAACATCAGGGAATGTATTTTATTTAAAATCAGCTCAAACGCAATCCATGCCTAGCGCTACACCTTTATTTATAACACATGTAGATTATCGCATTTCACGCACAGCGATGGCTGATACCGTATTGAGATTACTGCACGGACAAACTGTTGAAAATTATACCGTAGCATTAACTGGTACAGTTACTGGCGTGTTTGTAGATCCTGCTAATTGGATTTTAAATAAGGTAATAGGACCTGTTCAAGATAATTCATTAACAGGAGTTCAGGAATTAGAATTGGCTTCTGTCTTTATAGGGCCAAATCCGACCTCTGATTTATTATCTATTACAGTCAACTCAAATGATAAGCATACTGTTGAAATCACTGATATTACTGGCAAACAAGTACTCGTTCAATCTTTTTCAAATCAAATAGAATTTAATATTTCTAAATATGCTAATGGCATTTATAATGTAAGCATTAAAAACAATCAGAACGAATTAATGAAAACAACGAAGATTGTAAAAAATTAGGAGTTGATTATAGGTGAATAAAAAAGCTTGTATATAAATTTTATACAAGCTTTTTTTATTTTTTAAACGACTCTGTTATTGCTATCTACCTCACATCGATCTCATCAATAAAAATATAAGCATCGCCTCCTTTACCTTCATGCCATTCGGGTAAAACGCCATAGTTAGTTGCTTTAATTTTAATGTATCGCGCATTGATTGTTGAGGAATGAGTAAGTGTAAATTCGTGTAATTGAGGTGTGTAATCATCAGCTGGAATGGCGTTGTTGGATGAACCAAAAGATGTGTATGTGATACCGTCATTTGAAATTAAATACTCAACTTGTTTTGGGAAAACAATCCAAGCACGCGTGTCTTGTAAATAACTTGAAGTGATAGTTTGAATTGGTTTTTCTTTCCCCAAATCAATCATACACTCAAAATTTTGAGATTGATATCCTTGCCAACTGCCCGTTCTCCAATTGGTAGTTCCGTGCATCCCATCTATAATGCCATCATCGCCGCCAGCAGTATATTGTTTGTTGTAAATTGATTTTAAAGTTATTTTCCAATCAGGATGTGGCGTTTTATAAAAAGTGCCTGAAGATACTCCACTTTGATCACCTTCATCATTTATGGAAATGGCCTTAATAGTAGTTATTTCAGTGATGGTAATAGGAGCATGATATGAAGTTGATTTTATAGTAGGAATAGTTCCATCAGTTGTATAATAAGTTTTACAGTTTTCAGAACTGTTTTTTAATTCAATTGTTAAATTATTTTTAAAAAATAAAGCAGGCGAATTGATTACTGGGTTAATTATTAAATGATGTGGAGAATCATATAAGGCTTTCTTTTTTAAAACATTGACTGTTCTTCCTTTTGGAATCACATTCATTTCAAAACTTAGTTTTATGCCATCCATCAGGCCTGTTTTATTAGTTAATTCAGTATAGTTCAGGCAAGAGCCTTCAAAGAGTTTATCATTTAAAAGTATTTTAGAAACGTAATCATTTTTGTCAGAATAGTTTTTAGTAAATGCCGTTATGTTTTTTCCGTTTTCCAAATGAATGCTATAGGAAGGAAAAATAGGAGAACCTAATTCGTAATATACAGAGCCTGGACACACGGGATAAAAACCCATAGAACTTAATACATACCAAGCACTCATTTGTCCGCAATCTTCATTGCCGATTAACCCATCAGGTGAGTTTTTATAAAAATTTGATAAAATTTGACGAACTCGTTTTTGTGTTTTAAATGGTTTACCAACGTAGTTATATAAATAGGCCATATGATGGCTCGGTTCATTACCATGAGCATATTGCCCGATAAGGCCTGTAATATCTGCTTGTTCGCGACCTGTTGTTTTTGAGTTAGTTGTAAATAATTCGTCTAATTTTTTTTCGAAATTTTTAGCTCCACCCATCCTATCCATTAATCCATATACATCTTGAGGAACAAAAAAAGTATATTGCCACGAGTTACCTTCTGTAAAATTATTATTTACTTCCTTTGGATCAAAAGGAGTTAGCCAGCCTCCATTTTTTTTAGGGCGCATAAAACCAGTGAGTGGATCAAAGGTGTTTTTCCAATTTTGAGAACGTTTTATAAAATAATCATATTCCGAGGCCTTATTTAAAACCTTTGCCATTTGTGCAATACACCAATCATCATAAGCATATTCTACTGTCTTAGAAACACTTTCATGCTCATCATCCATTGTTATAACGCTGTTTTGCTTAAAGGCTTGCAATCCTAGATGATCTAACATGGCACTATGTTTACTGGCCTCAAAGGCTTTATTATAATCAAAGCCTTTAATACCTTTTGCCATAGCATCTGCCATAACGCTTACGGAGTGGTATCCTATCATACAATCTGTTTCGTTACTTCCTAATTCCCAAACAGGTAATCGTCCTGCCTGATCATATTGTGCTAAAAATGTATTAATGAAATCGCTTGTTCTTTTTTGATCAATGATAGCGTAAAGTGGGTGCGCTCCTCGAAAAGTATCCCATAATGAAAACACCGAATAGTAGGTGAAGCCTTCCGCTTTATGAATTTGATTATCTCTTCCTCTATACATGCCATCAACGTCCATTGCCACGTTTGGTTGCATCATTGTGTGATATAAGGCCGTATAAAAAATCGTTAGTTTTTCTATATCACTCGATCCGATTTCAATTTTTGCTAATTCTTTATTCCATAAGGCTTCGGCATTTGATTTGATTTTATTGAAATCCCAATCAGGTAATTCGGCTAGTAAATTTTTTTTAGCGCCTTCTACACTTACAGTAGAAATGCCTACCTTAAGCAATACTGCTTTTTTTATATTAGTAAATGTAAATACTGCCTTTACATTTTGTCCGCTATAATAATTGTCTTTTTGGTCTTTTGAACTCACATCATTGATAAATGTTTCTGCTGTAAAGTCTTCGGAAAACTCAGCAACAAAATAGATATATTGATCTTTAGCCCAGGCTTCACTTCGCCTGAAACCTTCGATGGTTCTTGGTCCTGTAATTTTTACGTAAGATTCTATTGTTTTATCGCGATGTGTTAAATCTAAAATAACATGAGCTGTTTTGTTTTGAGGAAAACCATAGCGATGTAATCCAACTCTTGTTGTGGCTGTTAACTCTACATCTACACCATTTGTTAATTTAACGGAGTAATAACCCGCTGTTGCTTTTTCGTTATTATGAGAAAATAAGGAAGCGTATTTTTTACTATCAGTCGTTGTTGACCCAGTAAACGGCATAAACATAATGTCTCCATAATCACTACAACCTGTTCCATTTAAATGTGTATGAGAAAAACCATAAATGGTACTATCGCTATAATGATATCCACTGCAACCATCCCAACTCCCATCAATACGTGTGTCCGGACTTAATTGCACCATCCCAAATGGAACCGTTGCTCCGGGAAAAGTATGACCATGTCCGCCAGTACCTATAAACGGATTAACATAAGGAGCTAAATTTGTTTGAGAAAAAATGGCTGTAAAAGAAAATAAAAAAATGGCTAATAGTTTCATAATTTAAAGAGATTGAACGTATTGCTTAAAAATACTGAATAATTATAGTTTAGTTATTGATATTGAATAAGGAAATGTATTTTATTTCGTTGTATAATTTTATTCCTAATTCTGATTTTATTTCGATGGGTTGATTTGGCTCTATATCAAAGAAGTTATCAGAAAATTGCATTTTAGAGTTGTTAGAATATAAATACAAATCTTTCACGAAATTTTTACTACTGATAAGTAACGTGTTTTTTGTTTTTGAGAGTTCGATTTTAATTTCAGGGTCTAGTAATTTAAGTTCTTTTGGTTTTGCAAAACAATAGATGTTTTTGGTCAACAATTCATTTTCTGTATTTTTAAATTGGCATGACATATATATATCATTTTTGTTAAATGCCTGTAAATGGCTTTCATTTATAACAAAATGAACTTTACTTTCATTTGCTATTACGGTAATCGTATCTGTTTTTTGAAATAAGAGTTCTCCTTTCATATTTTTAATCGTTATTTCCATGCTTCCTTTTATAGGATATTGTCTATCAGAAATAATGTAAATATCATATTCATTTCTATTTGGATGAACAGAAATAGAAAGATCCTTAAATAATTTTTTGGTTTCAAAATAGAACGCCTTGGGATGATAATTGTAATCAATAGCGCTCCAAGAAGTTCCAGGCCAGCAGTCATTTAATTGCCAATATAAACTCCCCATACAATAAGGCTTAGCTCGATGATGTGCTTCAATGGCTGTTTTCATGCCGTCACGTTGTAATAATTGAGAAACATATATATAGCCCTCAAACTTTTGTGGTATCTTATAATCTCTTTCCATATACGTTTGAATGGTTTGATAGCCCGTAGGATGTTTTTGATGTGCTAATACAGATTTGGAATTAAGAGTCAATTCATTGGTATCACAAAATGTTTTAAATGTATTCATGTCGGGCATTCCCTGAAAACCAAATTCACTCATAAAGCGCCCTACTTTTTTATTATAAATATCAAAAGATTCCATGCCCCACCAAACGCCCCAATAATGAGAATCTCCTTGCAACAGGCTTTCTTTATGACCCCAACCGATTGATGGTGAAGAAGCCCAATAAGGAATTTGCGGACTAATTTTTTTTGTAATAGATGGGAGGATGTTTTGAAATAAATTTTTATAATCTTCCCATATTTTTATGGAATCTAGTTTTGAATACTTGTATTGTTTTTGCCAACCCCAGTTTTTCCAACCCTCATCAATTTCATTGTTTCCAGACCATAGGGCTATACATGGATGGTGCTGTAAACGAGCCACTTGTTGTGTTATTTCTTCCTTTACATTTTCAACAAAGGCAGAATCGCCAGGATACATGGCACAAGCAAACATAAAATCTTGCCATACTAAAATCCCGTTTCTGTCACACAAATTGTAAAACTCATCATCGGCATATACGCCCCCGCCCCATACTCTTAGCATATTCATATTAGCATTTTTCGCCATCTGAACTATTTTAGAATAGTCTGTAGATTTTACTCTTGGCATAAAATTGTCGGAAGGAATGTAATTAGCACCTTTCATAAAAACAGGTACTCCGTTTAATTTAAAAGAAAAAGATTCACCAAAAAAATCTTTTTCTTTTACTAATTCTAATGTTCTTAATCCTATATTGAGATGTTTTTGCGCTAACTCTTTTTTAGTATTGGTAATTGTAAAATCAAACCCATAGAGGTTAGGTGCCCCTAAACCATTGCTATTCCATAGTATAGGGCGATTAATTACATAATGAATCGTATCGGTGTTAATTCCATTTTTTAGGTTGAGTGTATAAAAATGATTGTGTTGAAGTTTCGCTATATTTAAATCTCCTAAATACGCATTGATTTTTAATTGAGACATTTGTACTTTATCACTTAGTATAGTTGTAATAAATTCAATATCGGCAACAGAATCGTTTAGTGTTTTTATAGTTTGCCGCACAGATTCTATTTTTACATCATTCCAACAAATTAATTTAATAGGTTTGATTATTCCGCACGTTACAAAGCGTGGCCCAAAGTCCCAACCATATTGATATTGGGCTTTTCGAGTAAATACCTTTTCCTCTCCAGGTAACGTATAGGGTAATTTTGTTGCTTCTGCTTTCCCTTTTTTTACAGCTGATTCAAAAACTATTTTTAAATAATTTGTTCCAACTTTTAAATATGGCTTCACGTTAACGTTCCATATCCGAAACATATTATTACTTTCTAAAATAGGCGTTCCATTCAAAAACACGTTGGCATATGTGTCCAACCCTTCGAAATTTAATTCGATTTGATTGTGTTGCAAGGCATTATTATTACAAACAAAAGCTCCAATATATTCCCAATTTTCATTTTCAATCCACTGTAATTCTTTCTCGTTTGCGCTAATAAATGGGTCTTTAATTAGATTGTTGTTTAACAAGTCTGTATGAACGGTCCCTGGCACATTGGCAAGATAAAATGGTTTGGTGTTTTGTTGACGAAATTTCCAAATGGCATTTAACTCTGTTTCTAATACTTGAGAAAATAGTAATGGAGAAATAAAAACACATATGTAAAACAAAAATCTCATCATTTATTTCTTAATATTTCTTTTAGTTTTTTAATTTCGTCTGGGTTTACTTTTTCTGAAAAGTCTGTAATAGCAGCTGTATGGTATTCTATACAATTTGTTTGTTTTATTATTTGTTCAATATTTGAACTTCGGATTCCACCACCAGGAATAATTATAATTTGTTGTCCGAGTTTATCTTGCGTTTTTTTTAAAGTTTGTATCCCTTCGGATGCATTTTGCATATTTCCGGAAGTTAAAACCCTTGAAAAACCAATAGAAATTAACGTGTCCATAGCCTCATCAAAATTGTTACTTTGATCAATGGCTCGATGAAAGGTAGTAGACATAGCTCCTGCTAATTCGAATAAATCTTTATTTATTTCAAGAAAAATTTTTTGAGCGTTATCTAATACACCAAATACAACACCGTCAATATGATTTTCTTTACAGAATAAAATATCGTTTTTAATAATTTCTATTTCGTTTTTCGAATATTCAAAGTCCCCGCTTCGCGGGCGAATGATAACATGCAAAGGGATATGTAATTTTTCTTTAACCTTAATAATATCTTCATAACGAGGAGTTAAGCCTCCTACAGAATAATCAGAACAAAATTCTATTCTATCAGCACCAGCTTCTTGAGCTAATATGCATGATTCGACATTGAAACATGCGACTTCTAACAGACGGTTATAATAGACTTTTTGCATCTATTAATTGATTGTTTATTTCAGGAGAATATACTGCATAGTTAAATCCTTTTTGTAAACAGAAAGCACCATGCTCTCCTTTTTTATTAATGGCAATAAATCCTATTTGTATATCACTTAATGGTTTATTCCTATTTTTTGCAATCGTTAAAATGCGTTCTACTGCTTTTTTGCAAGCGTCTTCAGGCGCTAAGCCTTGGCGCATTAATTCAACTACGGTATGGCAACCAACTATGCGCATTACTTCTTCTCCATGTCCAGTTGCTGCGGCAGCGCCAATTTCATTATCTACAAACATACCTGCGCCAATTATGGGAGAGTCTCCAACACGACCATGCATTTTAAAAGCCATACCACTTGTAGTACACGCGCCTGATAGATTTCCATGCATATCAATAGCTACCATGCCTATCGTATCATGATTTTCGATGTTTGCTTTTGGACTGTATTTGGCTGTTTTCAACCATTCCTTCCATTCATCTTCTGACGCTTTTGTTAAAAGGTTTTCTTTTTTAAAGCCTTGGGATAATGCAAACTCTAAAGCGCCATCACCAACTATCATGGTATGAGGTGTTTTTTCCATCACCGCCCTAGCTACAGATATAGGATGTACAATATGCTCTAAACAAGCCACTGAACCAATATTTGAAAACTCATCCATAATACAAGCGTCTAATGTAACTCTACCATCACGATCAGGTCTTCCACCATAGCCTACACTGCGCTCATTTGGATCTGCTTCTGGAATTTTTACACCAGCCTCAACAGCATCAAGAGCTCTTCCTTTTTCGGATAATATTTTCCAAGCCGCAGCATTAGCTTCAATACCAAAACGCCAAGTAGAAATCACAATGGGCTTAATGTTTTTTTTAGAATTATCAATAATTAAATCAGTTGCTTTACTTTTATTAAAAGCAAACAACGAAGTTGCAAATGCTGATAATTTTATAAATTGTCTTCTGTTTGAGTTCATCGTTATTTAATTAAGATTTCATCGCAAAATAACCAAGCGTTTTCTCCCGCCCCAGGCTTGCCACTCGGAATGGCTCCATACCGCTTAGCAATAATTTTAATGTAAGAGGCTTTTAATGTTTTTGGAGTAATCGTTGCAAAACGATTATCTTTTATTTGTTTTGCATGTATTGTTTCCATGCTTTTAAAATTGACACCATCTGTTGAATATAAAAATTCAATTTCCTTTGGTAAATAAATCCAATTTAATTCTTCATTTAAAAATCCAATTTGTATAGAATTTATTTCTTGTTCCTTTTCTAAGTTTATGGTTGCTTCTAAATCAGTATCATTCCATGCTAACCATTGATTATTGACTCTTGGCAATGTTGCAACCACACCATTTACTAAAGTAAAACTACCCCCAAAATTATACGATTTACTTGGTGGGTTTTTTAACATAATTGCTTTATTGGTAGCCTTATTAATTTGATATGAGCGAGTTGTTATTTTTCCTTTTAATAATTCGTTTTTATATAAGGCCGCCTTTACAGTTACATCTTTTAGTAATTCAATAGGTTTTTCATACTTAGTTGAATGCATTGTTGGTTCAGTCCCGTCAATTGTATAATATATAGTGCCTAAATATTCATTCGCAAGAAGCTCTAATTGTACGTTTTTCGTATGAGCTGATGAAGAAATTTTAAACTCAATATTATATAACGCTTTAGCATAATTAACATTTAATTTATCTAATAATAAAAAATGTTTTTCTAAACGTTTTAAAAAATCAGTTTCGTTTTTAATTTCTTTTGGAGTCCACAAAACTTCTGCTAATGCTGCCATACGAGGCATAGCCATATACTCAACTTGTTTTGATGTGTTGATGTATTCTGTCCACACATTGGCTTGTGCTCCTAAAATATATTTTTGCTCTTCAGCGTTTAACTCTTTAGGAATTGGTTCATACGCATACACTTTTTCTAATGGTGTATAGCCGCCAATAGCCAAAGGTTCATTAGTTGGCGCTGATTGATAGTGATCGAAATAACAATGTGAACCAGGAGACATAACCACGTTATGTTTTTGTTTAGCTGCTGCTATACCGCCTTCGGTTCCTCTCCAACTCATTACAGCAGCATTTGGCGCTAACCCCCCTTCTAATATTTCATCCCAACCAATAATTTGTTTACCCGTTGTATTTAAATAGGTTTCGATGCGCTTAATAAAATAGCTTTGCAATTCATGTTCGTTTTTTAAATGTTCTTTTTTAATGGTTGCTTGGCAAGTTGGACAAACCTTCCATCTGGTTTTAGGACTTTCATCTCCACCAATGTGTATGTATTTACTAGGGAATAAAGCAACCACTTCATCTAACACATTTTGTAAAAACTGAAAGGTAGAATCTTTTGTACAATACACATCTTCAAACACGCCCCATCCTCTTTCTACTTCTTGTTTTTTACCAGAACACGATAGCCAAGGATATGCTGCTATAGCTGCTAACGAGTGGCCAGGCATTTCAATTTCTGGAACCACGGTAATGTGTTTTTTAGTGGCATAGGCAACAATATCTTTTATTTCTTCTTGTGTATAAAATCCTCCGTAAGGAATAGAGTCATATGTTTGATCGCTGTAAGCGCCTACCATAGTGCCTTTTCGCCAAGCGCCAATTTGAGTCAGCTTTGGATATTTTTTTATTTCAATTCTCCACCCTTGATCTTCGGTAAGGTGCCAATGAAACGTATTCATTTTATATAAGGCAATTAAATCGATGTATGTTTTAATAAATGAAACGGGGTAAAAATGGCGGCACACATCTAAGTGCATGCCACGCCATTGAAAACGAGGCGCATCTTTAATTTGTAAACAAGGGATTAAAAGTGTTTTGCTTTTTTCAATTGGGAGTAATTGTATAAGAGTTTGTATGGCATAAAAATTTCCAGCCCCTTCTCCTTCTGCTAATACGGTTATGTTTTGTTCAGAAACATCTAAGTGATAATTTTCAGGATAACCTGCTTCCCAATCTGGTCGGTCAAATTGGATGTAATTTGAGCCTGCGGGGATTTTAGAGGTTCTTTCTAACTTAAACCCATAATATGTTGTTAAATATTCATTAAGCCATTCAATTTCATTTTGTAAATAGTTTGTTGCTATAACAATTTTTGTGGCAGGCGAAAGAATAAAATTTCCTTTTAATTTAATACACTCTGTTGGCTTAGGAATAATTGGCAACACATCTTCAGCCACTTCTTGAGAAATACCTCTCAAGAAAACAAACATTAAAATTATAATAAAATGATTATTCCTCCTCATCATTTACAAAGCCTAATAATTCTTCTGGATAATCGTCTTTACTAATATAAACTCCTTCCATAGGGTTTATTATTTCTTTAACACTTTTTAATTGAACATTAAAATAAAAGCCATTTTTAGTTTCTACTTTGGAGGTTTTACTAACTGCTTTTTTAGAGAATGGTATTAATGTTTTTGATCCATTTTCCATTGTGCATTCAAGCACTGTCATGTCGGGAATTTCAAAACAAAACTCATCGTCATTTTCATACAACCCTTTTAATAAATAGGTTGTATTATTAATGACTTTAAAATTGGCGACATTACCTTGTACATCAAATTCATCTTCCCACAAATATTTGATATTATCTTCTGTTTCTTCACCCTCATTGTCTTTATCAGCATAAGCCTGATTATATTTAGAGTTGACAAGCTTTACGTTTATTGTTACTTTCATTTGTATGTGTTGAGTATAAATTTCAAACGAATATACAAATCTTTTCATGGATAGAAGCGGATTTAGTGTGTGTTAATTGATGAATTATGATATTTCTAATCTAACTTAAAACCTTTGGAAACAACGTTAATTCGCCTTACTTTTACCTTTTAATAAATTCCTGTATGCCTAGTAAACAAGAAAAATTTGCAGATCTTAAAACATTTCCCAACTGCTTTGATTTATTTTTTAAAGATTTAAGTTTTGGACTTCCTAATAAAGGGAATTGGCTAAAGAATGTATTTAAAAACAACAACCCTATTATAGTTGAATTAGGCTGTGGAAAAGGCGAATATACAGTTGGATTAGCCGAAAACAACCCTACGAAAAACTTTATTGGCCTTGACATAAAGGGTAATAGAATTTGGACAGGTGCTAAGCAAGCTTTAGACCGAAAACTTGAGAATGTAGCTTTTTTAAGAACCAAAGTTGATTTTACAGATTATTGTTTTGCAGAACATGAAGTGTCTGAAATTTGGATTACATTTCCAGACCCCCAACCTCAGAAAGCCAGAGCACGTCAGCGTTTAACAAATCCCATTTTTTTGAATCGCTATAAAAATATGTTAAAGCAAGGTGGCTTAGTACATTTAAAAACAGATAGCACTAGTATGTATGAATATACTTTAGATGTTATTAAAGAAAATAACCATACGTTGTTGTTTCATACTAATAATTTATATCAAAATTGCCCAGCTGATAGACAAGAATTGATTACAATAAAAACGCACTACGAAAAATTATTTACTGATAAAGGAGAGGACATTAAATATTGTTGTTTTCAATTAAATTAATGAGTGGCTATGGCTATAAAAAAAGTACCACATAAAAAATTCTATTATAATAAACTATTTAATAGTGCATTAATTGCTACTATCGTCTTAGCAATATCATTAGCAATTGGTATTATTGGATACCATTACTTTTTTCAGATTAGTTGGGTAGATAGCCTTGTTAACGCAAGTATGATTTTAACAGGTATGGGCCCAGTAGACCGTGCCGAAACAGATGGAGCTAAAATATTTTCGTCTTTTTACGCATTATATAGTGGCGTGGCTTTTTTAACTAGTGTGGCTGTTATTTTTGCACCTATCGTAACACGATTTTTACATAAATTTCATGCAGATGTTGAAGAATAAGACGATTGTTATTAGTCAACTAAAAATTAAATGAAAAAGGCTGTCTTATTAGACAGCCTTTTTATTGTGGGGTAAATGAAGGGGTTCGAACCCTCGACCCTCGGTACCACAAACCGATACTCTAACCAACTGAGCTACATCTACCATTTTGGGCTACAAATGTACTAATTTTCTTTCAAATCCTATAAATTTTAGAAAATTTATTTATAGATCTAAAAAAGCCTTTTTCTTAAAGATTTTGCCTAAAAACGGCCAATTGTATCAAATTGTGGGTGGGGAATCAGGAATAAAACACTATTTTTTATAATTCACCATATAGTGTAAGCCTACGGACTCTTTACGACGAATAGATTGCTTAATAATTAAATAACCAATGCAAATTAAGTTACGCAGTTCGCACAATTTTTGAGTCACCGTTGTTTTATCGTAAAGCGCTTCGTTTTCTATGTATAAAATCTCTAATCGATCAAAGGCACGTTTGAGGCGTAATTCTGAACGAACAATGCCCACATAATTACTCATAATTTGCTGCACTTCGCGCTGAGATTGTGTAATCAAAATCATTTCCTCAGCATGCTCTGTTCCTTCAGCGTCCCAGTTAGGAATCTCTTCTTTAAATGTAACGGTATTAATTTGTTCTATGCCTGTGTTAGCAGCTCTATGCGCAAATACAATGGCCTCTAATAAAGAATTACTTGCCAAACGATTAGCGCCATGTAAGCCCGTGCAAGCGCATTCGCCTACAGCAAATAGATTGTGAATGGTAGATTGCCCTTGCTGATTAACTTGTATACCACCGCATAAATAATGCATAGCTGGAACAACAGGAATCATTTTTATAAACGGATCTATTCCTAATTTCATACACTTATTATAAATATTAGGGAAGTGTTCTATAAATGCTTTTCTATCTAAATGTCGGCAATCTAAATATACAAAATCTTCTCCGCGTGTTTTAAGTTCATTATCAATAGCGCGAGCTACAATATCTCGTGGGGCTAAAGATAAACGCTCATCGTATTTTTGCATAAACTCTTTACCGTCAATTGTTTTTAATACAGCGCCAAAGCCACGAATAGCCTCCGTTATTAAAAAACTTGGGTATTCGCCTGGATTGTATAATGATGTTGGATGGAATTGAACAAACTCCATGTCCTGAACTCGGCCTTTGGCGCGATACACCATGGCAATACCATCACCTGTGGCAATGGTTGGATTAGTAGTAGTTGCATACACATGGCCAGCACCACCGGTAGCCATCATGGTAATTTTAGATAAAACAGTTTCTATTTTTTGTGATTTGGTATTTAAAATGTAGGCTCCAAAACACTTGATGTTAGTGGAGTGTGATGTTACGACTTCTCCTAAATGATGCTGCGTAATAATATCAATGGCATAATGATGATCGAGTACGGTAATATTTTTGTGTTTGTTAACTTGTGCAATTAAGGCGCGTTCTATTTCAAAACCAGTAATGTCTTTATGATGCAGAATGCGGTGTTCGGAGTGACCACCTTCTTTCGCTAAATCATAATCACCTTGTTGTGTTTTGTCAAAATTAGTTCCGAGTTCTATGAGTTCTTTCACGCGCTCTGTGCCTTCCGCTACAACAATGCGAACGGTTTCTTCGTTACACAACCCTCCACCAGCAATCAACGTATCTTGTATGTGCTTTTCAATAGAGTCTTTATCGTGCCATACCGCTGCGATTCCGCCTTGTGCATATTTAGTATTGGATTCGTCCTCATTACTTTTAGTAACGATATATACAGATCCTTTTTCGGCAACCTTAAGCGCATAACTTAAACCAGCAATACCGCTACCAATAATTAAAAAATCAACTTGTTGTTGCATTCGGAATCAATTACAAATAAGGTAATAAAGTTAAGGCTTTTATTGAAATAGATGAACCTTGTTACTTATGATAAATGATTATCTTTAAAAATTATTTTAGATTTAATAAACTATAAAATGAAAACAAGATTATTTTTCTGCTTACTAATTTTAGTTGAAAATATTGGATTTAGTCAAATTAAATCTATTTCACCTAAACTAGGAAATACACCAGATATTTCGATTAATGGAAAATTATCTTTAGAGAAGAACAAAATTCTTTTAATAAAAGTTGATAGTATTGTACGAAGTTACGGAGGGTTTGAAAAAGCTAAAAAACATTTATCTAAACAGCAAATGTTTATTTATGAAAATGATGCGTTTCTAGAGAATGAAGATTATTTGTTTGTTGGTGATTTTGGTTGTAGCTGGTATTGTGGAGGTGGACCAGACTCTATTTATGCAACCTCTGCTCTTAAACCATTAAATAAAATAAATTATGAAGCAGATAATGCGCATGATTTTTCTCTTCGAACAGCGTGGGTAGTAACTGATTCTATGAAAGGTATTGGCCAATCTATTTCATATCGTTTCCAAAAACTTTCTGCCCCAGTGACGAAAGTCCAAATATATAATGGATATATGAAATCTGTAAAAGCCTGGAAAGAAAATTCACGAGTAAAGACGATTAAAATGTATCTAAATAAAAAACCATATTTAATACTAAATCTTAAAGATACAACTTCATTGCAAATTTTTGATATTGGGTCACTTCAAGGGGTTAAAAAAGATATGATTCTAAAATTTGAAATATTGGAAGTTTACAAAGGAGATAAGTATAATGATGTAGCAATTTCGGAAATAGAATTTGATGGAACTGGAGTTCATTGTTTTGCTAAGGGCACATTAATATCGCAGCCTGACGGACATAGCATTAGTGTGGAAAACCTTAAATCTGGAGATGTAATATCAAGTTTTAATTCCGAAACGAATACTATTGAAAAATCAACAGTATTAGAAATTATAAAAGAAAAACATCATAATTTATATGAATTAAATTTCGAGGGAACAATTGTCAAGACTACAGACGATCACCCCTTTTTTAATAATGGTAAATTTTATTCTATTAAAGAAAATACTTCTTATGGTTTTATTTCTTTAAAAATTAAAATCGGTCAAAAAATAACAACAAATATAAACGGAGAAACTAAACGGCTTACTGAATTTAAAAAAATGAAGGAGTGTGAAGAGACTTATACTATTACTAAAATGAATAAGAATCACCTTTTCTTTGCAAATGGCTTATGTGTCGCAACAGAAGACGTAAATATGGTATTAACAACAACTGATTAGCGGAATAAAACAATTGCATTTTTGTTTTACATTTAATACTTTACCTATAATAAAATTTGTTTTAGAATTAGAAACTCATACCAATTCTTAGTTTTTGGACTTTATGCCTATGTTTAACATATTATTAAACACGTATACTTATCTATACTGTTGGTTGTTATGATTTTAATAATCCCTCACATTCGTTTGCATCCCACTGATAACTTAACGATATTTGTAGTTCAAAAAAACGCCATGACTACAGAAATGATTCCTTATATTATATATGCGGAAGCGACTCCAAATCCCGCTTCCATGAAATATGTTGCTAATAAAATTTTAATTAATGAAAAGGGAGCGAGTGCTGAATACAAAAACAGCTCTGAAACCCTTACTGCTCCAATAGCTAAGCAATTGTTTCAGTTCCCGTTTGTAAAAACGATTTTTATTTCGGCAAATTATATAACCATTACTAAAATAGATGCAGTAGATTGGGATGATATTAATTTGGAATTGCGTAATTTTTTGACTCAATACTTAAACGACGGAAAGCTCATCATAACAGCTTTGCCAAAGCAAGAAGTTCCAATTGATAATACGTTTACAGAAACAAAAACAATTAGTACCCAACACCAAGCTCCACAAAATGAAGTAGAAGCTAAGATTGTGGAAATTTTGGATCAGTATATTCGGCCAGCTGTAGAGAATGATGGCGGACTCATCACCTTCAAAAGCTTAGTAGATGGCGTTGTTACTGTTCAAATGCGAGGCGCTTGCAGTGGCTGCCCAAGTAGCACCATGACGCTAAAAGCAGGAATTGAAGCCTTGTTGAAACGATTGATGCCTGATGCAGTGCAAGAGGTTGTGAGCGAGGCTATGTAAAATAACCTTTTTTTGGCAAAGAAACTCTGTAAAATGTAGTTATTCTGTATCTTTTGTTAAAGAATAAAACTGGCTACCAGCCAGTAATTTCCCAAGTGCCTTGACAGCGCATCACTTGCTCGATGATATCACGCACACAAGCTTCTCCACCATTCCGATTTGAAATATAAATACTAATTTGTTTTATTTCGTGAGCAGCATTGTTTGGACAAGCAGCAATGCCAACACGTTTCATAACTTCATAGTCTGGTAAATCATCTCCCATGAAAACAATTTCTTCTTCCTTTAAATCATGTTCATTGATGTAATCTTTATAACATTGAAGCTTATCGCTTTGAGACAAAAAAACATCTTCAATGCCTAAACCATGTAACGTTTGTTTTACCGCTTGACTATTGCCTCCAGTAATAATAGCAATGCGGTATCCTTTTTTAATTGCTAACTGCAAGGCAAATCCATCTTTGGAATTGAAGTTTCTCACAAGCTCTCCGTTTTCCATAACTAATACAGAGCCGTTTGTTAACACACCATCTACATCAAATAAAAATGTTTTAATGTGATTTAATTTTTCTTTAAAATTTTTCATCTTAATATGTTTGTTGTGTTACAATTAATTCCGACAATAATTTATATACAGCAGATAATTGTTTGTTTGATTTTAATAATTCTAAATGCTTTTTCATCACTATTGTATCTTTCCTCATGGCAGGCCCAGTTTGAGCTTGCTTGGGAGTCATAATAGATAATTTATGAAATGATTGTATCATCAGCGGCAATAATAAATTTGAATCTTTTTTTGATAAGGTCGTCTCAATTAGTCGAAAAGCGGTATCATATAACGCATTGGTAAAATTACAAGCAAACACAGCGGCTAAGTGAAATTGGAGTCGTTTTTTTGAATCCATTTCTTTAACAGTATCCGAAACACTTGTTGCAATTGTCTTTAATAGATTGACGGATTTTTTTGAATTTGCTTCAATGAGTATAGGCGTAATTTTCCAGTTAATGTTATCTGATGCTGAAAACGATTGTAAAGGATAGTACACGCCAATATTTGGAGATGCTTTTTTTAAAACAGAAAGGTGCGTACTTCCAGAAGTATGAACTATCAAGCCTTTTAGGCGTAAAGTAATTAATTGGTTTATAACTTCCGTAATGGCTTCGTCTTTAACGCAAATGAAATATAAATCAGCTAAAGCATTTATGTTTGAATAATCTGATGTGAATTCACTTTGATTTTCTTTAGCAAATGTTTTGCTTTTTTTCGTTGAGCGATGATTAAACACTTGTATTATAGAAAGATGTTTATTGTTTTGAAAAGATAAAGCAAGATGACTAGCAACATTGCCTGTTCCAATCATTACTATATTTAAAGGAGATTTCAAAAAAGATAATAAATGTTTAAAAATAAAAAGTACCCAGGAGGAGACTCGAACTCCCACGTCTTGCGACATACGCACCTCAAGCGCACTTGTATACCATTCCAACACCTGGGCAAACAATAGTGTAAAAATGCTAATTTTTTTTTAGATTAGTGCTCATTATATGAAATCAATTTTAACATATTTAAAAGAAAATTGGTTGCTGTGTCTCATTCTTTTGTTGGGCATAGCATTTCGTTTAATTCCTTTAAATCAATATCAATTTAGTCATGATGAATTAAGTGGATTAAGTAGAACCGTATATGATACTTTTAGAGATGAATTAAAATTTGGTGTTGAGGCAGATACGCATCCAGCATTAGTGCAAGTTTTTTTGTGGCTTTGGGTAAAATTGTTTGGGTATAGTGAAATAGCGATTAAGCTCCCATTTTTAGTGTGTGGCGTTTTATCTATTTGGTATATCTATAAACTAGGAAAAGATTTTTTTGATGATAAAGTAGCGTTAGTTGCTGCTGTTATACTATCATTTTCATTTATTTTTTTGGTGTATAGTTCTTATGCAAGGATGTATTCAACAGGCGTTTTGTTTTCTGTTTTATTTCTATATAATGTTTTCCATATTTTATTTAGTAAGCAACCACAGAAACAGCATTACTTATTATTTGTTGTCTTCGGGTTACTTTGCGCGTATAATCATCATCTAAGTTGCTTTTTTGCATTTACCGTTGTAGCCTTATCATTGTGTTATATCGATAAACAGAAATTGTTAAATTATAGTATAGCATGTGTTGTGGCTATAGTCTTGTATTTGCCACATTTGTCTATTACCTTATCACAATTTTCGGTAGGAGGTATTGGAACATCTGTTGGTGGATGGTTACCGCCTCCAAGAAGTAATGAAATTTATTATTTTATTAAAACACTTTTAGGCTGTGGCATTGCTGGAAAGATAAACATCGTTTTGTTTTTAGGAATGATCATTGCTTCAATATTAAAGTTAACGCCCATTTCAAAGAAGCAGTTATTTTTAGGATGGATTTTTGTTTTGAACTATACTGTTATTCATTTATACTCCGTTTATAAAAATCCTATTTTACAAAACTCATGCTTATTATTTTCGGGTATTTGTTTTATTTTATTTATCAGTTCTTTTGTTTCATTTTTATCTAAAAAACAGGTTGCTATCTTTAGCTTATTGTTAATAGGATTATTGAGTTTTCAAACCATAAAACAAAAGCATTTTTTTAAGAAAGTGAATGTGCAGGATTTTGAATCTCAATTTAAAACCACGTTGGATATGCAGAAACGATTTGGTGTGGATAGTGTAACTTCGTTTTATTCAGCGGAACGCTTCTTTGTTTATTTATATGAAAAAAAGTATGACACACGCTTTAGGTATGTTACTACTACTGACTCGGTTGTAAATAGTATTTCTAAATTTAAACAGTATTTAAAAAATTTGAAAGAGCCTTACATTGTTGTTGGCGCTGTTAATCCCGAACAAGTATTAATGATTAAGGAATTTTACCCTAATTTGTATTCTCATGAGGAAGATTATTTGAGGAACACCTCTGTTTTTTCAAAACGATATTCTAGTAACACAGATGTTTCAATTTTGAATACTTATTCAATTTTTAATAGTGATATAGATATATATGTCAACAACAATAAGCCATTTATCCATTTTGGTGATAGTTTAGATATTTCATTTAATTCAAAAGACACAGAATATCCTTTTAGTTTGAGCTTTCCATTACAAAAATCTAGTTTAAAACATGGGCAATACGTAGTTGCGGACTTTTCCTTTATAGTTGATACCGTAACTGATTTTGCGAAAGATCAACTATGTTTATCTGTAGGCCATTCAGAGTTTTTTAAATCCACTCCATTAAAATCGTTTTATGATTCAACAAAAAAAGTACAACGCGTCTATTTAGAGTTTTTTGTGGGGTCTGAATTTGAAAAATGGAAAAAAAATAATTTGAACTTAAATATTTTTATCAGAAAAGAAAAGAAGTCAAAATACCGCCTTGTAAATTGTAATTTAAAACAAATTGATTATAATCCATCAAGGTGGATTATTTGGGACTAATTCCATGCATTATATGACTAAAATTTATGCAATTCCTGGCTTAGGAACTACGAAAGAATTATTTGTAAATATTACGATTAAAAACTCGGAAATTATAGTTTTGGATTGGCCATTGCCTTCCATTAATGACACGATGGAGTCGTATGCTAAAAAGTTTTTGTCTTTAATTGATACGTCAACTCCTTTTTATTTAGTAGGTGTTTCATTTGGCGGAATGATTTGCACAGAATTAAGTAAATTAATTTATCCAGCTAAAACATTCTTAATTTCAACCTGTAAAACACGCCATGAATTACCTTGGTTTATTAAAACGTTAAAACACATTCCTATACATTTACTGTTAAGCGAGAAATATCATCGTAAATTAGCGTATAAAGGCCGATGGTTTATTGGATTTGGAACGGCCTATATACCTGAGTTTTTAGGTATGGTCAATCAAATGAAGGAAAATTATTTTAAATACTGTATTCATATTATAGTTACTTGGAATAATAAAATAATACCAATTAATGCGATTCATATACATGGAACTAAGGATAGATTAATCTCACATAAATATGTGAAAGCAGATTACTTAATCAAAGATGGATCTCATGCAATGATTGTGTTTAAGGCAGAAGAAATAAATGTTTTGATAGAAAAACACATTAATTTGTAAATCAACTTCTCTTGGCAATAAACCAATTGTTTAATAAATTTTCTCGATTATAAAGCATTGATTGTTTTGTTTCTGAATCAATCACGTCGCAACCTGATTCAAGTAAGATAGCCTGGCCTGCGGCAATATCCCATTCCATAGTTGGCCCATAGCGAGGATATTCATCGGCAACTCCTTCGGCAATTAAGCATAATTTGATACTACTTCCCGTATTTACGATTTCAACGTCGTTATGTTTTAATTTTAAATTTTCAATGTGTTGATGCGTTTCTGTACTCATGTGTGAGCGACTAGCAACAACCACATAATTTTTTCGATTCGTAATAATTGGTAATTTTTGTGCAACAGTTAATAATTGCTCAAGTGTGCAAGATTCAATTATCGAAATCAGTGGTTCAAAATCTCTTTGATTTATTTTAAATGCTCCTAATCCTTTTTGAGCAAAATATAAATCCTGTAATACTGGAGAATATATAACGCCTATTGTGGGTTTATTTGCTTCTACAAGTGCAATGTTAACCGTAAATTCTCCATTGCGTTTTACAAATTCTTTCGTGCCATCTAAGGGATCTACTATCCACAATTGATTCCAATGTTTTCTTATTTCGAATGATTCGTGAACCCCTTCTTCGCTTAATATAGGAATGCCAAAGTGTTCAAGTTGTTTTACAATTTTGTCACTGGCTCTTTTATCCGCTAAAGTTAAAGGAGATTTATCGTCTTTATATTCAACATTAAAGTTGGTTTCGTAAACCTCTAATATTTCGTTACCTGCCAAAACAGCGGCTATAATAGTTTTAAGGAGCATCGTGCTATAAAAGTATTAGTATTTAATTCCAGAAACTCCAATATTTTCAATAGGATGCCAAGTTGTTTTTATTTCCTGTAAATCAGTAATATAATAAGGCCCTTGTTCTGATTCGGCATTCCAATTTTTATTCCAAACAAATACACGCTTCACATTTAACGAAGCATTTTCGCCAACTGTTTTATTAAAGTCTTTTTCGGAATTACAAGTAATAATGGCATTCACATCCATGTGTGAGGAAAAATGTGAGTGTAATTCTTTTCTGTTACCCGTAATTATATTTACTACACCGCCTGGAACATCACTAGTAGCTATAACTTCGGCAAAGGTAATAGAACAAGTTGGTTTACTTTCAGAAGCTAACACTATACAGGTATTTCCTCCTGCTATACATGGCGCAATCACAGAAACTAAGCCAAGCAAAGCAGTTGATTCATCTGCCATAATAGCAACAACACCCATTGGCTCAGGTACAGAGAAATTAAAATGCGATGACGCAACGGGATTAACTGCACTTGTTAATTGTTGATATTTATCACACCAGCCAGCATAATATACTAAACGATCAATACTTAATTCAATTTCCTTTTTGGCATTAACAGCTGTATACCCTAACTGCTTGAGCTCTTCTAAAAACTGTTCTTTTCGCCCTTCTAACATTTCGGCAATGCGATATAATATTTGCCCACGATTAAAGGCTGCTCTCGAACTCCAACCACTAAAGGCACCACGAGCTACCACTACAGCATTTCTAAAATCTTTACGAGAAGATAAACTAACGTTTACTGTCATGTTGTTTTTTAATTTTAAAGGATAATAACGTCCACTTTCTGTACGAGGAAATTGTCCGCCAATATATATTTTGTATGTTTTTAAAACTTCTATTCTTTCCATTCTTATTTGATTAAAATTTTAAATATGGTGCTAAACCATGTAATCCACCTTCTCTTCCAAAACCGCTTTCTTTGTAACCTCCAAATGGAGAAGTTGGATCAAATTTATTATAAGTATTTGCCCAAACCACACCAGCACGAAGCTTAGAAGTCATGTTAAATATACGCGAGCCTTTATCTGTCCAAACCCCAGCACTTAATCCATAAGGAATGTTGTTTGCTTTTTCAATCACTTCTTCAATTGTTCTAAATGTTTGAATGGCTAATACTGGTCCAAAAATTTCTTCTTGAGAAATACGGTGTGATTGTGATGTGTTTAAAAATAGAGTAGGGCGAACAAAATAACCTTTCTTTGGAATGGCGCATGAACTCTGGTACATATCAGCACCATCGTTTATACCAATTTTTAAATATTCATTAATTTTATTTAATTGCATTTTAGAATTGATTGCGCCAATATCCGTATTCTTATCTAATGGATCTCCAACAACTAAGGTTTCCAACCTATCTTTTAATTTACGAATTACTTCTTCCGCTACACTTTCTTGTACAAACAAACGTGAGCCTGCACAACAAACATGCCCCTGATTAAAGAAGATGCCATTTACAATACCTTCCACCGCTTGGTTTATAGGAGCATCTTCAAAAATGATGTTAGCTGCTTTTCCGCCAAGTTCAAGCGTTAATTTTTTATCAGTACCTGCTACTGCTTTCTGAATCCACTTACCTACATTGGTACTTCCAGTAAATGCAATTTTATTAATGTCTTTATGATTTACCATTGCTGCGCCAACAGGGCCATGACCAGTGATAATATTGACAACACCATCAGGCAGCCCACTTTCTTGAATAATTTCAGCTAATTTTAAAGCGGTTAAAGACGTTGTTTCAGCAGGCTTTAATACAACGGTATTACCTGTTGCTAATGCTGGTGCGATTTTCCAAGCAGCCATTAATAATGGGAAGTTCCAAGGAATAACTTGTCCTGCAACACCCAAGGATTGTGGCTTACGATTAGGAAATGCATATTCTAATTTATCGGCCCATCCTGCATAATAGAAAAAATGATTGGCTGCTAAAGGCACATCGATGTCACGACTTTCACGAATAGATTTTCCACCATCCATAGTTTCAATCACTGATAACTCACGAGCTCGCTCTTGAATTAAACGCGCAATACGAAAAATATATTTAGCGCGTTCTTTAGCTGGCATTTTGCTCCACGTTTTATCATAGGCTGTGCGGGCTGATTTTACTGCCAAATCCACATCTTTATCATTCGCTTCTGCAATGCTCGAAATTTTTTCTTCCGTAGCAGGATTGATGGTGTCAAAATATTTACCTGAATTTGGTTTTACAAATTTACCATTGATAAATAATTCGTATTGCTTTTGTAAACGAATATGATCTGTTGCTTCAGGAGCTGGCGTATATTTCCAGTCTGTAAAATAATCTAATTTTTTTATTTCTTTTTTTGCCATTTCATTAATTAGTTAATTTGTCTATTCGACAATTAGTCAATTTTATTATTTATGTTTGATATTTAACATGCAGTATAATTGTCGAATTGCTACATTGCCTCATTATCGAATTAGTCCACTGAAATATAATCTTTGCTATAATAAACACCTTTCGCTTCTTTTTCTAATTGTAAAATAATATCGTTAGCTAAAGAGCTTGCGCCAAAGCGAAACCATTTGTTGTCTAACCAAGCATTACCTAAAGTTTCGTGCAACATGACTAAATATTGTAAAGCGCCTTTTGCTGTGCTAATACCACCAGCTGGTTTCATACCAACCATTATTCCTGTTTTGAAATAATAATCTTTAATAGCATCTAACATCACTAATGTAACAGGCATAGTTGCTGCCACGCCAATTTTACCAGTAGATGTTTTAATGAAATCAGCGCCAGCATATATGGCAATGTCACTTGCTTTACGCACATTATCTAAGGTTGAGATTTCGCCTGTTTCAAAAATTACTTTTAGACGTGCGTTATATTTATGCGTTAAATCTTTAATGGCGGCAATTTCATCAAATACAAAATTGTAATTGCCTTTTAAAAATTCACCACGACTAATAACCATATCAATTTCATCAGCGCCGTTATCTAAAGCAAACTTGGTGTCTAATAATTT
>JANXRU010000175.1 GCA_025356715.1 Bacteroidota bacterium
TTTAATTTGCTCTGCAAATAACGGAAAATTGTTGTCGGATATTATGAGAGATTTTAAGACATTCACGTCTAAACAAATTATTGAAACTATTAAAAATGAACCTGAAAGTAGACGGGAATGGTTATTGGAAATGTTTTCTAAGGCCTGTGAACACTTAGCTCGAAAACAAATGTATAAAGTTTGGCAAGACGGTTATCATGCTGAAGTTATAGAAACACCAAAATTCATGCATCAAAAATTAAACTATATACACAACAATCCTGTTATAGATAAAATTGTAGAAAAAGCTGAAGATTATCTATTTAGTTCGGCAAGAAATTACGCTAATTTAGATTACGAGTTAGATGTAATTGTTCTTCAAAAGCAATTAATTACGTGTTAGCTGAAATTGATAATTATATTGGTCACGGACTACAAGTCCGCGACAACGGGTTATTTAAAGTAACAATTAATTACTAGTAAATGTTAAATAAATAAAATGAAAATTATATTATTTTATGTTTTATTCTTGTTTTGTCTTAAATCAGGGCAATCACAAATTGACTCGTTATATACAAAAAATTATATAAATAATTTTAGCTTCATAAATTCAAATAGTAAATGCTTGGTTGATTTGCATAAGTATGATTACTTTTTCTTTGGTGAAACCCATAAAACTAGAGGATTAGGAGAAAATTATTTAAAATTATTTAAAATTTTAAATAATGATATTAATACAATTTTTATTGAATATCCTTGTAGTTATTATAATTTCATTAATGATTATTTCTATAAACAAATAATAGATACACTATCCTATTCATTTAATAGATTTGCTAATGATTTTCAGCTAGCTATATTATCAAGAGGGCTATACATTAATAATTCAAATAAATTATTAATAAACAGAAAAAAAATTATTCCAATAGATTTAGATGAGTTAACTAGTATAGAACCAAATGATATTTTACAATACTACAATACTAAAGATATTAGTGAGGAGTTATTAAATGATTTAGAGCTATTAAAAAAAAGAAATACAACAAAAAAAAGAAAACAAAAGGAGAAACAATATCAAGACTTTTTTCAAGTATTTAAAAACCATAAAACAATTCACATTCAAAATATAGGTATTTTAAATTACAATAAAATAAATATGTTTTTAAGTGGGTTAAGTATTTCATTAAAATCAAAAAAAGATGTTTCTTGGTTTAAATCGCAAGAAAGAGAAAATTTCATGTTTGAAAATATAGTTAATGAAATTAAACAAAACGATTCTATAAAATTTATTTCCTATAATGGGCATTTTCACATACCACTTAATATCCCTGAAGAATGGGTAGGGGTAAAAAATTGGGAATCACTAGCATATAAAATTAAGGTGGCATATCCACAAAAAAAAGTGTGTAGTATTTATTTAATGAATAGAACTAATGATAAGTTAAGTGACCAGTATTTTTCAACCGAAAAAAAATTGATAATAGATAATACAAGAGCTGATGAAACATATTTAATAAGATTGGATGGCGAGGGTACGCCATTTAAAGAATTATCACAAAAGTTCCAGTATATTGTTGTGTGGTAATAATAAATACTAATAATGTTGTTCCGATGCCCAGATTTATATGTTATTAATAAAAAGCCAACTAAAAAAGAGATAGAAGAGCTTAGAGAATTTATTAAGGAACATAAAAAAACAAGCTTTAAAAAACATTAAGCATCGCAAGGCAGCTTAGGTTTTTTATAATACTTTTTTATTTTTTTAATCCAAATGGTTTTTACTGTTTGGGTTTTTTATTTGTTATATTTGAAGTAAGTTCCAAAGCAATTAATTACGTGTTAGCTGAAATTAATAATTATAGAGTCACGGACTACAAGTCCGCGACAACGGGCTACAAGTCCGCGACAACGGGGGCATTCACGTCTAAACAAATTATTGAAACTATTAAAAATGAACTACAAGTCCGCGACAACGGGTTAGGTATAATGAGTACAACCCCAGAAAATAGTGGGGCAACGCCTTCCGAAATCCAACAAATATTAGAAACAGTTCCGCTAGACCCAAGACCATAATTATGAAATCGTTAATTTTATTTTGTCTTATAATTTACAGTAATTTTTTAACTGCATCTGTAGTGAATTTAGATACGCTAAAAGGATATTTTATTTGTTATATGTATGAAGGGAAACAATTAGATTATATTGAAAAATACGAAACTGTTATACCATTAAATTTGTTTAATAGAAAATTGG
>JANXRU010000206.1 GCA_025356715.1 Bacteroidota bacterium
TTCTCAATTAGCGTTATTACCTCAAGGACAAGTAGAGCGTAAGGCACGTGTGCTTAAAATGGTTGCTGCTATGGACGAAGAAGGATTTGGAAATTGTACTAATACAGGAGCTTGCGAAGCAGAATGTCCTAAAGGAATTTCTTTAGAAAATATTGCTCGTATGAATCGCGAATTAACAGCGGCAAGTTTAAAATAACAAAAATACATATGAAAGTTTTTAAGCAAATCTAAACCGCCATAGGAATTCAATAGTCAAGGTAAATTGAATCATTTAATGATGATTTTTATATTATTTTTAACCAACTAATTTGGTTTTAATAATTAAATACATTAGAATGGTTAAAATCTACCTACTTTTATTATTCACTCTTACTTCAAAAGTAATTTTTGCTCAATGCACTGGTGGTTCGAGTGGCGGAGCAATAACTCCTGCACCAACAACTGCCTATCAAACGATGAATGTGCCAGCAGGCGATTTTTATTACACGTTTGTAGTTAGTTCATGTTTAAATACCTATGATTTTTCGCTGTGTGCAGCAGATGGTGGCTCTGCCAGTTATGATAGTCAAATTTCTATTTTAGATAATACGGGTGTAGCGGTTGCTGGTGGATATAGTGACGATTTTTGTGGACTGCAATCGCATGTTACTTGGACACCAACTTTAGCAGGAACATATAGAGTTCATATCAATTTATATAATTGTGCAGCAACTGGTGTTGCCGCTACCTTAGCTTATAAAATGTCTGTAGTGGCTAATATGGCTTTTGTATCGTCTACGGTTGTCCAATCTTCCAGTGCAGCAACAACTAAATGTGATTTCGATCAAGATGTTGTTTGTTTACAAGTTGTTACATCAGGAGCATGTTCTCCAATTGCGTTCACAAGTTTGCAATTAGGCGCTGGAGGTAGTTCAAGTGGAACTTTGGCGGATGTATCAACTATACACGTTTATTATACAGGAACAACAAACGCATTTAGTACAACAAATGAATTTGTTATAGGGGGCACTATTCCTATTGGAGGAACGAATACCTTATTGGGGTCGCAAACCTTAAGCACTGGAACAAATTATTTTTGGATTGCTTATGATGTAAATTCAGCAGCTACTATTGCCAACGTGATTGATGCTTCAGTGACTCAATTTACAGTTGCCGCAGTTAATAGAATTCCTACAGCTACAAACCCAGCAGGTACCAGGGCTATTGGAGCTTGCAGTTTATACCCTATAACTGTTGCATTAGGATTGAAACATTGGGTGAAATCAGATGCTGGCGTAACTGGAAGTCCTGTAAGTGCTTGGGCCGACCAATCTGCTGGCGCAGTTACAGGTAATATGGCTCAAGCAACCGCCGCAAATCAACCGCTGTTTGTTTCAAATGCTGTAAATTTCCAACCCTACCTTAGATTTGACGGTTCAAATGATATTTTAGTAAGTGGAAATACCTTTACGGGAAATAGTTTATTTAACGCAAATAATAATACCATTTTTCTGGTTAAAAATTTAAAAAGCGGCCTTGTTGATTATAAATGGGAAAATAGTCCGACAGGCGCATCTCGTTTTGGTTTTGAATTAAATGGAAGTACACAACGTTTTGATTTTGTTAATGATGCTGGAGGGAAAAATGTTTCTAGTACTGCAAATGTCGTAAACAAAGATGTAATTGTTGGAATTACTACAGATGCAACAAATAACAACATACGAATTAATGGAAATGTAGATGGGATTAATAGCCATGGAGGGCTTTCATTCTCTCCTGGAGCTTCATTAAAACCTTTAAATTTTGGGGGAAATGATTTAGGAAACCCACTGTATTGTCAAGTTGATTTTGCAGAGATAATGACTTTTAATGTAAAATTAGGTAGCTCAGAATTAAGAAGGGTTGAATCTTATTTAGCAATAAAATATGGCATTACTTTACAAAATAATAAGGGAGTAGCTGCATCTGTAACTTATATGGCGGGCAACGGCACCCAGATATGGGCCAATCAAACGGGTTTTCATAACAATGTTATTGGAATTGGCAGAGACAATGCTGCTGCAAATTCAGGATTAAACAAATTAAGATCGAAAAGTGTTGTAAGTTTAAATGCAAGTGCTGATATTTTAACCATAGCTAATGGTAATAATATGGGAGGAACAGCGTTTGGTTCCGACAAATCATTTTTTATCACCGGGAATAATGCTCAAGCTTTAAATGCATCCGCAGCTTCTAATGCAGATTTACCTGCCACTATACAATCGCGATTAACAAGGGTTTGGAAAGGGCAGGAAACAGGAACAGTAGGCACTATTAGTTTAAAATTTGATTTAGCAACTGTAACAGGAACAGCAGGAGTTGCTGGTAATAATAATTTGGCTGACATAAGACTTTTAGTAGATGTAGATGGTGTTTTTGCAGCAGGAGCAACTATTGTTACAACACCTGGTACAAATTATACGAATGCCACCTCTGACACTATTGTATTTCAATTTGATTTTACAGGAGCAACTGGATTTTATTATACTTTGGGCTCAGTTAATAAAACCACAGCTCCGTTACCAATATCATTAATAAACTTTACTGCTGAATGTCAATCAGATGGAATTCATTTGAATTGGTCAACAGCAACAGAACTAAACAATCATTATTTTGAATTACAAAGAAGTGAAGATGGAATGTCATACAACACAATTGCTACAATACAAGGCCATGGCACAAGTTTAACTCAAAATAATTATTTTTATAAAGATGGGGTTCAGTCCAATGAAATAAATTATTATCGCTTGAAGCAAGTGGATTATGATAATCAATTTACATATTATAATTTTATTAAAAGCGTTGAAAATAATTGTCAGGAAAAAAACGATGAAATAGATATTTTTCCTAATCCAGCTAACGACCAACTTTATATTAAGTCTAATAATGATTCGAATTTTGATATAGAAATATTAAATGATTGCGGACAACTTGTTTCTTCTTATGTTATAAATGAGAAAAATCAAAACGTTGCGTTCATTAATACATCCAATTTAGCAAATGGCATCTATGCTTTTAGGATTGTAACTAAGTCTAAAGTTATCGTTAAAAAAATCATTATTCATCATTAATAGTCAATCGGCTCTAATGTATAGATTTGATAATCAGTTTAATTTCTTTGTCTCACATATTACAAAACAAAGTGTAATAAACTCTGTTATATTTGTAGTTCTAAAATAATTATTTTAGAACTTATTTTAATTTAACTTAGTGAATATACAACCTCTTAATACTTGGATAACTAAAGACAATGAGCCATTGCTTATTGCGGGTCCATGTGGCGCAGAAACTAAAGAGCAGGTTTTGCAAACTGCCAAACAGATATCAGAAATAAAAAACATTAAATTGTTTAGAGCAGGTATTTGGAAACCTAGAACGCGTCCGAATTCATTTGAAGGTGTTGGAGAAGATGGGTTATTGTGGTTGAAAGAAGTTAAGGAACAGTATAATCTTAAAACAACGGTAGAAGTTGCCAATGCTCAACATACAGAATTAGCACTTAAACACGGAGTAGATGTGTTATGGATTGGTGCGCGTACTACTGTAAATCCATTTAGCGTGCAAGAAATTGCAGAT
>JANXRU010000231.1 GCA_025356715.1 Bacteroidota bacterium
GTGTATATAGATGATTATGCTCATCATCCGGAAGAATTAAAAGCGTCGATTACTGCCGCCAAACAATTATATCCTGATAAAAAAATAATGGGCATTTTTCAACCGCATCTGTTTTCACGCACACGCGATTTTGCAGATGGCTTTGCTGAAAGCCTTGATTTATTAGATGTTTGCGTGCTATTAGAAATTTACCCTGCTCGAGAAAAACCGATTGAAGGTATTAATTCTAAAATGCTATTGGATAAAATGAAAAGTAAGCAAAAGTATTTAGTAAAAAAAGAAGACGTGATTGATTTTTTAAAAACACAAGAAGTTGAAGTCATTATGACATTAGGAGCTGGAGATATTGATTCATTAATTGAACCGATTGAAAAGCTTTACTCATAAGGCACATTGTAGAGGGTATATTGTATCAAGGCCGAATACAACATGCAATTTACAAGATACATTGTAAAAAAAATGAAAAAAATAAATACAAAAAAAATATTAACACTCGTTCTTTGGATTATTGGATTATCAGGCTTAATAGCATCATTAGCGTTTGCAACTAAAAAAGAAAAAAGCGTTATCTCCGAAAATTTAAGCGTATCAATTACTAACACGAACGATAACGTATTTATAGACGAAGAAGATATTAAATTGTTTTTTAAAGAACGTAAAGATTCTATTTTACATGCTGAAATTAAAAACATTGACGTTACTAAACTAGAAAAAGCATTAAATGCTCACCCAGCAGTCGAAAATGCAGATATTTCGGTTGATGTAAATGGAGATGTAAATGTAGATGTAAAAGAACGCACGCCAGTTGTTCGTGTTTTTAATTTAGATGGAGAAAGTTATTACATCGATTCTCAATCGAAACTAATGCCACTTAACGAAAACTACACTGCTAGAGTACTTATTGCCACAGGAAATATCTACGAGCCATACGCACAAAGATATACAACTCCTGTAAACACAATCGCTAAACATCCTTTATATAGCAAAGTGTCTGTACTGGATGACATATATGCCATCACTCAATATATCATCAAAGACAGTGTTTTGACAAGCCTGATACAACAAATTAATATTACCAAGGACAAAGAAATAGAATTATTTCCTTCCATTGGTAATCATAAAATAATTTTTGGAGATGCTCAAAACATCGAAGAAAAATTTAATAAACTAAAACTATTTTATACCGAAGGTCTTAATAAAACCGATGGTTGGAACAAATATTCAATCGTTAATATCAAATACAAAAACCAAGTGGTTTGCATTAAAAAATAATTTATGGAAAATAAACCAACAGAAAACAAAGACGTATTTACTCAAGAACTAGTTGTTGGACTAGATATTGGAACAACTAAAATTGCTGCCATAGTTGGTTTTAAAAACCAATTTGGTAAAGTTGAAATTTTAAGTATCGGTAAATCCGAATCTTTGGGTGTGCATCGCGGTGTAGTTGCAAACATTGAGCAAACCATTGAATCGATTAAAGCGGCCATTCGCATTGCGTCTGATAAAGCGAACATTGATATTGAAGAAGTTATTGTTGGTATAGCTGGACAACATATTAAAAGTATGCAACACCGAGGAATGATTACCCGCAAATCTCTAGAAGAAGAGGTAAGTCAATCGGATGTAGATCAATTAATTGATAACATGCACCGTTTAAATATGCCTCCAGGTGAAGAAATTATTCATGTCATTCCTCAAGAATATATCATTGATAATGAAAGCGGTATCCGTTACCCTATAGGTCATTCAGGCATGCGCTTAGAAGGAAACTTTCATATAATTACTGGCCAAATATCTGCAGTAAAAAATATTATGAAGTGTGTTGATCGTGCCAAATTAATTACAGTTGATTTACACCTTGAACCCTTAGCAAGTGCTGATGCCGTTTTAAGTGAAGAAGAGAAAGAAGCAGGTGTTGTATTAGTTGATATTGGTGGTGGAACAACAGATGTTGCAATTTTCTATGATGGAATTATTCGTCATACTGCTGTTATTCCTTTTGGTGGAAATATTATTACCGATGATATTAAAGAAGGATGTGGCATTATTAAAACGCAAGCTGAGCAATTAAAAATGCGCTTCGGTTCTGCTTTAGCTCAGGAAAATCAATTAAATGAGGTGATTTCAATTCCAGGTTTAAGAGGTCGTCCTCATAAAGAAATTTCAGTAAACACCTTAGCGCAAATTATTCAAGCGCGTATGGAAGAAATTTTAGAATTTGTGCTATTTGAAATTAAGAGTTCTGGTTTCGAACGCAAATTAGCTGGAGGTATTGTTATTACTGGAGGTGGGTCTTTATTAAAACACTTACCGCAATTAGTGATGTTAACTACTGGTATGGATTGTCGCATTGGCACACCAAATGAGCACTTAGCAGGAGCAGATGATGAGTTGAAAAACCCAATGTATGCAACAGGTGTTGGTTTAGTAATGAAAGGTATTGAAAAATATGAGCGTGATGCAAAACGTGGCGCTAATACATCCAAACCATTTGAAGAAAAACCTGTACAAAAAGTAGCAGAAACTCCAAAAAAAGAAAAAGCAACTGTAACTGGACATTCAAAACAAAAAACAGGTGACTTCTTTGGTTCCTTAATTAGCAAGGCTAAAGACTGGATGAGTGATGACGTAGAATAGAAGACGCAAAGAATTGAAGAGACAAAATGGACTTAGGAGATAAATAAAATCAGAGGTGTCCCTTCAAGCGAATTAGAGAAGCAAAAAAATTAAAATACAACTATTAAAAATTAAGAACTAAACATTAAAAACTATAATACCATGATGCAATTTGAATTACCACAAGAAGAAAGCTCAATTATAAAAGTAATTGGCGTTGGCGGCGGCGGAAGTAACGCTGTTAACCACATGTTTCGTTTAGGAATTAAAGGGGTCGATTTCATAATATGCAATACGGATAAACAAGCTTTAAGCAAAAGTCCGGTGCCACATAAAATACAATTGGGGAATTCTTTAACAAGAGGATTAGGTGCTGGTGCTAAACCGGAAATTGGCCGCGACTCTGCTTTAGAAAGTATTGATGATATCAAAAATTTATTGAAAGATAATACCGAAATGGTATTCATCACTGCTGGTTTAGGTGGTGGCACAGGTACAGGCGCGGCTCCTGTCATTGCTTCTATTGCCAAGGAGTTAGGTATTTTAACAGTTGGTATTGTAACGATTCCTTTTTCGTTTGAAGGAAAAAAACGCAGAGAGCAAGCTGAGAAAGGCTTAGAAGAAATGAAAAAATACGTAGATACCTTAATTGTTATTGGTAACGATAAATTGCGTGATATTTATGGTAGTTTAAAAATGACAGAGGCGTTTGCTCATGCAGATAATGTATTGACAAGTGCCGCTAAATCAATTGCAGAAATTATTAGTTTACACATGCACATGAATGTGGATTTTAATGATGTAAAAACAGTAATGCAAGATAGCGGTGTAGCCATAATGGGCTCAGCTATTGCAAGTGGCGAGAAACGTGCGCTACGAGCGGTTGAAAACGCTTTAGTTTCTCCTTTATTAAATGATAATGATATTTCTGGTGCACGACATGTATTATTAAATATCATGAGCGGAAGTGATGATATTGAAATGGATGAGTTTGGCGAAATCACTGATTTTATTCAAGAAGCAGCTGGCGGAACTGCTGAATTAATTACAGGATACGGAACTGATCCATCGTTAGGAGATAATGTATCTGTCACTATTATCGCAACAGGTTTTAACTCAAAAATAAATTCAGGCTACGAAGCGCCAACAATACAAGAGCGCAAGGTGGTAAAATTAGATGAACCAACTGTCGCTAAAATTGAGCCAGTACAAACATCTATTATTGATGAAATTCAAACAACTGAACCATTTATGTTTACGAAAGATGTAACTGAAGAAGTAATAAACACTATTGTTTCAGAGGAGGTGTCATTTCCAATCGTTAATAAAATAGAAGCAACAGAAACACCTGAAATAAAAGTGTATTCATTTGATGAAGAAATTTCTACAACATTTGAATTCACACCTGAAGTATCTCAACCTTCTAATCCTGTTAATGAAACTCCTAAACAAGAATTTATTTTCAATGATGTAACCAATGTTTCTGAAGTAAACAACACACAAAGTGCTGAAGCTAATAGTAGAGAAGAACAAATTCGTTTGGCCCAAGAGCGTATAAAAAAATTGAAAGAATTAACATTGAAGATGAAAACGCCAGAAGGCTTAGCTCATTTAGAAAAAGAATCTGCTTGGCAACGTAAACAAGTAAATATTGACAACAATGCTTCTACGCCTTCTACTGATTCTCAAGTGTCTCGTTACACCTTAGGCGAAAACAATGAAATCCGTCCAAATAATTCATTTTTACATGATAACGTAGATTAACATTTTACAACCTAACTTATATGACCCTCGCAGAAATGCGAGGGTTTTTTGTTTTAGGAAATGATAAAGAAAAAAACACGCTCAATAAATGAGGCATATATCATATGAGTGAGATTATAATTTTAACTACAAACTTGTCCAAGTGGTTAACCCTTGTTGTGTAAATTTAAAAGATTGTACTCTTCCTCCTAAATTCTCAATGGCTCTTGCTACTTTTATTTTAGTAACTGCAGGGCAATAAAAAAACATAAACCCTCCTCCACCTGCTCCTGATATCTTTCCGCCTGTAGCTCCTGTGTTAATGGCAGTTTGATAAACTGTATCAATCAAGTCGTTACTAATTGAATGTGCGATTTGTTTTTTATTTATCCAACCGAAATGTAAAATCTCACCAATGGTGGCTAAATCTCCACGTAACAAACTATCTTTCGTCTGTTGAGCTTGCTCTTTTAAATTATGCATTGCCTCAATAGATTTTTCATTTTTATCGTTTACATTTTTTACTTGCTCATTAATAATGGTTGCCGATAAACGTTGTGTTGCCGTAAAGTATAATAATAAATTACATTCGAGTTCATACAACACCTCATCTTTTAATTGTAAAGGATTAACAATTACTTTATCGTTAGCTAAAAATTCCATGAAGTTAATCCCACCAAACGTAGCCGCATATTGATCTTGCTTACCACCACTCATATTTAAATCTTTGCGCTCTATTTCATAAGCTAAACGAGCAATGTCATATTTCCCTAAAGGTAATTTTAACCATTCTACAAATGCGCCAATTAATGATACAACAATTGTTGATGATGTTCCTAAACCAGAACCTTGAGGAGCTTCAATATATGATGTTAATCGAAAAGATAAAGGCTCTAAATTAAATTCTTTAATGATGCGATTATAGACACCTATAAACAACTCAAATCCTTCAACTAACGCTAATTGCTTTTCTGCTTTTATTGAAATAATTTTATCCGTTCCGTCAATACAAAACTCTATCATGCCATTATCTAATGGTTCAAGGCTAGCGTATGCATATAAATCAATAGTAGCATTTAAAATAGCTCCACCATATATATCACTGTATGGAGAAACGTCTGTACCTCCACCCGCTAAACCAATTCTTAAAGGAGCTTTACTTCTAATAATCATATAAAATAATGAAACTAATTTTAATGTTTTGAATGATCTATTTAAAAAAATTTAAATAGCGATTTAAAGATAGATAAATACTTCGATTTTAACATCCTCTAAACATTGTAAATAAAAAAATCCCTTTAATTATTATTAAAGGGATTTTTTATTAACTGAAAATTCTCAATTATTTTCCTGCAGGTTTTGGAGTTGTTTTTACTCCTCCTTGAGGCTTAGCGCCTTGTGTTCCAGGGATTACAGCAGCAGGCATCGTATCTAATTTTTTCTTTACTAATTGTAAAATATCTTCAGCTGCTTCCGAGTATAATACATTTCCAGTACTTGTATCTAACACATACTTGTATCCATTTTCTTTTGCAACAGCATCAATTCCTTTTTTAGCTTTATCGTAAATAGGTTTCGACATTTCAGCATACTTACGTTGGTAATCTTGTTGAGCAGATGCCTTGAAATCTTCGATGCGTTTATTTAAATCTTGTAATTCTTTTTCTTTTGTTTGTTTAACTAAATCAGACATTCCAGCTGCATCAGCCATATATGCTTGGTATTTAGTTTGAAGTTCAGTTTCCATAGTGGCAACTTGTTTTTCTAAATCTTTCAAATAGCTTTGGGCTAAATCCTGAGCCACTTTGCTTTCTGGCATCATTGTAATTAAAGAATCTAACTGAACATGTGCAATTTTTTGAGCCTGAGCCATTACAACTGAACCAACTGTTAATGCTACTATCGCAACTGATTTTACTAATTTTTTCATTGTTTGTGTGTGTGTTTATTATTTGATTTATTGATTTCTTTGATTGAATTATTTTTTATTGTATCCCATTAATGTTAAAACATCTTCGCTTTTATCATATTTACTATTGGAATATAATAAGGACACTTGACCTGCTTTATCAAAAATAAATGCTAAGCCAGATTTTTCAGCTACTAATTTAACAGCGCTGTATACTTTATCCTGAACGGGTTTAACTAACTCCATCCGTTTTTTAAATAATTCTCCATCTACTCCAAATCTCGATTTTTGTAATTCTTTTACTTCTTTTTCTTTATTAATAATTTCGTTTTCACGTTTCTTTTTCATGTCGTCCGTTAATAAAACAGACTCTGCTTGATAAATTTTATAGAGTTTGTCAATTTCGCCATACTTAGCTTCAATTTCTTTTTGCCATTCTACAGATGTTTTATCCATTTCAGCTTGAGCAGCTTTATATTCAGGGATTTTACCTAAAATATAATCTGTATCTACATAACCCATCTTTTGCGCAACAGATACTGCTGCTGTTGAAAGAAATACAATTGCTACTAAAATTACTTTTTTCATTATCTGTATTATTATTTTATAAATGCGTTAAACATAAATCATAACGTGTGCCAAGTTACTATTATTTTACAAATTAACATTTTTTTGGTTTAGAGTTCTCCCAACGCCGCTCCTAATGTAAAGTGAAATTGCCCTTTACCATTACCTGAATTAGGATTCCCTGGTATATTATCAAAACCCCAACCATAATCTAATCCTAACAATCCAAACATTGGTAAAAATACACGTAAACCAAACCCTGCACTACGCTTCACTTGAAAAGGATTAAAATCTTTATACTTAGCCCATGTATTTCCAGCTTCTGCAAAACCTAATATAAAAATAGTAGCTTGTGGATTTAAAGAAATAGGGTAACGTAATTCCATGGTATAACGTGCGCATAAAGGATCGCCACTAGTACTTGATAAAGAGTTATCGGAATATCCACGAAGACCAATAATTTCACGAGCAACAAAATTTTGATAGCCACTTAAACCACTACCTCCCATATAATAGCGTTCGAATGGAGAAACACCTACACTTTTATTATAATATCCTAACACTCCATATCCAATTTTTGTACGCAATACTAAATTACGAGCCTCTTTACCTTCACCTGCTTTTTTATTAGTTAACTGTGTATACCACTCGGCTGTAAATTTATATTTTTGGTATTCAATAAAATGATAACGTTCTGCGGGTGTTGCAGTCCCATAATCTTTTCCATTGAATGCAGAATATGGCGGCGTGTATTGCGCTAAGAAAGAAAAATTTGAACCGTTCTTTGGAAAGATAGGAGCATCAATACTATTACGCGTAATATGAATTTTTAAATTCAAATCATTAGCATAACCGTTCGCGAAAATAAAAGAGTAATAATTATATAATTCATAATAGTTGTAACTCACATCGGCATATAAGGAGAAAAAATCATCTGGTTTTTTTAATCGTTTACCAAAACCAACAGTTCCACCTGTGATAAACATTCCACTAAATAATGGGTTTTGCACTTTAGTACCATCACTATTTATAATGTTTCGAGCAACATCCGAGTTTCTGAAACGAGAGTGAAATGCCGATACACTAAAAGAATTTGGTTTTTTTCCACCTAACCATGGCTCTGTAAATGATAAATTGTACGATTGATAATACACGCCATTGGTTTGTGCGCGGATACTAAATTTTTGTCCGTCTCCTGTTGGCAAAGGACTCCAAGACTTAGGTTTAAAAATATTTCGCATCGAAAAATTATTGAACGATAAACCCAATGTACCAACTACACGGCCACCGCCCCAACCGCCAGATAATTCAACCTGATCGGAAGGTTTTTCTTGTACTTTATATTCAATATCAACCGTTCCATTTGCTGGATTTGGCGTTGGAGTTACACCCATTTTTTCAGGGTCAAAATACCCTAATTGACTTAACTCACGCTGTGTACGAATAATATCCGAACGGCGGAATAATTGGCCAGGACGTGTTCTAATTTCACGATAAATAACGTGGTCGTTTGTTTTTGCGTTCCCTAATACTGTAACTTTATTAATGGTTGCTTGTTTTCCTTCATACATATTGATTTGCAAATCAATGGTATCGTTATGTACATTTATTTCTTGCGGCGTTACATTAAAAAACAAATAGCCATCATCCATATATAACGATGAAATATCGTAACCATTTGGATTCATAAATAATTTTTGGTCAAGTTCAGATTGGTCAAAAATATCTCCTTTTTTAATATTTAAAATCGTGTCTAATTGACCGCTACGATACTTAGCATTTCCTTGCCATTTAATGTCGCCAAAATAATATTTATGTCCCTCATCAATATGAATATCAACATTCACTCTATTTTTCTTTACAAAATAAACCGTATCCTTAGCTATTCGAGCATCACGATAGCCTTTTGCGTTATACTTGGCAATAATACTTGGCAAATCCTTTTCAACGTTATCTTCTAAATATTTTCCTGAATTCCAAAACGTGTATAATTTAAATGGTTTAGAATCCTTCATTTTACGGCGTAATTTTCCACTCTTAATTATCGTATTTCCAAACATATTTAAATTACTAATCCGAACACGTTTTCCTTTGGTAACATTAATGTTTAAAATAACATGTGGCGTCTTAGCTTTCGTATCTTCTGTTTTAACGATTTCTACTTTTGTATGATAGTACCCTTTATTGATATAAAAATCTCTCGCAATATTTTGAATATACCCTATTGTAAAATCTGTAATTACTTTTCCAGGAACAAGACGAAGTTTCCCGCGGATCTCATCAGCATCATTTTTTCTCACATTATTACTAAATCCAAATTTAGTCAATCGTGGTTTTTCTATTACTGCAATATTTAAAAAAACTTCTTTTCCTATTGTCTTCACTAAATAAACCTTTACATCTTCGAACAAGCCTTGTTTCCATAGGGCTTTAATAGCTTCAGCTATTTTATCGCCAGGTATTTGAACTTTATCCCCTTCTTGCAGGCCCGATAATAAACGAATCACGCTTTTATCAGTAAACTGAGAACAAGTAACGCTAACAGAAGCAATGGTATACTCTTTAGGTTTAGAATAATCTAAGACTTGAGCACTGGCAGAATCGCCTGTTATTTGTGACATCCCAGATAAACTAAGTGCAAACAAAAATAAAAAAAGAATGTGTTTTGTAAATATCATTAAGAGGGTTGCGTTAATTGCTCGCTCGTTTTACCGAAACGACGTTCGCGATTTTGATAATTAAGTATTGCTGTAAATAAATCTTCTTTTCTAAAATCTGGCCATAAAGTTTCGGTAAAATAAAACTCGGCGTAAGCTAATTGCCATAATAAAAAATTACTAATGCGATGTTCGCCACTTGTACGAATCATCAACTCTGGGTCTGGTATATTTTTAGTACAAAGGTACTTTTCAATATCTTTTTCAGTAATATCATCATTATGGATTGTCCCATTTTTTACATCAACGGCTAATTGTTTAAGGGCATTGATGATTTCCCATTTAGAAGAATAGCTCAACGCTAGTACTAAAGTAAGGCCTGTATTTTTTGATGTTAAATCAATAGACTCGTTCAACTCTTCTAAACAAGAGGG
>JANXRU010000234.1 GCA_025356715.1 Bacteroidota bacterium
GAGTAGCTGCTAAAAACATATTAGCTGGTAAATTGGATACACACATGTAATTAGTTTAATTACAAACATTAAAAGCCCCCATTTGTGATTTCGCAAATGGGGGCTTTTGTTTTATATCATGCCTTAATACAATATTATATACCAATTTGATGCTATAAGTGGTTCAATCGTCGGTACTCATTCTGAACTTGATTCAAAATCGTCGGTTGTTCCAATGTATAATTTATTAAGTTTGGGAGAGTAGGTCATATAAACCCTAAATATCATAAAACAAAAAAGCCACCCGACAATGGTGGCTTTTGCTCCCTCTCCTGGGCTCGAACCAGGGACCCCATGATTAACAGTCATGTGCTCTAACCAGCTGAGCTAAGAGGGAATATAAGCCTTCCACTATTTTTTATCCTGTTATGTGCATGGTTTTTGCAGAAAAAAGCTGTTGGTTTAAGTTAATAATTAATAAAGTTAAGTCAATTCTGTAGGAAAAACCACATCATTGAAGTTTGACGCAAATATACATTAATGTTGATTAAACTTATTTATTTGCCTAAATTTAAGATAATAATTTCTGTCTAGTTGATAAATGATAAAAGGAAATTTAATATCTCTTAAGCAGATAAATTCTGCTGCTTTAACAGTTCAAGATGAATTATTCAAAGTCGGGCTTTGGTTTGAGGGTAGTAAACTTACAGATACAGAGGTACATTGGTGTGCTGTGTCTCCACTTTCCTTATATGATGCTAATGGATTTTTTATACATGGTGCTTCAGCAGTGCAAAAAATACTTGGCTTTGAACCAGGCAATATTTATATACCAAGTTTGGTATTATCACAAGTATTTTGGCAAAGCAGAGGCTCTCTAAGAGATGTTATTAGACATGAATATGCTCATAGTTTGGCTCATTATTACCCAAGAATAATTTCAAAATCAGATTTTAAAAAAGCATTTGGAGGAGAATATTATAGTATTGAGCCTATTAAAATGGAGAGTGATGCTTTTATTACTGATTATGCTAGCACAATGCCTATGGAAGATTTTGCTGAAACATTTATGGTGTATGTAAGGAGAAAAGGGATTATTCATCCTTCAATTAAAAACAAACAGCTTATTAAAAAGTGGCAGTATGTATCTAATATTATTAGTTTAGTAAATAGTGAGTAATTAGAGAAACCTCAGCATTAAGAATTTGGGTCACATATACATTATCATTGATTAAACTTTATAGGTTTAATCAATTTTACCAAATGTAGGAGATAGAGGGTTACTACTTTATACTCAAGGAGTCTTTGGTGCTTAAAGAGTCAGTACTATTGGATGTACTTCCAAGTGAAGCATTTCTTAAATCATAAGCATTGCTTAAAAAATCAGGATGTGTCTTAGCATATTCACGTTCTTCAAAAGCGGGCATTGATATAATGCAACACATTATAATAAAAATTGCAAGTATTATTAAGATAGCTTTCATGAGTTTAATTTTATGGCACTATATTATAAAAAATCTCTGAAATATAAGCTTTGTAATTTGCAATTAAGTTTATTGGCTAATAAAGTTATTTATTTGATAAACTTAAGAGCGATCTCAAAAATGAATATATGAAATATTAAAATAGCTCATTAATTTCAGCCTCAATCTTTTTTAATTCATCAAAGTTAAATCTGTATTTATTAAGTTTTTCTGAATAGTCCTTTGAAAGTTCTAGGTTGTTCAGATTTTTGTCAGGATGTACTTTTTTGATTAAATCTTTATATAACCTTTCTAACTCATTTTTTTTAACTATGCCTGTAGCTACATTTACAATTTCTTTTGAAGATAATTTTTTAGAATAATAGTATTTTATTAGAAAGATGCATAGCCAAATTATGAAAAAAATAATTATAACATAATAGATTTTAATAAAAGGAATTAAAATTAATGCTGCAAATGGTAATATTCTTAAGATTGAATTAGACTTCATATTTACAAAAAGTAATTGTCAAGATTAGCAAAATCTGATAATTTAAATTTAATTGAATTAGTGTTCTTCCCCTTTACAATGAGTGTGTCAAAACCCAAAGCCATTAGTTTTTTAATAAAGTAATCATTCATTAAGATATATTGAGCAACCTCATGTACTTCACTTAATTTTAATAACTCATCATTTTGAATCGTCATCATGAAGCCACTTCTTGTAAAATTTACGCTCATACTATGTTTATAGGATGAATCACCTAAAGTTATTGAAACCCTCACTAATCTCTTTGTTTCACTATTTAAATATTGTTCTTCAAAAGTCTTATTTAATGCATTTATAATTGCAACTTTCTCAAAGCTGGCGTCTAAGACTAAGTTTATAGTGTTTTTAATAAACTCCCAAGTACTACTAAATAAGCTCATAACTAATCTTTTTTTCTTTTTGATGGTTTATCATTCATATCATCAATAATTGTTTTTTTTCTACTTACTGGCTTAATATCTTTACCAATAGACTTAATAAGATATATCATTAATTTAAAAAGTACTAGAAATACTAGTACACCTAAAATTCCTGGAATTGCCATAATTGAATAGTTTTAATTGTTTAATTCATATTTACTCACACACACCACAAGAGCCACCATCTCTATTGCAATACTTGCATCTAGAGCAATCTGTACAGATATCACAGTCACTGTCTCCTGTACAAGCTTGGTATCTTGATGAACACGAAGTATTAGCACCTAAAAGGAGTGTTAAGAAAATTGGTAAAATAAATAGTTTTTTTATAGCTCTTTATTTATGAAAATAGTACTTGTATCCATTAGGGATTTGACCAGGAATCCATTGTTGATAAATAAGGGTTGTTGCATTTAAAGTAATAATATAAGGCATGTTGTTGCCAGTGTGTATAAATGGACCCTGCAGATTGATAAGAAAAAGTGTTTCACCACTTGCTTTTGGCCTTACTTGCCATGAACCTGAATATGCTGGTGAATTTCCTGGGTAATAATCTGCATTATAATACTGTGGTTCAATAGGTGTATAAACTGTATTATTTAGAAAACTAGATTTGAAATCCATATGTGCACCTGAATATAAAGTATAGGTAGTTACAATACCGCTTGAATTAATTGAAGTCGACTGGGTACATGTTGCATTTAGATTACCTCCTAGATATTGTTCGTACTTATCAAAAATCCAATCTCCAACTAATGCGGCTTCAGTAGCTGTCATGCTTGATGTTGGAGTGGTTGTTGGAGAAGATGATGGAGAAGATGATGCTGGTGCAGGAGAGTTTTGATTACAGCTTGATATCACAATTGCAAAGCAAGCTACTGCAAAAAGGTTTAGTTTTTTCATGATTTTATTTTTAACGTTCAACCAAAGGTATAAAATTTTCCAAGAGTAACAAATATGTTACCCTCTGAACTTGCTAAAAACTCCAATTTGCAGTTACAAAAGCTTTAATTAAATGGAGGATAAGCAATTCCTTATATTATTGGGTCAAGAAATTGCAAAACAAAGGAAAAAGCTGGGTTTAACTCAGCTTGATCTTGCCTCATTGGTTAATATGGAGAAGCCTACAATTACTAGATTAGAAAAAGGCAGAACTAATCCAACATCTATTACTCTTTTTAAAATCAGCAAAGCACTAAATATTCCTGTTTCTAAGTTTTTTAAGTTTCAGGAAACGTTTTTGAAAAAGGATATGTAATTTATTATTACATATCCTTTGCTTCCATAAACTTAATAATCAATAGAAAATGCTTTTATTATTAATAAGCAGTTAGCCCTAACTTCTTAACTATATCTAAGTTTTTAAATCTCGGTTCACAAGCTTCAAGTAATAAAGACCCAAATAGTTCAGCTCTTTTTGTTTCAAACCCATTAAAAAAATACAATGGATTTACAGTGTATCTATTACCTATATTTCTATCAATAAGAAAATCAGAATTTTTCAATTCATTAAAAGCTTTTTGAACGGTTTCCATTTTATAGATTTTGTTTATTGAGTGCTTCATAAAGTCAATAAATTCTTGCCTTATTGAAGCATGATCTATTGTTTGATTTGAATCCAAGTCCATTCTTTCAACTAAATAGAATAATAAATATTGCGCACATGGAGTTATCAATGCTAATTTATGCATGTGATTTGAATACATAAATATGCCAGCTTTACAATATGTTAATGTAGCATATTTTGGATAATAATTTCCAGAGGGGCTCTTGTAATAGTGTTGGTACTTTTTGTACCCATAATTTTTCAACTTTTTCATGATTTAATTAAGTATAATTTATGCAGAAATAAAGGCTGAAACCCTTATCAATACAGGTTAATAGACATATATAAGCCTTGGGCGCATAGCCTTGGTCTATATAATTAATTTGAAGATTTTAATTAAAGCCTAATCTGGTCGGTAGAAGAATATACTCACACGAAGAATATTAACTATGTAACTTGTACTTTGGCAATAATTTAATCCATAAAAGTGCTCTGTCTCTGAATTCTAATAATACTGATAATCAAGTTTAGTATTATTAGCAGTGCTTTCTATTGAAAGCTTGGATTTACATTTTTTATTCTTAAATATATTCTCTTGAATATAGAACTACATTAAGTAGTGAAGCAAAATTATTAAATCTTTTTAAGATGGCAATGCTCTGGTTATTAAATCTTTTTAACATTATGTTTTTTCTACACATAATTTTTAAGATATGCGCCAAATGCATTCTCATTTATCTTTTCTATAATGCTAATTATCACAGTAAAAGCTCCATCATCAAATACTCCCATTAAATCTTGATCATTTATTTCAAGAAAAGCCCAGGTTGCCCTGAGCTCTTAATTTATCCCATATACCAAAATGGTTTACTGTGTGTTTTGTGCTGTATAATGCCATTACTAAAATCATGAGCATTGACTGTTCTGTCTACAAATGTGTCTATGTAACTAGATTTATTTGCACCTGTGAGTAGGTTGTAAAATTCCCATAATGATATGCCACCCCCTGTTTCGCAGCCAAAGTTGCTGTCTTTGTAGAAGTCCTTTACAACAGTGTTTAGTTGTTGGTCTCCTAATAACATAGCAGGTATATCTTTTTTAGCAATATCAGGTAAATGCTTATACATGCGGCTTCTTCCTACTACCTGGGCAAATTCTGTTTCTGATAGCTCTATAGAAGTAAACTGCTGCATGGCTTTCAATTGTTTCTCTGCATTAAACTGTTGTATCATGTTTTCAGAAGCATAGCCTAATTGGTTTATGTTTTTAATACCTAGCTCTTCCTTTAGCCCATCACTCCATACACAAAGATTGCAACACACTTTATTTTGGAAACCTATAAACAGCTGAAACCTTTGATCTGCATGAGTTCTCTTACTATACAGATTATCTAAGTTGTAGGACTTTACACCACCAATAGTTAAGTTTAATTGATTACCATTAATAGTTTGAGTAATACCAGGTAGTTCAATAACAAACATCATTCGTTCATAATAAATGGTGCTCTCCCAAGGTTCTAATTGGTTAGCTGCTTTATGTTTTGCTTCAGGTATTCTGCCTTTAATTGGATGACTAACTCTAATGTTAGGCTTAAAGATAGTCTCTTGCGGAAATAATTTATGTGTTGCTTCCCAAACTGTTTCTATAAACTCTATATGGCTTATTAGAGGTTCATTAGTAGTTGTCCAAACAGGTATAATATGCTGTTCTTCTAGTTCCTTTGCTGACATTTGCACAGTGTTAGCTTCAATAAATGGTTGTGAGCTTGATGATATTGCTGTGCCATTGGGTGAAAGTGCTGGCACTTGTGCCAACACTTCCTGTGTATTAATTTTGTATTCCATTGCTTAAAAAGTTGTTTAATAGTAAATCAATTTCATTTTTTCTTTGAGAGAAGTAGGACCTATACTTTCTCTGATTGTTTGGGTTTGCATTGAATAACATGCCTAGCTCTTCAACTGTTTTGCAGTTATTAATTTGCTCAATAAATACATCTTGTTGTTCGTGTACTTCCTCTACCGAGGTAATTGTTTCTGTAGGCTTTTCTTTGCTTACTTTGCACCATTGATTGATTTCATCTCCTACATCTGCTGTTAAAAAGAGTTCAGGTCTTTTGCTAAATAGCCCTGTTCTATCCTTACCTACATTAGCTTGATGTTTTTGGTTGAGTTCAAACACTACAGTAAATTCATACTCAGAATCTTCTCTTTGTACTGGTTTCATGCCTACTTTTTCAGGCACTTGCTTTCCATTTTTCTCTGATAGAACATAATCTGTTTTGCTTCTCATTGTACCAATAATGTGAATGTTACTTTGCAGGATTTTTTGTACAAAGGCATTGTGCCTTGGTGTTACTTTACTCCATGCGGTAAAACTATTACCTGGTATGTTACTGTGAATATCAAGTATTCCTCCAACTCCATTCCACTCAGTTGATAGTGAATCTATAATCAAACATTCAAAACCTTGCTCAACAGCTGTTTCAATGGCATCAATGTATTCTTCAGGTGTGTAGGGTGCAGTCAGATTTAATATACTGTACTTTCCTAAATGCGAATACAAGTTAGCTGAACCATTTTCTGTGTCAAGTACTGCAATTTTGTTCCAATCTTTAGTTAGACCAAATGCCACTAATAGGGATGAATAAGTTTTTCCTGAGCCTGATGGACCTTGTATAGCCATCTTGATTTTACAGTTGCTCCTCTCTGCTTTAATAAATTGTTTCATGTTTTTTAGTTTTAGGTTATTAATTATTTAAACCACATAATGAGTTACAAAAAAGCAAGCCACGCAGAAGAACTCTTTTGACAGAGCTCTCCTAAAATTATAATTGTCCATTATCAGCAAATGAATAATAACCATTAACTGATATGATGATGTGGTCAACTATTTTTATTTCTAATAACTCTCCAACCTCACAGAAGTCCTTAGTAAGCTGAATATCCTGTTGAGATGGCTTGAGGTTTCCGCTTGGATGATTGTGCACTAATAATATACCTACAGCCAAACTTTTTAAAGCTGTAGCAAAAGCAATCCTTTTGTCAACTAGCGTAGAACAAATACCACCTTCACTTAACTTATGGTAGCCTATAACTTCATTTGCACGGTTTAATAGTACAATAAAGAAGTACTCTTTAAATTCTATGCATGAAGCTGTCTGCTGATATATTTCATTAATTAATAAATTGGCATCCTTAGAGTTTGTGATAGAAGTATTACTAAATAGCTTTTTAGTATAAGTAATAGATAATTCATTAAGAAGTGAGTTTGTTGTTTTCATGTCTTGATTAGTTTTAGTTAAACTTGTTTTAAGACACATAATGAGATACAAGAAGAAAGCATTCCATTAATAATTAAAATGAGTTTATTTTTCAAAACTGAAGTCAAATGATGAGATACAAGGGGGGGGTAGGAGTAAATTTAGTTGATAGGGGGGTATACTTCTCTGGGTTGTGAGAGAGTGGAATATGCTAGTTATTACTTTTGCCAGCTTGGAACAGAGATTATCCTTTTAATTACCAATTTGGCTTACATCAAGTGCAAAATTTCCATCTTTTGAAACAGTTATTTGCGTGAAATGGATTTTGGTACTTCCCATAAAAGCACCACCTGAAACATATTTTATTCCTACATTATAAGTGCCTGGTGTTAGAGGAAGAGAAATAGTGCCGTTAGAACCATAAGATGGCATACCTTGATACACTGATGTGGCAAATCCAACATATTGGTTATTTATGTATAACTCTCTTTTTAAAGCTTTTTTATTTGTACTATATAAACACAAGTAACCTGGTTTATTTAATTCAACACTATTATTATTTGTATTAGTAGTTTTTGAAGCACTTGCTGTATTGAATTTTATAAGATTTTCTTCAACGTCAGCTATCACATTAGTTCCATACCTATAAGCATCAAATACATTTAAATCAGAGTTCAAAAAACCAGAATAAAAAGCAAATAACCTTTCATCCTTAGTACCATGATGTTGAAGATTGAAATAGTCATAGTCCCCCATTTCATAAAAACTTTTGCCTATTTGTAGAACTTCTTGAGAACTTAAATATTTTTTCTTGCCCATATACCAGCCTGCCATAAAATCAGCATGCAATTCAGGGTATTTGCCTATCCAATCACTATTAACATTGAGATTGTATTTATGTTGTATAGCATGACCAAATTCATGAGCCATAATTGATATAATACTATTGGTTCCATTTGTTTCCACTATTTCATCAAGCATCATGGTTTTGCCCATTGTAATAATTGATGCTGAAGGTCTAAATGTACAGTTTGGGCTTTCGGTATCATCAACAGCATAAACTGGTATATTTATTTCAAAAGTATTTTTCATGTTACTACTTTCTGTATAAAGTATATTGTCCAATTTTGAAGACCCTGTTGTTGACAAAAGCTGTCCCTTTGTAACAGGATTATTAACACCAATAGAAACGCATTGTGCATTCATCAATGCAGTTAGATTACAAAAGAAAATAGTTAAAAAAATTATCTGTTTAATCATTATATAGAAAATTTAAATGTATTAATTTTTTACATTCAAAGATTAGTTTAGTGATTTATAAACCCGATGATAAAGATACTATTAACTGTGACAGAGTCAAGTGATTTTACTTCATATAAAACCACTTATTGATACTTAGCTATATAAACCCTTTAAATATTAAAAAGTTTCAAAGTTTAGAAGTGTAATTCTATTAAAAACATGTAGAGTATTAACATACCAACCTTTGTCTTACTTTAGTATTTTAATAACCCGCATCGTCAGTTCATCTAATTCATCTTGATGAAACTGCTCTAAATAATGGCTGGTGGTTGAGTTCCCATAATTGTGTCCGAGTGCCTCTGAAATGAGGTCTTTAGAGTAACCCATTTGTTTAGCAACATTGCTGAAGGTATAACGGAAAACATAAGTTGTAATAGGTTCATTACTACCAATCATTTTACCTATTTTTTTAAGATGAGCATTAATGACTTTTAGTTTTTGTGCCATTATTTCTACAAATGCAATAGGGTCTTTTATATCACTTTCATTAACAGTATCTAAAAGGCTAATTTCATTAGGTGTAAATTCCTTAAAGACTTCAACCATTTCAGGTAATAAAGGAATACTATATATTTTCTTTGTCTTAGCTCTCCTATAAATTATTCTTCCATTATTAAAATTCCTACTGTTGAGCATTAATAAGTCTCTTGAATTTATACCTCTCAGCATAAAAATCAATTTTCCAATTAACCATGATTTGTAATAAAGAGATTTTTTATCTAGTTGTAAATTAAAGTATGCTTTAAGTTCAACAATATTCATTACTCTTGGAGTTATAGCACCTTTTTTAATTTTAAACTTTCTGAAAGGATAGTGCTCATAACCAACAATGTCAAGATTAATAGCCTTGTTATAAATGGCTTTTAATGTTCTTAAATAAACACTTACTCCATTTATTGTCATGCCATTTTTATACAATGTAGTTTCAAGTTCTATTAAATCCTTGTAACCAAAATTTTCAAATGGCTTAATTAAATTAACTTGTTTACTAATTGAAGAAAGTGCAATTTTATATGACCTTGCTGTTCCTGTTCTGCCAATACTATTTAATGAATCAATTTGCTCTTGCCAAAAACTGTATATAGTGTATTCATGAGATAGTTTACCTTGTAAATAAGATTTTACTTCCTGTGCGTTTTCTACCCCCTTATTTTTAAGAGTATATAAATTTAACTTTTGAAGATGCTCTACCCTCAGAATCTGGAGTGTATTGTTTGCAATATAATCATCTACTATTTCTCCACTCTTACTATTAAATTGACTTAATGCTATTCTAATACCTGTTGGCAGGTCTCTTGATTTATTACCTGCATAAATCCTAAATACTAATGGGAATTTGTTGTCTTGAGATTTTCTTCTTTTGTCTAATACTAAATTGAGAGTTGCCATTTTTTTAATAATTGGCTCTTTCTACATAAAAACATGTGCAGGATATTTGCAGAAAATAGGTGCTTTTTTGCCTAAAAAACTCATTAAAAAGTTTTTAAAACAAAAAAGCCACCCGACATTGGTGGCTTTTGCTCCCTTTCCTGGGCTCGAACCAGGGACCCCATGATTAACAGTCATGTGCTCTAACCAGCTGAGCTAAAAGGGAATCTTTTCCTTATAAAGGAGGGCAAATTTAACACCAATTTTGTAAATAAACAATATATTTGTGAAAATATTTAATCTTTTTAATTATGAGTCTTTTAGTTGTAGGTACTGTAGCATTCGACGCTATAGAAACACCATTCGGAAAAACCGATAAAATTGTAGGCGGAGCCGCTAGTTACATATCATTAGCAGCATCTTATTTTACCCAAGATATTAGCATCGTATCAGTTGTTGGAGATGATTTTCCTCAAGATTTTATGAATACGTTGAAAGAACATGGGGTTGATTTAACTGGTTTACAAATTAAAAAAGACGAAAAATCGTTTTTTTGGAGTGGTCGCTATCATAATGATATGAATTCACGCGACACATTAGATACTCAATTAAATGTATTAGCGGATTTTAATCCTGTAGTTCCTGAGACATCAAAAAATTGCGATTTTTTAATGTTAGGTAATTTAATGCCTGCTGTTCAGCAACAAGTTTTATCTCAATTAACGTCCCGTCCTAAATTAATTGTATTAGATACTATGAATTTTTGGATGGATATAGCCATGCCTGAATTGCTAGAAACATTAAAAGGGATAGATGTATTAACTATCAACGATTCAGAAGCTCGCCAATTATCTGGAGAATACTCTTTAGTGAAAGCTGCTCAAAAAATATTAACCATGGGCCCTAAAGCTTTAGTTATTAAAAAAGGAGAACATGGTGCTTTATTATTTAATAAAGACGAAGTGTTTTTTGCTCCCGCATTACCGTTAGAAGACGTGTTTGACCCAACGGGTGCAGGCGATAGCTTTGCTGGTGGTTTTATTGGTTACTTAGCAAAAACAAAAGATATTAGTTTTGAAAACATGAAGCGTGCTATTATTTTTGGTTCAGCTATGGCAAGCTTCACTGTTGAGAAATTTGGAACTGAACGTTTAATTGGCTTATCGCAAAAAGATGTGCAGGAACGTGTACAGGAATTTATTGACTTAGTTCAATTTGACATTTCTTTAGTATAATAAAAATCATATTATTACAGAGCCATACGAGCATTCGTATGGCTTTTTTTTAAACTTAAATAATATAAGGATGAATAAACAAGAAAAAATAAAAAACTTTGATGCCAATAGTGTTGGTGATGTTAATGCCAATATGTTTGGATTACCTTTTACAACAGCTGAATCAGAAACAGTATTAATACCAGTTCCTTGGGAAGTAACCGTAAGTTATGGCGGTGGAACTATTGATGGGCCTCAACAAATATTTGACGCTTCCTTTCAAGTTGATTTATATGACCCTATTGTAAAAGATGCTTGGAAGTTAGGGATTGCGATGGATGATATTAATGAAGATTTAAGAAAGAAAAGTGAAATTTATCGCCCAGTAGCTGAAGTTATTATTGATAGACAATGTAATGGAGAAAGTGTCAACGACATTTCAGAGATAGGTGAAGTAAATAAGGCTTGTGCTGAAATGAATGCTTGGGTAAAAAAACGTGCTCTTCATTTTTTAAACCAACACAAAACAGTTGGCTTAATTGGCGGCGACCACTCAACACCGCTTGGTATGATGGAAGCTTTAAGTGAACATATAGGTGAATTTGCTATTTTACAAATTGATGCGCATGCCGATTTACGTGTGGCTTACGAGGGCTTTGAGTTTTCTCACGCATCCATTATGTACAACGCTTTGAAATTATTTAACGTTAAAAAATTAGTACAAGTAGGTATCAGAGATTATTGTGAAGCTGAATTAGATATTATTAATAATTCAAACGGAAGAGTTAAAACATTTTTTGACAGAGACATTAAGCAGCAACAATATCAAGGCGCAACGTGGCATGCCATCTGCGAAAACATCGTAAAAGAATTACCACAAAATGTATACTTAAGTTTTGACATTGATGGATTAGATCCGAAATTATGTCCAGGCACCGGAACACCTGTAGCTGGTGGTTTTGAAACCGATCAAGTACTTTACTTAATAGAACAAGTAGTTGCATCAGGTAAAAAAATTGTAGCTTTTGATATTAATGAAGTTGGTGGAGAAGATGAATGGAACGCCAATGTAGCTTCTCGCCTACTCTACCGTATTGCCAATTTAGTCATGAAAAGTCAGGGAAAAACAGCTTAGTATTAAAGCCTACTCTTTTTTTATCGGTTTAGAATAAGTAATAAGGAAGGTTCACTCAACTTAACATTGCATTTCGAAAAAACACTATACTTTTGAGTGAACTAAAAAACAAAAATATGAAAAAAATGACTTTATTAGCAATTGCTTTCGTAGCCATTTCAGTTGCTTCTTGTAAAAAAGATTACACATGTACTTGCAGAGATGTGTCAGGTCAAACAACTGAAGTTACCCCTATGCACGACACTAAATCGTCAGCTACAACTGCTTGTTCAGCAAGAAAAAGTGCGCCTGAAGTATGTACGATTAATTAGTGTATTTACTCACTTAAATCAAAATCGTAATCAAAAAAAAGACTCACTCATTAGTGAGTCTTTTTTTTGATTAAATCATTTATAATTTTAGCTAGCGAACTTACATTCACAGTCTCAATTGGATGTTTGGTATTCGGTAACATATACATCACACCATTTTTGAGTTGCTTGTAAACAATTGTGGTTTCAGCTAAGGAAACCATCGAGTCTTTATCACCTAAACCAATTAAAATTTTATGTTCGATGGATGCATAATCATTAAGTGATAAGGCATTGTTAGCTCCTAAGCTTAACATCATCTCCGCTGTTTTAGTTAATAATAATTCCCAATCATTGCCATGTCTTCTTTTTAAGTCTTCGGCAAACTTCGGTACTTTCTCTAAGATGGTTTTGGCGTCGAGCATCTTTGTTTCTTTTTCTGCAATCTCGGGCGTCCATTCAAACTTAGTTCCTAACGTGACAATGTTTCCTAAAAGTGTTGGTTGCTTGTGCGCTAGGTATAATGCTACATAACCACCCATGCTATAACCAAATACGGTTGGTTTTTCTAATTTATGTGTGGTAATAAATTGTTCTAACTCCAAAGCAAATTGTTCAATGCCAAAATTCTTTTGAAAAGGCATTTTCCCATGACCTGAAAAATTAAAACTTAACACCTGAAAACCTTGTTGTATTAGCTCTTTGCCTGAGGGCTCTAATTGGTCTTTTGCACCGATGGCACCATGAAGAAGAATGACTGATTTCATATAAAAATTTACTCGAATACCACTTTAGTATAACTACTTGTTTTATCCGCAAAGAAAACCAGGTAATACAAACCCGAACTCAATTTTAAATTGTCTTTATTAATAATAACCTCATGTGCTCCTTTACTAAAGGTTTTATTAGTTAGCACTTCTGATAGTACCTTGCCGTCTTGTCCTATTAATTGAGCAGTTACAGAGCTTTTGCTTTTTAAATTAAATGAAATCGTTGCTTCGTTTTTTGTAGGATTAGGTTGCACTAAAATATTTTTCACAACTGGTTCTTGCATCGTTTCTAATGACAACGTTGTGCCATTA
>JANXRU010000238.1 GCA_025356715.1 Bacteroidota bacterium
TTTTAGGATTCAAAGCGATGGCCTTAGTAAGGTCTTCAATAGCAGCCGTATAATTTTCCAATCGGTATTTTGAAACGCCTCGGCCATAAAAATAATCAGCATCATTAGCGTTTAATTCTATTGCCTTTGTGAAATCAGCTATTGCTTCTGTATAATTTTCTAACTCGTTTTGTGCTAGGCCTCTATTATTATAATAATCTCCATCATTTGGACTTAGCAAAATGGACATGTTATAGTCTTCAATAGAACCATGATAATCGCCAATTTCACTTTTCGCAACCGCTCTTGCATTAAAATACTCAGCCTTACCAGGGTTAATATCAATTGCTTTGGAGTATTCAATGATGGCTCCCGCAAAATCTTTTGAGTTATCTTTTGCTTCGCCATTACTCATATAAATCTCCTCAGGTTTTTGAGCATAATATGATTTTGTTAAAAATAGGAAAATAAGTATAAATGAAATTTTAAGCATTTTCTAATTCTAATGTCTTTAAATGATTGTTATAACTAACAAGTTTATATTTTAATACCAATTACAAGTATGTCATCTACTTGTTCTGAATTTTCCATCCAATCATTCAGCGTGTTTTTTAGAAATTCATGTTGTTGATGAACTGGCAAATTTGATATAGATAAAAGCGTTTCTTTTAATTTTTTATACATGAATTTTTTATTTCTTGGCCCGCCAAACTGATCGGAAAAACCATCTGTAAAGGTGTATATCAAATCATCTTTTTGTAAATCAATAAATTGATTTGAGAAATCTATTGCGCTTTCTTCTCCTTTACCAACGGACATTTTATCTCCTTTGAATTCAATTAACTCGTTATTTCGTATCAGCCATAATGGATTATTAGCGGCTGTAAATTCAAGTTTATGATGTTTTAAATCAAAGACACATAGTACAGCATCCATTCCATCTTTTGAATTTTCATTTCCATTAGGATTAAGCGCAGAAATTATTTTTTTTCGTTGGTTGTTAAATATTTGTGCTGGATTTTGAATGCCACGTTCAATGACGTTTTCATTCAAAAAACTAATATTTAATAAGCTCATAAATGCACCTGGAACCCCATGACCAGTACAATCTGCTGTTGCTATGTAAAATTTATCGTGATGCGCAGTTGCCCAATAAAAATCACCACTAACGATATCCTTAGGCTGATAAAAAATGAAGTATTCTGCCTTAAAATGTTTCTGAATATATTGTTCGCTAGTTAGCATGGCTTGCTGAATGCGTTTGGCATAATGAATTGAGTCCAATATTTCTTTGTTTTTATCATCTACTAATATTTTTTGATTTTCAACTTCTTTTTTTTGTTTTTTAACTTTGTTATGTTGTCTAAAAACAATGATTAAAAAGACTAAAACTCCTATTAATGCACCCGCAATGGTATTTCGAATATTACGATGTTGAATATCTTTTTTCTCTTGTTCTGCTTTGGCAATCGTTTCTTTTTTATCAAATTCGTATTGCATGGCCGATTGCGTTAAACTATTTTCTTTTTCCATATTGAATATAGAATCTTTGAGCCATGTAAATTTTTTATAATACATTAAAGCTTCTTTGTTATTACCTATTAGCATATTGAAATTACTAAGGAGTTCATAATCTTTACATAAATGATCGATCAAACTATATTCTAAATCAAGTATAATAGCACTATCTAAATAGTTTTTTGATATGTATAATAACTTTTTATCGGGACGATTATGTATTGGGTTTTGTGATGTTTTAGTTGAATCGATATATATATTCATATAGGTTCCTGCAATATTTGCATAATTTTGTGAGATGAAAAGTGTATTATTGAATACTTTTAAAATTGTAATTGCTTTTAAATAATAATCGAGGGCTTTTTCGAAATTATTCTGATCGTTATAAACATTACCAATGTTGCTATAGTTTCTGCCAATAGCATATACATCACCTAATTCTTCATTTAGTTTAACTGATTTTAAATAGTAATTCAGAGCCTGAGTATAGTTTAATTGTTTCCAATAAATGTTCCCGATGTTACCATAATTTAAAGCTGTCCATTTTTTATTGCCCAATGCTTCATTAATTTTTAAGGCTTTTAAATAATAAGTTAAGGCTAAAGAATAGTTTAATGTTTGTAAATACACATTTCCAATATTATTTAAATTTCCAGCAATGGCTTTTTTATAACCTAATTCTTCATTGATACGCAGTGATTTCAAATGATTTTCAAGAGCCATAGGCTGATCGGCATTAGCGCTGTAATTAACGCCTATTCTGCCATATGAATTTGCTATTCCTCTTTTCCAACCTTTAGCTTGAGCTAATTCAAGGGCTTGTTTTCCATAATTTAGTCCCATATCAGGATTTATAGAACTAAACGTAAAACTAAGTTCATTTAAAATTTTCACCTTATTAGTATCTTCATTTTGCTTAGGTAATATTGAAATAAGGGAATCAATTAACTCTTGCCCTTGTTTTTGAGCAATAGAGGGTAGCGAGGCATTAAGTATTAATATAATCAGAATTACTTTTTTCATGTTACTATAAAAATTAGAGTCAGTTATATTTTCGCGGTTTAATGGTTTAAAGCTAAAATGACTTTTTATTAATTGCTCCTTAACAAAGATATACGTTTAAAAGACTTATGCAAATAGTCAGTTAAAAGCTATATTAAGTAGAGTATTGTTATATTTATAGACGTTTAAACCTACTATTAAAAAGGCTAAAATAAACATACTCTTGTTTAAATCTTAATGATAGCTATACTTACAATCTTTTGTAAATCATAAGTGTCCGATAAAACTAATTAAAAAGGAGCAGTATTACTACTAGCTCCTTTTTTTATTACTTTATTTTTGAGATAATCAAAACTCCATTGAAATACAGATATGGGTAAGTTTATAATCCAACTTATAATGCTTGTTATTAATCGATTTATTTAAGTTCCTGGCTATTCCTGATGCCGATTGGAATGTTTTATCAAATATAAACCAAACAGAATTACACTTTGAAACGTAATAGCAGGGCTTCTTTTCGAAAATTAAAATCATTTTCACTAAAATCAGTACATTTAAACTACTAAATCATGTTTTTCAATTTTAATCGGACAACAATGATTGTAAATATTAAAAAAGGTTATCTTTGTAATAACAAATTATTAAATTATTGGAAACAATTTTAATCATTAGCCTAACAATAGGCGCTTATTTATTAGGATCTATACCAACAGCTGTATGGTGGGGTAAGCGTTATTATGGTATTGATGTGCGTGAATTTGGTAGTGGAAATTCTGGTGCAACAAATACTTTTAGGGTTCTTGGAAAAAAAGCAGGTATTCCTGTATTAACGATTGATATACTTAAAGGGACTTTGGCAGTTTCATTGGCCTACTTATCACCTTATGTTTATGATACAAATCCTTTTGTAAATATAGAGTTAGGTTTAGGAATTGCAGCCTTAGTAGGCCATATATTTCCTATTTACGCAGGTTTTAGAGGCGGTAAAGGTGTTGCAACTATATTAGGTGTTGTAATTTGTTTAACACCTTTAACTAGTTTAATGGTGTTATTTGTATTTTTAACGGTACTATTAATTACTCGTTATGTTTCTCTATCTTCTATTTTGGCAGGAGTAAGTTACCCTATTTTTTTAAATTTAGTTTTAGAAAACGCCAATGAAACATTAATGGTTTATTCAGTGTTAGTAGCTATATTACTTATTATCACTCATAAAAAGAATATCGTACGTTTATTAAAAAGTCAAGAATCTAAAGTGATTTTATTTAAACGCGCTTAGCTTGTTCACAGGTTTCGATACTGAGTTTTATAGGTGTGTTTTTTTTATAACTTCTTCGTATAATTTCTCATACATTGGTAACACAATATCTAAATCAAATTTCTTAGCTTGTTCGTAAGCATTTATTTTAAATTGCTGAAATGTTTCATCATTTGATAATAAGACAATCGTATTTTTTGCCATATCTTCATAATCACCAACCTTACTCATAAAACCTGTTTTTCCATGGATATTTAATTCGGGAATACCACCAGTATTGGTTGATATAACTGGCATCTTCATTGCCATGGCTTCAAGGGCCGCTAATCCAAAACTCTCTGTTTCTGATGGTAAAATAAACACGTCGCCAATTGCCAATATTTCTTTCGGATTAGCAATTTTACCAACAGATATAATATCATTACAGGTATCTAACTCTCTGCAAAGTTTATCAATAGCTGGTCTTTCAGGTCCATCACCTACTAATATTAATTTACTGGGAATTGTTTTTCTAACAATATCAAACACACGTAACACATCTTCTACACGTTTTACTTTACGGAAATTGGATACGTGAACTAATATTTTTTCATTTTCTTTAGCGAAGTTTTTACGATGACAGTTACCTGATTCGCTATGGTATTCACTTAGTTTAATGAAGTTAGGAATAACCCTTACATCATTTGCTATCTTAAATGTTTTAAGCGTTTCTTTACGTAAATTTTCGGAAACCGAGGTAATTGCATTACTATTATTTAAAGAGAAGAAAATAACTGGTTCGAAAGAAGGATCTTGACCAACTAATGTAATATCCGTACCATGTAACGTTGTAATATATGGTAAATGTATTTTCTTCGACTTTAAAATTTGCTGCGCTAAATAAGCAACCGATGCATGCGGAATAGCATAATGAACATGTAAAATATCTAAACGCTCATAAATAGCGACATCAACAATTTTACTGGCTAACACGCTTTCGTAAGGCTGATATTCAAATAGAGGATAGTCATTTACACTAACTTCATGGTAAAAAATATTATCGTTAAACTGATTTAATCTAAAAGGTTGAGAGTAAGTAATAAAATGTACTTTATGACCTTTTCCTGCAAGCGCTATTCCCAATTCCGTTGCTACTACACCGCTACCGCCAAACGTTGGATAGCATACAATTCCTATATTCATTAGAAAGTTTTTAATTTTTAGTTTTAATGTCTGTTAAATTTGTCTTGTACCTAGTTCAGAAAGTTCGAGGCACATGAAGCCAACAACCGTGGTGTTTATTTTTATAACCGAGTGTTTTTTTACTTTAAGTGTATACTAAATCGAGTATTATGAACAACCACTATTTTGTTTTGGCTTTTTGCATAGGATTTCCGCCTGTACTTTGGCCACGTTCAACATTCTTTTTATTTTTAAACACATCAAAGCGGTTTGGAGTAATAGCAGTGTTCCAGGTATTGTTTTTCTCATCTATATCTCCCGTTTCCTTATATGGATCGAGTAGGATAGAGGCTACTTCTTTGTTTTTAGAATATGTTTTTACAACACTTTTCTCGTTCTTTCGCCATACATAAGCTTCTACCCGATTTACTTCAGATGTACCATCTTTATAAATAAATTGTATAATTAGCGGCATAACGCAACCTCCCTTATTAGTAAAATATAATTCGTAATTAAATTTATCTTTAATGGTTTGATAAGAAGAGTCTGTAATGGTTTCTAAATTCTCGTAACGACTCATTCCTTTCTTTTCAATAGCCGTGCGAGGTTCTGGTTTATAATAATAATAGAAATCACGTAAGGTAGTATCTGTATTAACTAAAAACTTTAACCCAGATTCCCTGTTACGCAATTTAGAAATAGATTCGAATTCTTTTTTTGTAGGATACAGGGTCATCGTATCTAGTTTTACTGGAACGGTTTTACCATTACTAAATGAGTATGCTTTTACCGAATCGAGCGCAATATCAACGGGTTCTGTATCATAAAACCAAGCTCTCCAATACCAATCTAAATCAACTGCACTAGCATCTTCCATCGTTCTGAAAAAATCAGCTGGAGTAGGGTGTTTGAAAGCCCAACGAGTACAATATTCTTTAAAAGCATGATCAAATAATTCTCGTCCCATAACTGTTTCGCGTAAAATATTTAAAGCAGTGCAAGGTTTACCGTAAGCATTAGCTCCAAAATTATTAATGTTTTCACTATTCGTCATAATGGGTTCTAATTGGTCTTTTGGTAATTTAAAATAATCGACCATTTTGTAAGCTGGACCACGGTTTGAAGGGTAATTATTATCAAACTCTTGTTCTGTTAAAAACTGTACAAAAGTGTTTAATCCTTCATCTAACCAACTCCATTGACGTTCGTCGCTATTAATAATCATTGGAAAAAAATTATGCCCCACTTCGTGAATGATAACTCCTAACATGCCATATTTAGTGCCTTCAGAGTAAGTGCCATCTTTTTCAGCACGACCAAAATTAAAGCAAATCATAGGATATTCCATACCGTTTGATGCTTCTATACTTTGAGCCACAGGATAAGTATAGGGAATAGTAAACTTTGAATAGGTTTTAATTGTGTGAGCTACAGTTTTTGTAGAATATTTACGATAAAGTGGCGCTGCTTCTTTGCCATAAAAACTCATGCACATTACTTTTTTGCCTTCAACTTTAATAGGCATGGCATCCCACATAAATTTACGTGAACTACCCCAAGCGAAATCACGAACACTATCTGCTTTAAATACCCATGTTTTAGTAGCAGAAGCTTTTGTTTTTTCGGCAGCAGTACATTCGTCTAAGGTTACTATTTCGGTTACATCACTATAATTAGTAGATGCTTTAGTCCAGCGAGCCATTTGATTAGGCGTTAATATTTGAGCATAGTTTTGACACTCGCCTGTTGAGCAAATAACATGATCGGCAGGTACTGTCATTTTTACTTTATAATTACCAAAGGCTAAAGCAAATTCTCCTCGTCCTGTAAACTGTTTGTTTTGCCAGCCTTGAAAGTCGCTATACACACACATTCTGGGGTACCATTGAGTAACGGTAAATAAATAATTACCATCTTCAGGGAAAAATTCGTAACCACCACGGCCACCAACGGTCATACGATTACCCATTTTGTATTGCCATTTAACTATGAATTTTAATTTAGAATTGCCGTTTAAAAATTTTGGTAAATCAATACGCATCATAGTTTGGTTGATGGTGTATTTTAGAGGCTTACCAAATTCGTCAGTAACTGCAAGGATTTGATCGCCAAGGCCTTTTAGTTTTTCATTTACATCTAACCCTTTAATATCATTTTCGTTATACGGTTGATTTAATTTGTTGCCATCATAAAAATTATTTTCGGCAGACGGTAAATGCACATTCTCGTCTAACTGCAACCATAAGTAACTTAATTTATCGGGCGAATTGTTGTAGTATGTCACTACTTCTTTACCAATAATTAGTAAGTTTTTTTCATCTAACGTTGCGTCAATATCGTAATCGGCGCGTTGTTGCCAATATTTACTGCCAGGTGCACCTGATGCAGTACGTTGATCGTTTGGCGTAGGTAATATCGTGCCTAATTGTTCAAACTTATTTCCATGATTAGAAAGTGGATTGTTTTTCAGATTTTGTGCAAAGGATATTGTAAATCCTAAACAAAGTGTGGTTGTTAGTTTGATTATACGCATAGTGTTATAAGTAAGTTAATCGTTGTATAAATAAAAAAGTAGCTATTAGTAAAACAGTTGAAGAGACAACAATGTTCCAAACGGTTGTTTTAAGCTTTGTAAAGCTAATTAAAAAAACAGAAAGAAAAAGCATACTTAATACAATACATAATTGTCCAATTTCTAAACCTATATTAAATGATAATAGAGGCAATAAAATGCTTTCTTCCTTCCCTAATAAGGATTTTAGTATATATGAAAAGCCCATACCATGTACAAAACCAAATACTAATGCGAGAACATAATTAAACTTATAATTAGCTTCTGGTTTAGCTCTTAAAAATAAATTAACTAAACAAGTTACTTCAATTGTTGCAGGGATTAAAACTTCGATAATAGATTGTTTGACAGTAATTAGGTGAAATACACTAAAGGCTAACGTAAAGGAATGCCCAATGGTGAAGGCTGTAACGAGAACTAATAAAGGTTTCCATTGTTTAAAGCTAAACGATGCACAAAGCACTATAACATATAAGATATGATCGTAACCATTCCAGTCTAAAATATGTTGTATGCCAGTGGTAAACCACAACCAAAATTCATTCACTTTTAAATGCTATTTTTGTATATGTTAAAAATAAAGGTAAAACCAATAACTCATTTAAAAATTACACCTGCGGTAAAAGGGATGTTAGTGACGGCACTTGTTATTGTTTTTAGTTCTTTTTACACGTTAAAACATCCATTTTATATGAGTGTGGTAGATATAAAGCAAGATGCGACTAAACAAAATCTTCATATAAGCGTGAGGTTATTTACTAATGATTTTGAAGAAGCTCTCCGAAAACTTACTGCCAAATCTATCGATATATTAAATCCTAAAAATAAAATAGAAACAGATTCTTTAGTATTTAATTATATTAAGCAACGATTAAGTATACAGGTGAATTCTAAAAAACAATATTTAAAATTTATTGGATATGAAAAAGAAGAAGAATCTGTCTGGGCTTATTTAGAAATACAAAAGTGTACCAAGCCAAAAACGATAGTAATTGATACAAAACTCCTATATGACTATTTGCCTCAGCAATTAAATATTGTGCATGCCGAAATAAACGGAATTAAAAAAACCTCCAAAGTAACGAACCCTGATAGTAAAATAGAGTTCAGTTTTTGAAGGTTTTTTCTTATTAAAGTTAGTATATAAATCTATACGTCGACTTATAAAACGATGATTTTTTCTGTACGGAAAGTAGTCCCATCAAATAATTTGACAATGTAAATTCCTTTTAGGATTAGAATATATATCAACATCATAAGAAGATGCTTTCTTATTAATTGCTGCTTGTATTCACGCCAAGGGGTGATTGATTCTTTATAGTTTATCCTGAGTGGAGTCGAAGTATTAAGGGAAAAAATAAAAAACTAGCTTACAAAAAATCACTAGCATTACATCGCAGCCATCAATAAATTAATATCTTTAAAGGGAAGATTAAATGTTTCTCCTAAAAACTGATTGGTTAGAATGCCATTATAAATATAAACGCCATTACGCACACCAGCATCTTTTCTTACAAGACTGT
>JANXRU010000282.1 GCA_025356715.1 Bacteroidota bacterium
TTTATCACCAAAATTATAAGTGTTGAATATTAACGTTGACAGTGATGCTGGATGAACACTGATATTATCAATATTTGCCTGCAGCCAAATTCTTTGAAAAGCTCTCCCTCCTTCGTAAAAATTATTACAATCGAATTTCGGCATTGTTAACAAACCAACGGCAGACGAGGCATCAATACTTTTTCTTTGTATTTTCTCAGTAGCTTTACCCAATTCCCATTCGTTTAAATGTTCAATAACATTCCAATCTTTTATGACCTGCCATCCAGCTAATTCAGTGGGCGTTAAATCCACGGTTCCGATAAGATCAACTCCATTTTTGTAAAATGCAGCTTCCTCAGGAGTCCACCTGATTTCCGCTAAAAAATCTTTATGCCCTCCTTTATGAGTTACTCTGATCCTATCCATAATAGCGGTGACATCTCTTATCTGATCAAGCGTTTTTTTGTCATAAATTAATCGTAAATCTGCCCCTGGAATCGTTTGAGCTATTTGTCTCAATTTTTCTAGTTTGTTTTTTTCAATTTCAACTCTTTTTCCAATATTTCTGTTCGTTAAACGAAGGGGTATGCTCTTAACTAATTCATCACAAATATGAGGTTCAAATTTGTTTTCTAAATCATTTATGTTTTTAAAAAATTTATAAGTACAAATTAATTTACTATTCTTAATTATATTTTCGTTTTCTATAATTACTTCTAAGCCTAATTCATGGGCTTTTAAAACTACATTTTCTGTTGCAGCACCTAAGCCTACAAAAGAAGTCGTATTTCCAAAATCTAATAACCCTGCCGAATATCTGTCATCAAAAAATAAGTATAAACATTTATTATAAAAAATCCATTTCCATGGCTGTATATTAGCTCCTGTTGGAGCAAGAGTTGCAGCTATGATAATTTCTGTTACCAAATTTTCATCCAAATCAATTTGTCCTTTTCTTTGCTTATCATTTTTATTTTTTATCAGATCAAGCATTTCCGCTTCTTGTAAAGAAGGCCTCAATATAAAATTTTCTTGTTCAGAACTTGAATCATTTATTTTATTTTTATTTTGAATTAATCTTTCAAAATCAATAAAATATCTTCCTGAGTCATGTAGTTGATTTAATAATATTCTTCTACAAACATCTGTGCATATACCGCCGCCTAATACAACGCCAGATGCCAATTGAGGCCAGGTAGTAATCGTTTCTTCAATTTCTAACATGGATGCTTTTAGGCGCGTTGAAGAAGTTTCTAATCCTAACATAGCTAATAAATAAGGAACTTTTTCTTCGTTGGTTTTTGCTTGCTTCACTAAATTTAAATCTAAATGATTTATTAATCCATGCAATAATGGTAAATCAGGATTTGTATCATAACGCTCTATGTCAGTTGTGCCTCTATCACTTGAGTTCATAACTACAGGTATACCAAATGCTTTTGCTTTTTGTCGAGAAAATATTTTGGTATATAACCCGTCACATACTTCTATGCAAACATCCAGCTTGCCATTTTGTAAAAAAAAATCATCGACATTTTCTTCAGTTAGCCCGTCTGAAAAAAGCGTTACTTTTAAATAAGGATCAATCTCAGCAATTTCTCTGGCTACAACGACTGTTTTTTTTACGCCAAAATTTTGAACTCCAGTTTGTATCCTGTTTAAGTTAGACAACTCAATCATATCAAAATCGGCAATTCTAATTTCTCCACATATACGTTCCATTGCAATTGTTAGAGCTATGGCTTTACCAACGGATAAGCCAATAACGCCAATTTTTTTTGTAGCAAGAAGTTCTTCTTCTTTGGGTGTAATTTTATATTGGTTTCTATTTGTTCTTACGTACACAAATTCTTCTTCATCTAAAATATGTACTAGCCTTTTTGCCCATGGATAGTATACCCAAACACCATATTCTTCAGGTGGTGTTTTTCCAATATATTTTTTTGCAGCTTTCGTAAGTGCATCTTTAGTAAATACAGTTTTTGGATTTTGAGATTTTACTAATTCTTCTAATTGACTTAACAGCTCGTCAAACACGGTTATGTTAGCATTGACATCTAACAATTTATTTAAGTTTGCTTTATCAACATCATTTGACAAACGAAAAAATAAAGGCGCATATGATATGCCTAACTCTGTTTGTCCGATTCTAATTTTCTCGATTTTACTTGCGAAATTTTCCATAAAAAATTTATTGAATAAACGTTTATACTATTTTCTAAGCAAGACTTTAATTATTGAGAAACAATAATGATTCTTGGATTTTAGTAAAGTTAAAATAATTCTTGAATATTCTGCAATATCGAATTATAAATTTAGTATCTTTAAGCAAGAAATATTTTTAATTAATTCATTATAATTAGATATACAAACATGGAAGAAGTTAGTTTAATAAATGTATTGTATGTTGATGATGAAGAAAATAATTTAATTTCATTTAGAGCTTCTTTTAGGAGGTATTTTTCGGTTTATACAGCTCTTTCTGTACAAGAAGCTTATGCCGTTTTAAGTAGTCATGAAATTCATGTTTTAATTACAGATCAAAGAATGCCTGGCACATTAGGTACCGAACTTTTAAATCAATCGGTAAAAGATAATCCTGATCAAATTAGAATTTTACTTACGGCTTATGCTGATATTGAAGCTATTAAAGAAGCTATTAATCAGGGACAAATATACCACTACCTTCAAAAGCCATGGAATGAAGATGAGTTGAAGGATACAATTGAAAACGCATATAAAATATTTCAGTTAAAAAAAGAGCAAAAGATTTTAAATCAAAAGTTACTTATAACTAACGAGCAATTAGAGTTTATGCTTCGGCAAAAATTAATATCATAAGTCAATTTAACGAAACATACTAAATAACAATATTATGAAAAGAAAAGAACCAGCGTTTAAATATAACTATGTCATGTTATTAGATGATAATGAATTAGATAATTTCATTAATCAAAAAACAATTGAGGCAAATAATTTTGCAAGTAAAGTATATCTTAATACAGGAAGTAAAAGTGCATTAGAATTTTTAAAAAATATAGAAGTATCTAGTTCAGAATTATATAATGTTTTCCCTCAAGTAATTTTTGTGGATTTAAATATGCCTATGATAGATGGTTTTCAGTTTATTGAAAATTTGAAGAAGATATTGCCAAATAAATTTAATAAATTTAAAATAGTTATTTTAACTTCTTCAGTTACATTAACAGATAAACAAACAGCTAACAATATTTCAAAAGAAATTATGTTTTTAAATAAACCATTGACTAAAGAAATGTTAGATCATATTTGATATTTTCTTTTTAATTCAGGGATTAAATGAGGAATGAATTCATTTTTTATATGATTTTTAGCTGTAAATAAAATTAGTAAATCTCGTTGTTTAGAAATATACTTTGACGTCGAATCCTTATTTATTAATGAATCAAATAATTTTAATAAATAAAAAACATGATCATACTCAGTTGTGTTTTCTATTTTGCTTTTTCTTGAAATAATTTTATGTGTAGATTTAGCAATGAGTGCAGCTCTGTCTAATTCTTTTGAGGCAATATAAAAATACGTCAACGTTAGCTTAATGTTAATGTATTGATAAAAGTAGTTTTTTAATACATATTCATTTTGTATGTCAATTATTAAATCGATAGCTTCTTTATATTTACCGTGACTAAAATGTATCATGGAATTATATATGCATAATGAAAGCTGTAAAACCTCATTCTTTTCGTCAAATAAAATCGGGTTTATTTTATTTGCTACAAATAAATCGTCTAATGTATTTGATTCATTACAAAATTTAATCTTAGAGATTAAGAAATGAGAGACTAATCCAATATCATTATATAATAATAAATTTTCAAAACAATCATTTACTTTTTCAAAATATAATTTAGTGTTTTGATGTGAGCCTATTGAGTAGTAGTATTCAAAACACAAATAATCTAATACTAACTCCCATTTTTTATGAACAATTGTTTCAGGTAAAGCATTAAAAATTAGTTTTGTTTGTTGAATTAAATCACCTGCACTTAATTCAATAGTTTTATTGCTTGGGCAAAAAATTAGCACTTGTAGTTCAATTAAATTTTTGATTAACTCAATTTGTTTTGATGAGCATAAGGAATAAATATTATTCACTTCATTTTTGATAAAATTAATTTTATCAAGCAGATCTTGAGATTTTGATAAATCATATTGACCAAGGAATCTACAAAATTCTCCTAAAAATTCTTCTGCTTTTTCTAAAGACAGGCTAAACGATACTTGTTTATTGTAAAGATTCGTATAATGAAAATATTTATCTGAGTGTAAATGTAATTTCTTTAATGAACTATACACAACAAGTAGTTCATTATGCATATCAAATCTCATTAATTCTTTTTCTAATGTTTTTAAATATGTTATTGCAAATTCTCTTGGGCTATTAAGACATATTTCAGGGACTTTTAATAATAATTTTATGGATTTTTCTTGGTCATCATACATATTACAGCATAGAGACTCTTGTATTTTGTCATACAATCTTGTTTTTAAAACATAAAATGAGTTGATGGATATTCCTAAATCTTTTATAATATCCTTGTCGGAATCATTAGAATTTTTGTATGATTTTAAAAGAAGAAGAAAGTTATCGGCTTTGTTTTTTATCAATTTATTTTCAATTTCCAAGTATTTATCTTGATTTAATTGAGAAATAACTTCTTTTAACTTTAGCATACCTATTACTTTTATCAATAAAACATAATAAAATCGAATATTATAAAAGTAACTAATAAAATTTGAATATCCGTAATTATACCTAAAATGATTATATTAGCGGTATGACATTATTAGAGTTTAGCAAAAGATTTCCAACTGAGAAAAGTTGTCGTTTACATTTTAAATCTGTTAGAGA
>JANXRU010000285.1 GCA_025356715.1 Bacteroidota bacterium
AAATATTTTTAAATTATTTTTTTATTTTTATTCCTCTAATTCTCCCAAAACCCCAATTATCAAACCATCTATACTTAGCCTCCTTTATACTAACACGCAATTGTTAATAGATATCAAAACCAAAAATAATTAGAGAAAACATTATAAACCCCTTTAAATAAAGGGATTATTGAGTTTATTGCAAAAAATGCTATTTTTGATTAACTATTATACTGTTTACATTAAAATTAATTATGACCACAGCAGAAATCATGCTTGAACTTTCCAATTTTGGAAGCGAACAAACTAAAAAAACGCTTATAAACCATGGTGCTCCGCCTGATACAACGTATGGCGTTAAAGTTGGTGATTTGAAAATTATTCAGAAAAAAATTAAAAAAAATCACCAATTAGCTTTAGAGTTATATGATACGAATATTTCAGATGCCATGTATTTAGCTGGTTTAATTGCTGATGAGAAGCAAATGACCAAGACTGATTTAAATAAATGGGTAAAAAACGCCTCGTGGAGTATGATTAGCGAATATACGGTTCCATGGATTACTTCAGAGTCAAACTTTGCTTTAGAATTAGGGCTAGAATGGATAGATTCAGAAAAAGAAAAAATAGCATCAGCTGGATGGGCAACCTTATCAAGTTTTTTATCAATAAAACCTAATGTAGATATCGATATTAATCAAATTAAAAAAATAATATCACGAGTTGAAAAAACGATTCATAAAGCACCAAATAGAGTGAAATATTGTATGAATAATTTTGTGATTTCTTGCGGTTGTTACGTTAATGAATTAACAGAAATTGCAAAAAAAACAGCTAGTCATATTGGCGAAGTATCTGTTAATGTTGGAAATACTGCCTGTAAAGTTCCGAACGCTCTTGATTATATATTAAAAGTTGAAAAAATGAAAAGAATTGGAGTGAAAAAGAAAATGGCGAGGTGTTAAAAACACTCATCCCTATTTACCTAACAACATTTTTATTCCTAATAAAATGATAATGGCGCCAAAAATTTGTTTGATTGTCTTTTGATCTATCGAAATAGCTAATTTACTTCCAAAATAGCTTCCAAACACAAAGGTTGTACAAATAATAAGGGCTGTTTTATAATCTACAAAGCCTTGTTTGTGATAATTCATAACACCTAATATTCCAATAGGTAACAAAAACATAAAGAGCGTAGTGCCTTGAGCTTGATGTTGAGTAAAGCCTAAAAAATAAACCAATACGGGAACAATAATAATTCCTCCACCAATACCAACCATGCCACTCAAAAAGCCTGCTAACAAGCCTACAGTTAGTAAAATTAATAACGTTGTTATAGTCATAGATTTAGAAGTTTGCATTTAAGTTAATGTTTGTTTTATAAAATACTTTAAAATAATTGTATAGTTAGAGCCGTTCATCTACACCTACCGCACAATTAAAATAAGAAAATTATTAAGTTTAAAAATCAGTGCTTAATGATAAATACGTCATTTCTTTTTGAACCTTTCTATCATCAATTCCCCAAGCGAAATCAACTCTTATGAAATATCCTAATAACCGAGAACGTAAACCAAAACCACAACCTCCTACAATTGGTTCTTTTTGATTATAAATAACTAAAGATATTGGATTACCAGGATATGTGTTTTTATTCAATACATTTTCCTCACTATATGGATTTGAACCATACCAAGCCATTCCTACATCTCCAAACCCTACAACTTGAAAATTTTGAATAAAATCAGAACGAATTGGATGATTAATTAAATATTTAAATATAGGGCAACGTATTTCACTGTTAAAGACAACAAAATTGTTTCCATTACGAATGTTTTGTTTAAATCCTCTAAGGTTAGTCGCTAATGTTTGAAATTGATATTGATCTTGATTGACAATATTAATATTTTGATTAAACTGTGGATTTATCCAATTATCTACTCCACCTAAATAATAAATTAATCGGTCGGTTCCAAGCGATGTTGCTCCCGCTAAACGATTACACCAGATTAAGTCGCGATTAATTTTTTTGTAATTACGAAAATCAAATCCAAGAGTAATTAAATCATGACGATCTGATTTAACTAACCTCCAATATTCACCCCAAAATTTAAAACGTGTTCCGTTGTATAAATTAATTCCCTTTTTACGCGTATTATCAAAAACATACTCCATTTTTGCTCCGCCATAATTATCATAAACATTAGGTAAAGGCATGCTTTCGTCACTTACAGAGGCAAAAACTGTTCTATCTAACCTGTACATTAAGGAAAATTTAAGCGCAGACACTTCGCTAAAAGGCAATTTCCATGTTCGTCGGATATCGTTCGTTTGAATTTTTGAAGGGCCAGCATATCCATTAACACTTAAAAACGTTTGACGATGAAAAACTAACTGTTTATCCACTTTGCGAATTCTATTTTCCCAACTTAATAAATATTCAGTACTTAAACTTCCTGAAATACGAAAACCTGCAACAATACGCTTATCTTCAAATAAATCACTTAATCCAATCTTAAATAAAGCATTAATCCCAGGATTTAAATAAACAGGACTACTACCTCCTGCGAACCTTTGATAACTAGCGCCTAAAAACGAATTATCTAATTGAGTAACTACCTGATCCGTTCTGAAATTAGTGTAATAATTTTGTTGTATAGGAAATCGCAATTCACCATTCATTAATTGTTGACCACCATCTGGGTTATTATTTGCTAAAGAAGGGTTAGATGTATATGTAGGCTGCTTAACAACTGGAGGATCTTTTTTCTTGGTTCCATGAATATTATAATTTTCGAAATCAATCCCTTCATTCTGTTTTTTAGTTGTATCAGTTTGAGGCGTTATTAACTCCTCTTGACGAACGGGATTAACGATAATCATTTTATCTGGATCAGCTAAATTATTACGTGGTGCCGATTTAAACCAAGTATTATTTGGTTTTGTAATTACTAAATCAGCAGGTGAAACAAGAGGCGTTACTAATAATTTTTCTTGATTGTTGTTAATTATAATTTCGGCATAATTCGTAAATCGTGCATTAATGTTGTGTTCAAGAATATTGCGAGAATAATTAGTAGTTGCTTTATTATTATAAAAATAACGGTAATGCTCAACGGTGTCAACAAACGAAATAGAACTATCTAAAACACCTATATAACGATTATAAACGCCATTAGCTTCGCTCAAAAAAGAAATAACACCCTTACTGTATTCTTGCGACTGCGTTTCATTTATGTTAGGTGTATTAGTAACTCGATATAAAACATTTGATTTAGTTTGATTATTATAAAAAAACACATCATTATTTTTTGAAAAACTGAAATATAATTTAGCGTCTTCATTTGCCTTAATTGTGTCATGAATTCTGTTTGATTCAAATAATATACCTTTAGAATTATCAACAAAAACAGGGTTATTGTCATCCCAAGAATCATTAGTAATCTGCTCTACTCCACCGGTATTTAGGGAATAAATAAAAATGTCTGACTGTCCTTTTCCTTTTTTAACAGCACTCATTACAATGCGCTTACCATCATGAGAAAATGAATACGCAGAAATTTTTTCGAAACCTGTAATATTTCTTTTAAATTTTTCTTTAGTCTCGCTATCGTAAGTATGAATTTTTAAAATATTTTTACGTTCGTATATCATTGATACCACCGCATTATTTGGATGCCAACCCAAAAGCGGGTAACTATTATCTTCGATGCGTTCTAATTTTGGGTATAATTTCAATAATCTTTTTTTCTTCTTTTCACCAATAGTATTCAAGAACACTCTGTACTGCCCCATTTCGCTAGTTGCGTATATAATTTTTTGTCCATC
>JANXRU010000301.1 GCA_025356715.1 Bacteroidota bacterium
CTAAATGATATGGGTAGTATCATTCAATCAAAATTCAATGGTCCTGAACTATTAACAGGTGGTGCAGTTGGAATTGAAGGTTCGATTTTTACAGCATCTTTTTTATTGCTTATTGGAATCATATTTTATTATCGAGCAAAAAGAGAGGGTAAAATTGTAAAAAGCAAACTATTTAAAAGATGAATTTGAAAGATGCGTTTTTAGGTCTTGGCAACTATTTTTCACCAAGAATTATAGGTGAAGTTAATGACCAATATAAGGTAAAACTTTACTTTACTAAAATCCCTTCCGGGACTCGAATTTGGATCAAATTGATTTTCAGGTATGTTTGCTCTTTGAGTGACAAACTCGAACGAAAAACGCCTGAAATTCAGGCGTTTTTCGTTAAGTACCCCCTTCCAGACCAAATATGAACTAGATCCTTGAGGATACAAGGGACTTTTCTATAATTTGGGACTTGTATGGACATCTCCTAAAATCAGGAGAAGAGAATTGATTTTACTCTGCCTTGTCGTAAATTTTTACATCAAGTTTAGACATATCACCGTCTTTTTGCTTCGACTTCAAAACTGATAAAAAGTCATTAGCCGCTTTAGCACTTTCTGCTTCTTCGATCACTACAACTTGGTTTTCATTGTCTACCAAACGGCACACACTTAAAACTTTAATACCTGCTTTTTCACGAACCGGAGCTCCCGCGTCAAACATCTTTTTCCATTCTGTAAAGTTTTTCACCTCTATAGAAACGATCATAATTATTTTTCCTTCTTTTAAAGTTGTGAAAGCCATTGTTGTTAATGCCACTATAATTAGTGTTCCTGCAATAATTAAATTTTTCATGTTTTTTATTTTTTAATTGTTTTTAGATTTATTTGTTTTTATTTCTACATCCAGCGTTTTACGGCTTCGATAGTATCTGTTGGATTAGTATTAAAGCATACTTTTGCTTTTGGGGCAAATTCATGAATCGTATTTATCATTTTTTCAAATAGTAAAAAATTGCTTTCGGGTTTTCTTATTCCAGCGCCAATCAAAACACAATCGAATGAGGCTTTTTGTAAATGATTGGCTAAAACATCAGTAGCTGTTCGACCGAAATCCGTCCAGCATAATTGCGCATCATAACCAAACTCCATAAGTTTATTTATTGAACCTTTAATTCCGGCTTCTACTTTTTCAGCTGTTAAGCCGGGAAAAGCAGCAAATTCCGGACTAGTAAAATCGATTAGTGCCGGATCGATACCGATCATTAAAATTGTTTTCTTGTTTTCCATAATTTCTGTTTATTAAAATTTATGGGACAAAACTACAGAAGGTAGATGCCGTAAAACGTTGACAAATGTCAAGAAAACCGTTACTCAGTAATTTTTTTACGAATACGGCTTAAGGTTTCAGGGTTAATTCCAAGAAAGGAAGCTATATAATGTTGCGGCAGACGCTGAAATAATGTAGGCCTTGCTTTAAGTAATTTTAAATATTTTGTTTCAGCAGTTTCTGATATTGAACCTGCAATTTGTTCCTGCATTTTTGCCGTCCATTTTTGCTGCCCTTTCATAAATGCATGAGCCCACCAGGGAAATTGTTTAAAAGCTAATTCCCAACTAGTAACGCTTGCAATTAGCAATTCACTTTTTTCGGTTGCTTGCAAATTATAATTAGAAATAGTTCCGCTGCCCATGGCGGTTAGGTCACTTATAAAATGCTTTTCTTCCGAAAAATAAACAATGTGCTCATCTCCTTTTTCGCTAACTATGTATTGACGCAAACATCCTTTTAAAACAAATACAGTGCATTTTGGAGCTTCTCCAGAATGCATAATCATTTCATTTCGCTGAACATCTTTTGGCTCCCATAACGCTAAAAATTTTTCGTAGTCACCTTCAGGAATTGTTTCAGTTACCCTTTTTAGGATCTCTTCATGAAATAATGTTGTATCGAATTTTTTTATGTTTTTCTTTTCATTCATAATTTTTCGCAAGAGAATTTTACCGCGAAGTGAAAATAAGAATTTAACTTTAGAAGATTGTAAATTCTCTTACCGAACTCGAACAAGTAACTGATTGAAAATAAACTGTTTTGTATTTCGAAGCTACCTTATCGAACCAAAAACCCCTAATAAATAAGACTTTATCAGGGGTTTTCCGGTTAAGTACCCCCTGCCAGACCAAATATGAACGAACTCCTTGAAGATACAAGGGATCTTGCTCGCATTTGGGACTTGTACGGTCACCTTCTTAATGAAACGTGATTCCCTTTATTGTTTTTTTAGAATTTGTTTTAATTCGTTTAGGTGCCATTGTCTTTCTTCCGTGTTATACTTTCACGCCCATAACAAGTATGTCGTCCACTTGCTCAACTTCTTTCCTGTAGCAAGTTATGAAATTGTCTAAGGCAATTCCTTGTTCCTGTAAGGATTTGTCTTGAATTAATAATAACTGTTCTTTAAATCCTTTTCTTGTCAGTTTCTTTTCCCTCTTGTCGCCACCAAACTGGTCAGCGAAACCGTCTGTAAAGAGATAAATTGTATCTCCATTGTTGAGCATGAATGTATGGTTTGTAAATGGCTTCTTGTCATCATTCATACCAATAGGTTGCTTGTCTGCTTTGGTTTCTACAAGTTGTCCGTTTTGTAATAACCATAAAGCGTTGTTAGCTCCTGCCCATTGAATTGTTTTTGTTTTAGAGTTGTAAGCACAAAGAGAAATATCCATTCCATCTTTTATTTTTTCCTCGCTTTTGGAAAAGTTTTCTATTACTAATTCTGCAGTCTTGTCAAGTATTGCGGCCGGCTGAGTTAAACCAAATTCTCTTACTGCTCTATTAAGAGCGTTATGACAAACTACTGAAACCATTGCCCCCGGCACTCCGTGCCCTGTGCAATCGCAAGCCGCAAACAAAACTAAATCATTAACGGTTTCCATCCAGTAAAAATCACCTGCTACGATGTCTTTTGGTTTATAAAGTATAAATGAATTTTCTAAATATTGTTTTACTAGGCGCTGTGGCGGAAGTATTGCGGTTTGAATACGCAAAGCATATTCTATACTATCAAGTATTTCTTTTTGCTTGTTTTCTACAATGCTTTTCTGCTCTATAATAATTTTATTTTGCTTATTTCTTATACGAAGGGAACGAAATATAAAACCTGCGAAAACCAATACAAACAATAAACCCAAAGCAACAAAAAGAATTATAAGCTTTTGCTTTTTACTTTCCGCTTTTGCCAAAGCATCTTTTTTATTTTGCTCTACTTTTTGTTTATCATATTCATTTTGATATTTTTCTTTTTCAGCAGCTTTGCGTACTTCATCCCCTTTTAATTTATTATTTAGTATAATAAACTGTTTGTAATGCTCAAACGCACCGTTCCCATTTCCATTGGCAGAATCAATTTGCGCAGCTAATAATTCGGACCTACTGTAATCTTCTACCCGGAATTGCGTTTTCAAAAAATTGAGAGCAAGGTCATTGTTCTCTTTTGCAGCCCTATAATCTTTCTGCATTTTGTAAGTAAGTGCCAGGTGATATTGGGTCAATGCTTTACTATATGTGGATTTTAATTCATCGGATATCTTTAATGATTTATAATAATATTCAAGGGCTTCTGCATATCTCCCTTGTTCATAAAATAATGTACCAATATCGTTCAGCACATCTTTTACCCTCCATAAATCATTTGCACTTTCCAACATTGACAAACTCTTTTCGTAATTTAATAAGGAATTTGTATAATCTTTATCATCCCTATAAACTTGTCCAATCCATTTATATACTACACCTTCGCTATTTTTTAGATCTTTATTAGCTGTACATAACAAAATTACTTTGTGATAATACTCAAGTGCCTTTTCTTTATTATTAACTTTATAGTAAAACCCTCCTGTTGCAGCAAGCGCATTATACAAAGTGGCTGTGTCTTTTATTTCAGTAAGAATAGATAATGCGTTTTGATAGTTTTCCAATGCCTGTGTATTTTCACCCTTGTCTCTATATATATCTGCAAAGTATAACATACACTTAGCAATTCCTGATTTGTAATTCATTTTCCTTGAAATAGAAAGTGTATTTTGAACAGACTCCAAGGCTTTCGGAAAATCGCCAATGGATAAATAAAATTGGGCCAAATCACCTATTTCAGGAACAAGATTCTCAACATCATTTATATCCTCGTATATTTTTATAATCTTTTTGTTATACTCAAGAGCTTTATTTATATCAGCATCCTTGCCTGCTGTATAAAAAGCACTAATAAAATGATAGGCAATTGCTTTTTGCCCAAAAACTTTTTTTCTTTCTTTATCATTAGAAATTTGCAGAATAAGTTTATCCGCCAGTTTTACAGCCGGTTCAGCATATAATAAGTTATCTTTTCTTTCACAAGTATTTCCGAGGGCAAGATAAATTCTTAATCGGGTAGTATCCTGCGTTGCTTTTTGCAGTTCAACTTTCAGAGAATCTGTTTTACTGTTCTGAGAAAATGATAAATGTTGAAACAAATTCAAGAGAACAAAAAGTAGTACTGTTTTTTTCATTTGTTTTTTGTCAATTTCGTTTCGCACAAAGTTCGTTCGGGTTTTGCAATGGTTGCAGCTAACACCAGCTCAATTCTATACTTTCTTTGCTATCACGAAAATACAATTTTAAAATTTAACCTGAGAGAACTCGAACAAGTAACTGATTGAAAATAAACTGTTTTGTATTTCGAAGCTACCTTATCGAACCAAAAACCCCTAATAAATAAGACTTTATCAGGGGTTTTCCGGTTAAGTACCCAGCGCCGGACTCGAACCGGCACGGTTTCCCACAGGTGTTTGAGACCAGCGCGTCTACCATTCCGCCAGCTGGGCATTTAGACAAAAACAATTCTTAAAACATGAATTGGGTTGCAAATGTAATGAGATTTTTAACTAATCAAAAAAACAATTGAATTTTTGCGCTAAAATCCACTAAAAAGCCTATATTTGCCTCCCCTATCAAAAAAATGGAAACAGACGTTAGATTATTTTCAGGTAGTGTTACCCAAACACTTTCAGAACAGATTGCAAAATCGTATGGAAAAGATTTAGGTAATATTTCGCATTATCGCTTTAGTGATGGTGAAATTCAGGTGTCTTACGAAGAAAGTATCCGCGGACAAAGTGTGTTTGTAATTCAATCAACCATGCCTCCTGCCGATAATTTAATGGAATTATTATTAATGTTAGATGCCGCCAAACGCGCATCAGCAAAAGAAGTAATTGCTGTTCTTCCTTATTTTGGCTATGCACGCCAAGATAGAAAAGATCAGCCTCGTGTTGCTATTGGCGCTAAATTAGTAGCCGACATGTTAGCATTAGCTGGCGCAACTCGTGTGATGACCATGGATTTACACGCCGATCAAATTCAAGGATTTTTTGATATTCCGGTTGATCATTTATATGCATCTTCTATATTTTTACCGTATATACAAAGTTTAAATTTACCAAACCTAACCATTGCAGCTCCTGATATGGGTGGCAGTAAGCGTGCAAATGCTTATGCTAAACATTTGAAATCAGAAATCGTTATTTGTTATAAGCAACGAACGAAAGCAAATGTAGTTGATCACATGACTGCTATTGGAGATATAGAAGGAAGAAACATAGTATTAGTAGATGATTTAGTTGACACGGGTGGTACTCTTTGTAAGGCAGCCGATATGATGATGGAGCGTGGAGCCTTAAGTGTAAGAGCTGTTTGTACGCATGCTATTTTATCAGGCAAAGCGTATGATAATATTCAAAACTCAAAGCTTACTGAATTAATAGTAACAGATACCGTTCCACTTAAACAGGCTAGTGAAAAAATAAAAGTAATAAGTGTAGCCGAATTATTTGCTAAAGTTATTCATAGTGTGCAAAACTATGAATCTATTAGCAGTAATTTTATAATGTAATTTTACTCGCATAAACTAATTTAACTGGTGTTTAAGAAATGAAGCGAGCATTTTAAAAACATCAAAAACAATTTAAACAAAACAAAATGAAATCAGTACAATTGAGCGGTTCGTTACGTACGAACGTAGGAAAAGTAAATGCAAAAGCAATAAGATTGCAAGGACAAGTTCCATGTGTAATTTATGGTGGAAAAGAACAAATTCACTTTCAAGCAGATGAGCGTGCATTTAAACCAGTTATTTTTACGCCTAATGCACACATCGTAGAAATTAACTTAGACGGTAAAGTTTACAAAACAGTATTGCAAGATGCGCAATACCATAAGATTAATGATAAATTAACTCACGCTGATTTTTTAGAAATTCAAGACGGAAAACCAGTTACAGCTAACATTCCAGTTGTTTTAACAGGCCAATCTGAAGGTGTTAAAAAAGGTGGTAAATTAGTATTGAAATTACGTAAGTTAAAAGCTCGTGGTATTGCTGCTGAATTACCAGATTCTATTGAAATTTCAATTTCTAAATTAGATATTGGTGGTTCTATCGCTATTGGTGATATCGACATTAAAGGCGTTACTTTATTAAATGCGAAAAACGTATCAGTGGTTGCAGTTCAAACAACTCGTGCCGTTGCTGCTGAGCCACAAGGCGCTCCAGCTAAAAAATAAAATTTAAGCTTTCTATAAATAAAAAATCCTCTTTCGTTTTCGAGAGAGGATTTTTTTATGGTTTAAATTGCTAACAGTAATAAAACCTGAATAATTAGCAAACCATCAATCCACAAATAATAATAAAACGAATGCTTTTTATCAGTCGTTAATAAGATACTGATTATTGTAATAATACTTACAAGACTAGAAATAAGTAGCAATGACTGAGAACCATGTTTGAAAAATACATAACAAACACTTGAAAGCAACATTAATACAACACACATCATTTTAGTTACAGCAATTCCAAATTTATTAGCATAGGTATTTACTCCCTTTAAATAATCATCTTCAGCATCTTTAATATCAAATAGTGCGCATAGTGTAGCAACAAAACAAAATTGAGAAATTAAAAACCAAATACTATTCAACGTGAATAATTTATTTTCAATTAAAGGCACCACCGAACAACTAATAACCCATATAGCAGCTATTAAGAAAGGCTTCACGCAACCGTATTTCCTAAAATTAAAAGGTGGTAAGTAATATAAGGTTGATACTATTTCTGCGCCAACCATAATGCCAATGGATGTATAACTTAAATTATTACACAAAAACAAAACAACAATTAAGCATAAAGCAACGCTTATTAAAAGTATTTTTTTGTGTTTAGTTAACCATTGGGAACGATCACTAAATTGATTGGTTTGATTTACCATGTAACCACGTTGCACGTTGTATTGCAAATAAGTGGATAATAATATAAAGAATAAGTATGAATTATTATTGAAATTAATGGGAATTGGAAAAACGACATAGGTTACAAATACCTGTGATAGTGAGCAAATAGCAATAAACACATTAGCATACACTAACGTTTTAGTGATGGGAGATTTTAATAATTTAGATATGGCGTTAGTTGTTTGCAAAAATTTCTTCAGCATTTTTGGTTGTTATCAGGGCAACATCTTCTAAAGATAGTTGTTTAAGGTCGGCTATTTTTTGAGCTACTAAAGGAATGTAAGCGCTTTCGTTACGTTTGCCACGATGCGGATTTGGGGCTAAGTAGGGAGCATCTGTTTCCAAAACAATATTATGGATAGATAATTGTTCAACGACTTTATCTAATCCCGAATTTTTAAAAGTAATAACACCGCCAATTCCTAATTTAAAATTTCCTAAGTCTAAAATATGTTTGGCCTGCTCAAAGGTTCCGCTAAAGCAATGAAAAATACCTTTTGGCAGCTTTGGATAAGATTTTAAAACAGCAAATATTTCATCAAAAGCATTTCTACAGTGAATAACAATGGTGTAGTTGAATTCCATTGCCCATTCTATTTGTTGTCTAAATACCCATTCTTGCTCCTTCACAAAGGTTTTATCCCAATACAAATCCATGCCTATTTCTCCTATGGCAAAAAAACGTCTTTTATCTAACCACGATTTTATTATAGTTAATTCTTCTAAATAATTTTCTTTAACAGAACAAGGGTGAAGCCCCATCATTGGAAAACAATGGTTAGCAAATTGTTGCTCAAGCTCCAACATGCCTTGTATACTGCTACTATCAACGTTTGGTAAAAATAATTTTTCTACACCCAAGTTAATGGCACTTAAAATAACAGCGTTTCTATCGGCATTAAATTCTTCGGAGTATAAGTGAGTATGTGTATCTATATACATGGAATTATTTCTTATTTTTGATGTAAATTTAAGCATCTTAAGTTAAGAGGAATAATTTAAAATTCTTTTAAAGCATGACTAATACCAACTATGAAAATCCTCATCATCCGTTTTAGTTCTATTGGCGATATTGTTTTAACAACTCCTATCATTAGAGCTATTAAGCAGCAAATACAAGGCGTTGAGGTCCATTATATTACTAAACAAAAATTTAGTTCGGTGATAGAGGCTAATCCTTATATTGATAAAATCCATACCATTAAAGATTCTATTTTTGAAATAACGACCGATCTCAGAAAAGAAAATTTCGATTATGTAATTGATTTGCATCACAATATTCGTACACTCAAATTGAAATGGATACTCGGCAAAAAATCGTTTTCATTTCGTAAATTAAATTGGGAAAAATTTTTAATCGTTTATTTTAAAATAAACAAATTACCCAAACTACATATTGTTGATCGATACTTTGAAACACTTGAATCTATTGGTGTAAAGAATGATTGTCAAGGATTGGATTATTTCATTTCAGAAAAAGACACCATTAATGTTTCGTCTTATTTGCCAACTCATTTTCAAAATGGATATACTGTTTTAGTAGTTGGAGGCTCATACTTTACGAAGCAAATCCCTATTAATAAATTAAAGGAATTTTGTGAACTAAGCTCAAAACCATTGATTTTATTGGGGGGAAATGAAGATAGTATTAATGCAGAAGAAGTACATCGCGTGTTTATAGATAAGACGATTAATTTATGCGGGCAATTAAACATCAATCAATCTGCGTCTATCATTCAACAAGCTCATCAGGTCATTACATCTGATACAGGCTTAATGCACATAGCAGCGGCTTTTAAAAAAGACATTATATCTGTTTGGGGTAATACCATTCCAGAGTTTGGTATGGGGGTTTATTTGTCAAGCAAGGATTCAAAAGCACTAGAAGTAAAAAATTTAAGCTGTCGTCCTTGCTCTAAATTAGGTCATCATAGTTGTCCAAAAAAACATTTTAAGTGCATGAATGATATTGTAATTGGTAGTTTATAAAATGAAACAGTATTTTTATAAATACTCAAGGAATAACCTACATTTGCCATCTAAAATGAAAAAATCGTATTTACCCTGGATATTATTAATGGTGCTTTCCTTAGTTTGGGGAAGTTCCTTTATCTTAATGAAACGTGGCCTTATGGCTTTTTCTAGCGATGAAGTAGCAGCTTTGCGCATTACAATAGCTTCAGTTTTTTTATCGCCTTTATTAATTAAGTACTATAAAATTAATTTACTTAAAAACTTAAAAGGCTTATTGTTAATGGGCATTTTTGGCAATTTAATCCCCGCTTTTTTATTTACCAAAGCCGAAACAGAGATTAGTAGTAGCTTAACAGGTATGCTTAACGCACTTACTCCATTGTTTACGATATTAATAGGCGTAGTGTTTTTTAAAAATAATATTACTAAAGAGAAATTAATAGGTGTTCTTATTGGTTTTTTAGGTGCTATTGCCTTAATTGTTTTTGGTGATTCACACGATCAATCTAAAAATGCTTTATATAGTTTACTAGTTGTAGCAGCTACATTGTGCTATGCGATTAGTGTTAATGGTATTAAAGCGTATTTAAGTGATCTTAATTCCATTACGGCAACCGTTTGGGCTTTTACATTAATGGGACCAATAGCTGCCATTTACTTATTTGGATTTACTGATGTGATAGAACATACCTTCAAAACCTCTAATGGTTTAAATTCGCTCGGTTACATTAGTATTTTAGCAATTTTCGGTACAGCAATTTCTGTTGTTCTTTTTAATCAATTAATCAAATTATCAGGAACTGTTTTCGCGTCAAGTTGTACCTATTTAATTCCTGTTGTTGCTATTTGTTGGGGATTATTTGATGGGGAAGTTGTAAATTTAATACAAATGGGCGCTGTTTTTGTCATTATTGGGGGCATATGGTTAATTAACAAGCCTAAAAAAGGATAATTTCTACAAAAAAGAGATTAATTTGAGATGCCCTTAAAAAAGTGTTGAAAACTTTTGCTGGATACAAAAAACCGTGTATCTTTGCCGTCCTTAAAAAAATTATTATTAATTAAAAATTAACACTATGTATGCAATTGTAGAAATAGCAGGGCAACAATTTAAAGTGGAACGAGGCAATAAAGTCTACGTTCACCGCCTAGATGCTAACGAAGGTGCTAAAGTGGAATTTGACAAAGTTTTCTTAATTGAAAACGCTGGAAAAATCTCTATCGGAAGCCCGACAGTGGATGGCGCAAAAGTTGTTGCCACCGTATTAGAACACTTAAAAGGCGATAAAGTTATCATCTTTAAGAAAAAACGCCGTAAAGGTTACCAAAAATGGAATAACCACCGTCAGCATTTAACTCAACTATTAATTCAAGGCGTTTTACCTAAAGGCGAAACCTTAAAAGAAGAATTAAAAGCTGAAAAATCTGAACGTAATTATTCTTTAAGATCTCAAGTGAAAGCTGAAGCAGCTCTGGTTGTTGAAGCTAAAAAAGCTCCTGCTAAAAAAGCAGCTGCTAAAAAAGCGCCTGCCAAGAAAGCTGCCGCTAAAAAAACAGAAGCATAATTAATAACCATTAAAATAATATAAAATGGCACATAAAAAAGGCGCGGGCTCCACAAACAACGGTAGAGAATCGCATAGCAAACGTTTAGGCGTTAAAATATTTGGTGGACAAGCTTGCATCGCAGGTAACATTATCGTTCGTCAACGTGGCACTAAGCACAATCCAAGTGAAAATGTAGGTATCGGAAAAGATCATACATTATTTGCTTTGGTTGATGGTAAAGTTGTGTTTAAAAAGAAACGTGATGACAGATCGTATGTATCTGTTGTTCCTAATCAAGCATAATTAAACTAAACACGGATTTTTAAAAGCCCTTCATTTAGTTTGAAGGGCTTTTTCTGTTTAGGGTTGCGTGAGGGATGCAAGCGGAAATCCTTTGCTGAGGCACGAAGCAAAGATTGGAGCGACAGCC
>JANXRU010000328.1 GCA_025356715.1 Bacteroidota bacterium
TTGTCCTATGTATTTAATTATAACATCATGATTTACTCTTCAGAACTCATAAAAGGAACACTAAAAACGATAGTGTTAAAACTATTAGCCGACAATAAAAAAATGTATGGTTACGAAATTACACAACGTGTAAAGGATTTAACTCTCGATAAAATTCAAATTACAGAAGGTGCTTTATATCCTACTCTTCATGCTTTGGAAAGTGATGGATTGGTAACTACCGAAACTGAATTTATTGGAAAACGTGTTCGAAAATATTATAGTTTAAGTCCGAGTGGTAAAACAAAGACTAAAGAAAAAGTAAGTGAATTGGCTGATTTTATGGAAACCATGAAATTTTTACTAGATATTAAAACAAAAAGCGCGTAGTAAATGTATTGCCTCAGTGATAAACAAATAGACTATATCCTCAACGACATCGGTGCACGTGGCGTTGAGATGGAGAGCCTGCAGCAAAACCTATTAGATCATGTTTGTTGTATCATTGAACAAAATCTCGAAGCAAACGGAGACTTCGAGAGCTTCTACAAACAAACCATACAAACGTTTTATAAAGATGCGTTATGGGAAATTGAAGAAGAAACTCTCCTATTATTAACTTATAAAAACTATTACACCATGAAAAAGATAATGATCAACAGCGGAATATTTTCTGCTATAGCAATGAGTTTAGGCGTACTATTTAAGTTTATGAGATGGCCAGGATCAAGTCCAATGATATTATTAAGTATTTTTTTAATGTGCTTTATTTTTCTACCCCTTTTCTTTTTGCTAAAGAAAAATGAAACAACAGAAAGCCGAGATAAAACTATTCTTGCTATTGGAACTTTAACTGGAATACTTTTTTTAATATCGAGTTTATTTAAATTAATGCATTGGCCAGGAAATCCATTTCTTTGGTTTTTAACCATGGGAGTAATGGGCTTAGTGTTTATTCCTTTGTATTTTTTCAATGGAATTAAAAAGCCAGAAAGTAAAACAAATACCATCACTACTACGCTCATTTTAATAATTGTAACAGGTTTCTTTTTTGCTTTGACTAATTTAAAATCAAGTAAGTACCAGTATATTTCAATGTCATACAATTACCTTCAAAATGAAGAGTTATTAACTCGTATGAAACATCTAAAAAATGACTCCGTACTTAAAAACAATGAATTAGTAATACTTTCCAATGATATTGACAATATGTGTCATAGGGTAAAAGGAATGGTTATCAATTCAGAACTTGGACAAACAACGATACCAGCAGATTTTGAAACTAAAAATTTATGGTTAGAGGTTTGTGGTTTGAATTATGAATTTTATCCTGGTTCATCAGGATTTGATTTACTAGTAGATCTAGAAAATAAAATTAAGATTTATAATTCATTAATTAAAGATGAAATTAAACAAATCCCTATTAGTCATTCGCTTTCTGATATTACTAATGATAAAATCGGGTTGATTTCTAATTATAATTTACTGTTAAATTTAACTCAAATACAATTGTTTGTTTTACAAAACGAAAAATAGTCTGTAAATTCAATAGCCCCCAGACTATGCATGGTCTGGGGGTTTAAATAATTAAGATTTATTACTAAATAATGATTACCTTCATTTTATAAATCCTTAAAACCAAAAATATATGAAAAAAATCTACACTATTTTATTATTAACTATGGCAACAGTATGTGTAAAAGCAACATCTTACACAATTACAACAGTTGGCACAACGTATTCTCCTAATACCTTAACGGTAACTGTTGGCGATGTTGTTACCATTGCTGCCAGCGGAACCCACCCTTTAGCAGAAGTTAGCCAAACTACATGGATGGCTAATGGAACTACTACATTGAGTTCGGGTTTTGGAAACAAATCAAGTAATTACACATTTACCATTACATCAACTACTAGCATATACTATGTTTGTGTTAATCATGTGGCTTCAATGCAAATGAAAGGACAAATTACAGTAGCAAGTTCTACTAGCATTAATGAACAAAATAATGCCATTGGAACTATCAGTTTGTTTCCAAATCCAGCTAAAGATAGGTTTTCAGTAAAATTTAATTCAACTGAAAGTGGAATTGTATCTGCTAAATTATATTCAGTATGTGGACAAGAAATTGAAGCCATCATTTCTGATAAAGACTTTACAGTAGGGGCTAATATGTTAAATTTTGAATTACAAAAAAATATTTCTTCTGGAGTATACTTTATTCAATTAGATTTCAACTCTAAAAAAATTGTGAGGAAATTAATCATTGATTAATTCTCTATTCTGTTTTTAATAAAAAGCCCTGCTTATTGCTAATAAGTAGGGCTTTTTATGCGTAAAATAAAATTTAATATTTATTTTTTATACGTGTCACTCCTAATTTCTGGGGATAAACTATATTTGTAAAAAAAATACAGTTATCGAAAAGGACTTCATAGAAAAGATATTTCCATTAGAGTTAGTGGACTATTTTGAGATTACAGATTATCAAGAGTTGTGTTCCATA
>JANXRU010000329.1 GCA_025356715.1 Bacteroidota bacterium
CTTGATGCTTTAGCAAAAAGCGCTTCATGTGGTATTTAATACTGTTGGGATTATCTTCGTATTCCTTTTTCATGTTGTTACATTAAATGTGATGTATTACTAAAAACAGATTTGACATCATCCCGCAAATTATATTTACTGGCCATTACTTCGCCATAAGCACCTGCACTTCTAATGGCAATTAAATCGCCACGCTTGGTTTCGGGCAATTCTACTGCTTTACCAAAGCAATCGCTACTTTCGCAAATAGGGCCAACCACATCGTACTTCACCACTTGCGTTGATGCAGAGGTGATGTTTTCTATTTGATGATATGCTTGATATAAAGCAGGTCTAATTAATTCTGTCATTCCTGCATCTAATATAGCAAAATTCGTATTGATGCCATTTTTAATATAAAGCACTTTACTAATTAAAGTACCACATGGTGCCACAATAGCTCTTCCTAATTCGAAATGAACTTCTTGATTTTTTCTAGGTTCTAAAAATGTATGAAACACCTTAAAGTAAGCCGCAAAATCAATGATGGCTTCTTTATCTGGCTCATGGTAATTGATGCCAACGCCACCGCCTACATTAATTATTGGTAAGTCAAATCCTTTATTAAAAAAATAAGTATTGATTTCATTGACGCGTGCACATAATTTTTTAAAAGGTGATAAATCTGTTATTTGCGAACCAATATGAAAATGTAATCCGATGAGTTTAAGATGTGGTAAGCGTTTCAACAAGTCAATCACCGTTTCAAATTGATACGGATTGATGCCAAATTTATTTTCTTCTAAGCCCGTTGTAATATATTTATGTGTATGCGCATCTACATTAGGATTGATACGCAAGGCAATGGAGGCAATTTGTTTTTTTGCCTGAGCCAATTCATTAATCACTTCGAGCTCTTGCAAACTCTCTACATTGAAACAAAAAATAGATTGATCTAATGCGTAATTAATTTCCGCATCACTTTTTCCTACTCCAGCAAATACAATTTGTCTTGCATCAAACCCTTTATCAATAGCGCATTTCACTTCATTGCCACTCACACAATCAGCTCCTAAATTAGCTTGTTTAATACACTCAATAATTTTCGGATTTACATTTGCCTTAAAGGCATAATGAACATGGTATCCAAATTTTTTACTTTCTGTTTGTACAACGGCTAAAGTTTTTTTTAGCAATTCCAAATCATAATAATAAAATGGAGTAGATTGTTGTTTAATTTTTTTTACGGTATTTTCTGAAAACATGACTTTTTTTTATTTTTCTTAGTAACCAAATAACCCTTTATTCAAAGCCATCAATGCCTCTTTTTTATGAGCAGATTGTATTAGCACACTAATATTATTTGAACTACCTCCATAAGAAACCATCCTTAATGGAATATCTTTCAGCGCTTCTAACACTTTAAAGCCATAGCCCGCTTTGTTTTTTGGCAAATGCCCAACGATGCAAATAATTGTTTGTTCTTTTTCAACTTCCACATTGGCAAACTCTTCTAATTCTTTTGTAATTTCTTTCAAGTAAGTATCGTTGTCAATACTTAACGATACTGCTATTTCAGAAGTTGTAATCATATCGATTGACGTTTTATAACGTTCAAATATTTCGAACACAGCCCTCAAAAAACCGTGAGCTAATAACATACGATCACTTTTAATATTGATGGCGCAAATGCCATCTTTAGCAGCTACCGCTTTAATACCTTCTTCGCTATGGCTATTAGAAATAACCGTTCCAATGGCTTCGGGTTGCATCGTGTTTTTTAACAACACAGGAATGTTTCTTTTTTGAGCTGGTAAAATACAAGTAGGGTGTAATATTTTCGCACCAAAATAGGCTAACTCAGCCGCTTCATCAAAACTCAGTTGATGAATGGCATGTGTTTTATTAACGATACGAGGATCGTTATTATGCATACCATCAATGTCTGTCCAAATTTGCACTTCTGTTGCTTCTATAGCAGCGCCTATAATGGAGGCTGTATAGTCGCTTCCTCCTCGCTTTAAATTATCAATTTCGCCAAACGCATTTCTACAAATATAACCCTGAGTTATAAATAAATGAGTGTCGGGATATTTTTGTAATTCATCATTCAAGTTTTTTTCAATATACTTTAATTGAGGCTCTTCATTTTCATCAATTCGCATAAAGTTAAGAGCGGGTAACAATGCTGATTCTATGCCTAACTCTTGTAAATGGAAATGAAACAATGCTGTGCTCAACAATTCGCCTTGTGCTAAAATGGCTTTTTCTTCATTAGAGGTAAACATGTCTAAAGTAAACGAGCGTAAATAATTAAAATGATTTTTAATTAAATCACTTCCTTTTATTTTAAATTCTTCTTTTGCATATAATAAATCTACTTCTTTTAAATAAATAGTTTCTAATGCATTAATGAAATCATTTGCTTCTTTATGTTGTTTATTAAATAAAGCGGTGCAAATTTCCACTAATTTATTGGTTGTTCCACTCATAGCAGATAACACTACTATTTTTCTATCGCTTCCAGAAATCAATGTTACCAATGCTTTCATTCGGTCTGCGCTACCGACACTTGTTCCTCCAAATTTTAAAATGTTCATTTTGTAGTGGTTGTTTATGAGTTTAAATATAATGGTTTTGTTTATTTGGTTTTGTTTTAAAAATAATATAATAAAAAAATCCCACACAAACTTGTATGGGATTTTAAAGTTTGCGTATTGAATGTATGTTACTGTTTAAGTACCTTATATGTTTTAATACTATGTTTAGTATCTAAACGTAAATAATAAATACCATTTGATAAATCACTAATGTTTATTGTTTGAGATACGAATGTATTTCCATTAACTTCTTTTTGGTAAACTAATCTACCGTCAACAGTTGTTATGTTGATGTTTCCTGTAATGTCTGCTGTAGCATTTACTTCTAAAGTAAACTCGCCAGTTGTTGGATTTGGATATACGTTTAATCCTAAATCAGAGGTTAATTCATCTATACCAACACAAGCGTCAACAAACAGTGTATCTTTAGCAATATTACTACATCCATTCGGTCCAGTGTAACTATAAACAATAATATAAGTTCCTTGTCCAGCTGTGTTAGCATTAAACGTACTTGCGGTTATACCCGAACCAATGTATGCGCCACCAACTGGTGTTCCTTCTGTAAGTAATCTTCCTGTTGATGTAGGACAAAAATGTGTTGGGCCTGTAAATACTAAGCCCACTGTTGGCTTAGGTTTAGACGTAACATTTATAACATCTGATGATTTACACCCAACTGTATTAGTAACTATAACAGAATAGGTTCCTGATGTTCCAACAACAATTGAAGGTGTTGTAGCTCCTGTATTCCATAAAATTGTACTTCCAGTATTTCCACAATATAAGGTAACTGTTGATCCTGAACAATAAACGGTATCAGCACCAAGAGTAACGATTGGAAATACACCTAAACTTACTTTGATCGTATCTGTTTTTACACAACCGTTTGTATTAGTACCTCTCACCCAATATTTTCCACTTGTTGTCACATTTATACTAGTTCCTGTATACCCTGTATTCCATAAGTAACTATTAGCTGCTGTGTTTGCATGCAAAGCAAAAGGCATAATGCATATAGTGGTATCATTCCCTAAATTTGGTGTTGGTGTTGGCTTAATAAAAATATGAACTGTATCGTACGAAGTACAACCTGCAATATTTGCAGAAACCGTATACGTTTTAGATGTTGTTAAATTTGCAATAGGATTTGCAATATTTGTAGCAGATAATCCACCAGAAGTTGTCCAAGTATAATTAACAACAGCAGGTTGACCAAAGTAAAAATTAGGCCGTTGTGACATAAAATTTATAGTTGTTGTGGTTGAACAAACGGATGGTGTAGCATCTGCAGAATACCAAACTGATGATGAAAACGCTGTTGTTGATTGAGAAAAAGAAACATTACTTGAAAATCCTGAAGGCGTATTATTAAAACAAGTATTAATAATAATATTAGAAACGCCATCCCAAATAAATGGAGTTAAAAGTGAATGAGTATTAATACCTAATACAGGCGTATATGATGGCACACTTACGAATGTTGTAAACGACGTTGTGGCAAAATTAGTCAAACTTGTTAACGTTGTTGTTGCTATAGCCATTGCAAAATTACTTAATGGATTTGTTCCATT
>JANXRU010000340.1 GCA_025356715.1 Bacteroidota bacterium
CCTGACCATAAAAATTTTTACACCATATTCTTTGTTTAGTATCAATTTGTAAAAAAGAAATTGCTTTTCCATTTTGTTGACTATTATTATAAGATTTAAATGTAAAACCGTCATATCTATACAAACCTGCATCACAACCAATCCATATATACCCAAAATCATCCTGAATTATTTTATAAATTTCATTCGATGGCAATCCATCTTCATCAGTTATCTTATAATATGCTGGATGTTGTGCATTTAACTGATTAGACAGATAAATTAATAGAACGAATATGTAAATTTTATTAAGGAACATTTCTGTTAAATTATCGCTACTCAAAAGTAGAATAATATTTTAATTGATGATGATTTGTTTAATTCTTCGAATGGAAATTTCAATCATACAACTAAAAAACAACTAAAAAGTTAATCGATATTGAGGTATTACAAAGAATTTTAATTGATAATCCGTTTTAATGGTTTGAGTATTCAAATCATATTGTTGTTGGAATATGTTATTATGCTTGGTCACATTTTGTATGTCTACACTAATTTCATGGGTAAAATGTTTGGTGTTTATTTTATAGGAGGGCTTTACATCAATTCTAAAATAAGGATCATATTGTGGATTATACGCTACTGAACCATTACGAACTTCAGAGTTAGTAAGTATTGATGCTGTTAAATCAATAGGAACATAACGTTTTCCGCCTGCATACGTAAATTTTACATCAATCGCTAGAATGTGTTTTTCTTTAATTTTAAATTCTTTACCAGCTAATACATTAATGACATAATTGCCGTTAAAGGCGGTGTTTCTTATTATCCCATCGCTACCTTTATATTTACTTTCAAAAAAAGAACCTGTTGCTAAAAAATAATAACCCTTACTATAAAATTTTTCTAAGGTTAATTCGATGCCATAATTTTCGCCAGTACCTTTACTGGTCAAACTGTCGATGTTAGGACTATTAAAATCTGCACCTAAATTGGCAGTACTAAAATAATCGCTTCTTGTTTTTACAGGTACATGATATAAGTATTGATAATAGACTTCCGTTTTTACACGCACTGAATTGAATAAATTAATATCATAAGCTAACACGGCATGAGCTGCTTTTGTAAAATCTAAATTGCGATTTGTTTCTTGTACTTTTCCTCCACCAACATTAGCAGTAGCAAAATACACATATAATGGCTGAACTTGACTGTGTAAGCCGGCTCCGAAGCTGAACGATTGTTTTTTAGTGAGTTCATATTTTAATCCTACTCGTGGTTCGGGTGATTGTGAATTATTAAGCGTTAAATACTGATAACTAAACCCCGTATTAATATAAAATTTTTCCGAAAAATTATGCTTCCACTGTATAAATATACGTGCTAAGGCACTATTACCGGTGTAATTACGAAGTGTAATAAATCCTGTTCCATAAGTATCAACACTATCTACAAATTTTGTATTATAGAAATCGACATAGGCACCCGCATTAATAAAATTTCGAGCATTGAATTTTTTGTTATAAGTAAAGTTGCCTGAATATTTAATAGTGTAAGCCGTATTTCTATATTCCGGACGAACGGTGTTCGGATTAAAACTTGTATCTACCCGATCAGAAGTTATATAATTGGATTGTCCAGAAATACCAATATTTGTTTTAATGTATGAACTAGAATTAAGCAAGTAGGTGTGTGATATGCCACCTGCACCAACATTTGATTTGAAAGAAGTATTACGCCCGCTATAGCCATATAAATTATTATCTTTTGATTGTTGACTTTGTAATAATTCTGCAAAGCTCAATCCACCAATGCCCCAAACTACAAACTTACCTGCTTTTTTGGTTGGCAAATCCATTTTAAATGTTAAGTCTTGATATTGTGGAACAGCGCTTCCGGTGCCAAAATCTAAACCTATGAGTTTAAATACGGATAGAGTAGAGTAGCGGTAGTTTACCATAAACGATCCATTTTTTTTCTTTTTACTAAAGGGTCCTTCCGTACCAAGTTCAAAACCATTAAAGCCAACCATTCCCAAAAATTCATGTTTTTCGTTATTACCGGTTCGCATTTTTAAATCAAACACACCAGCGGTTGCATTACCATAATCTGCAGGAAATGCACCAGTCATAAAATCAGAATTGTCTAAGGTATTATTATTTAAAATACTAATAGGTCCACCCGAAGAACCCATACTACCAAAGTGATTGGGGTTTGGAATATCTAAACCATTTAATCGCCATAATACTCCTAATGGAGAATTACCTCTAACAATAATATCATTGCGACTATCATTAGCTCCACTCACGCCTGCAAAATTAGCTGCCATACGTGCAGGATCGCCTCTACTACCAGCATAACGATTTGCTTCTTCTGTACTAAATACACGAGAGCTAACGGTTGCCATTTTATTATTTGTTTTTGTTTTATCAATTTCAGCAGTGATTACTACTTCTTGTCCTTGCACAGCGCTTTCTTCAAGTTCAATATTTAAAACGGTTTCTTTTCCGCTTGATAACACAACCGTTTGTGATCTTTCTTTATAGGATAATAATGAAATTTTTAATTGCTTACGTCCTAATGGTACATTTTCCAAACGAAATTTTCCATTTTCGTCGGTTGTTGTTGCAACCATCGGATTAGTGTTATAAATAGTGATGATAGCGCCTGGTAAAGGACTTTGAGTTTGTTTGTCTAAAACAGTACCTCTAATTGTTTGAGTTAAATCTTGAGAATGAGAAGTTAGTCCAATTAAAAAAAGTATGATAAAATAAATATATTTCATTAATCAATGATTAAAACGTATTTAAACTAAATTTAATTTTTTGTTCGACAAATTTACTTAATGTTACTTTAATTATAGTTTTTTTATAAATAAAAAGCGAGGCTGATTAGCCTCGCTTTTAGTCATGTTTTATTAAACTAATTTTAACTATTGAGGAAATACAACGCCGTTGTACTTAGTAACATCTACTTGCTTAATTGTAGAGCCATAATAGCTATTGATAGCTTTAATAAATTCATTAGCTAACATCGCATTACCTCTTGGTGTTAAGTGAATACCGTCTAATGAAAATGCTCCTCCACTTACAAAAGCAGCAGAACTTGTAATGCCATTATAAACAATTCCTTTTTTTGCATTTGCCATAAAAGCATTAACATCAACAAAAGCTAAGCCTTTTTCTTCCGCTACTGTTTTAATTTTAGCATTATATGCAGCAGATGCTTCTTTTAAATTTAACACCTCACGTGCATTTAAAACATATTGATCAGCTAAAGGCTTAGTTGTTCCCCAACCAGCACATTTTAAAGAATCTTGTGGCGTACCTAATAAAATATATTCATTAGATTTAATTTGTCTAACTCCACCCGGAGCGCTTGCATCTTGAATCATAAATGAATTCGTACTACCCGCAGAAAAAGTCGCGCCAGTAGAGCCATAAGCTGCATTTAACTGAGCTGCCTGAGAAGCATCCAATGTTAATCCATTATAAGGAACAGTCGTAAAGTGTGGTATATTGGTAATGTCAGGGATATTCCCGATAACTCCCTTAGCACCATTAGCCATCATAGTATTAATAATTAAATCGTAACTAGCATCAAATCCAGTTCCTACACCACCATTAGATGGAGTTATTGGTGTAGATGACATGCCTCCAGCAAGTGCATTTCCTAAAACATCATTATTTCCTATAAATACAGAAAAGAAAGTAGGGTTTTGTTCAGCTGCTTTAGAAAGCATAGATGCAGTAGCCATTTCAGAAGAAGTTAGCATACGGTAAAAAAATGGGTTATAGTTTCCAACACCATTTCCAATATTACCATATCCTGGAAATACAACCGTTGTAACTTTAGCACCTGGCACTCCCATATTATTGAAAGGACCTTGAGCTGAAATGTTGTTTGTGAATATAGAAATATCACCATAACCTGGCGCTGCTGGAATTGGAGACAAGCCAGGCACACCTTGGCAATCTGTTTTATATCCTAAAACTAATTTTGCATTTAAAGATGAGCCGATACCTTGAGTACCAATTGGCGTCCAAGGAGTATTAAAATCGCCACCACCAACTG
>JANXRU010000341.1 GCA_025356715.1 Bacteroidota bacterium
CTTTACTGGCAGTGTTACAGGAACAACCTTTAATTGGGTAAATTCAAATACTACAATTGGTTTAGCGGCAAATGGCGTTGGAAATACGGCTGCCTTTAATGCAACAAATATTAGTTTAGTTCCTATATCTGGAGTAATAACGGTTTCGCCTTCTGCAAATTCCTGTATGGGTACACCTAAAGATTATACAGTTGTTGTAAACCCTACACCATCAGTTTCAGTACCACCAGATGCAGTATATTGTGCTGGAGTTTTAGTGCCAATTTCTACATTCACGAGTAATTTAGCGGGAGCAAATTTAAATTGGACCAATTCAAATACGGCTATTGGCTTAGTGGCATCTGGACTTGGGAATGCACCTTCTTTTATTTCTGCTAACGGTACATTATCTCCTATTGTGGGAGTAATATCAGTAACACCAACTGCAAACTCCTGCGTTGGCACACCTGTCAGTTTTTCAATTACGGTAAATCCAGTACCTTTAGCGCCAACCGTTGCGAACCCAACGGTATGTCCAAGTTCGTCAGGAACATTAACCGCAACTGCCCCAGGCGGAACTTATAATTGGTACGATGCCATGGTTGCTGGAACATTATTAGCAACTAATCCAACCTATGTTACTCCTGGTTTAACAATTACAACGAGTTATTATGTTAATACAACCAATGCCTCAGGTTGTGTTAGTCCTTTTACCCCAGTTACAGTTACTGTACTGAACTTTTTACCAGTAAGCGCTTCTCCAAATCAAACCATTTGCATTGGAGCAACGGCCTCCTTGAGTTGTAGTCCTAATGGAGCAACTTACACCTACAATTGGGATTCAGCTGGAAACCCAGCTTTTTCAACTATCTTCAATCCAGTTGTTTCTCCAGTAATAACTACTATTTACACAGTAACTGTTACAAGTTCTAATGGTTGCGTAGGTACAGGGCAAACACAAGTTGTTGTTAATCCATTACCAATATCCAATCCAGGAAATCCTATTGCGTTTTGTTCAGGCCAATCTGGATCTTTAGGTTCAGCTCCGCAAGCAGGATATACATATACTTGGACTCCAACAACTGGGTTAAGTAATTCAAATCTTTCAAGCCCAACAGTATTGTTAACCAATGGTGGAGCAACGCCAGCCTTAACTAATTACACCTTAAACGTTTCTCTTAATGGCTGTCAAGCAAGTAATTCGGTACAAGTAACCGTAAATCCAATTCCAGTATCAAATGCTGGAAACCCTATAACACTTTGCGCTGGACAAACAGGTGTTATTGGAACAGCTAGTACGGCAGGTTACACGTACTCTTGGTTAACAACCGCTAATTTAAGTAGTTCAACAGTTTCCAATCCTACAGTTACTGGTATTAATGGCGGGGTAACAACCATAAATTCCACTTACACAGTTACAACAATTGATGCATTAACAACTTGTCAATCAAAAGCAACTGTATTGGTGACTGTATTACCTTTGCCAACTGTAAATGCAGGCGCTGTGCCAACGCTTTGTTCCGGAGTAAGTTCTGTGCCATTGAATGGATCAGTTGGTGGGTCTGCTAACACAGGATTTTGGAGTGGTGGGTCTGGTAATTTCACTCCAAATTCTTTAGCACTAGGTGCTTCATATATTCCAACGGCCGCTGATTATTTGGCGGGCTCAGTTACTTTAACTTTAACAGCAATGGCTACAGCTCCTTGTCAAAATGTGAGTGCTCCTGTTGTGATTAGTTTCTACAACAATCCAATTCCTAATTTTACCGTTGATATACCAAAGGGTTGCCCAACGCATTGTGTGAAATTTAGTGATTTATCTTCTATTCCAGCACCAGATGCTATACAAGGATGGAATTGGAGCTTTGGTGATGGATATGCCAGTAATGTGCAAAACCCAGCACATTGCTATACTCAAACAGGTATATACAGTGTTAGTTTAACGGTTACAACTAACCATTTTTGCACAGCAACATTGGTGATACCTGCCATGATAGAAGTATATCCTAAACCATTTGCATCTTTTATACCGAACCCTAGCCTGTCAACAATAACAGATCCTGTGGTATATTTTCAAAACACCTCTCAAGGAGCTACAAGTTACAGTTGGTTGTTTGGAGATAGTTATGCTACTAGTGTTTTAAATACTTCAACACTTGTGAATCCAAATCACACCTATTCTGTTTCTGGAGAATATGAGGTGATTTTAACAGCCACTTCTATACATGGTTGCGTTGATATCACTAAAATGACAGTTGAAATACAACCTGAATTTGCTTTTTATATTCCCAATGCCTTTACACCTACCTCAACAGAAGGACATAATGATTTCTTTACTGGTTTCGGAATTGGTATCGAACAATTTGAATTATGGATATTTGACCGTTGGGGAGTAAATATTTACTACCAAAACGACATGACTAAAGGCTGGGATGGAACGGTGCAAGGAACAACTACTCCTGTGAAACAAGATGTGTATGTATGGAAAGTTAGACTCAAAGATGTATTTAATAGAACACATGACTACATTGGGCACGTTACTGTGCTTCGATAATAGAAAAAAGCCGCAATTTGCGGCTTTTTTTACATAATATACTCACATAATACATTAGACGAATGTTGGTAATTCTTCGAGTAATATGAAATCTTAGCTAAATCGTTTCGCTAACTTCGCTCTGAATTAAATTAAACCATTATGAAATACCCATGTTTGTCGAAACACATCCCAATAGCTATCGGGAACAAATGATTAAACTGGGTAAACCATATGACAACTAAAAAACAATAATTTTAACTTATGAAAAAAGGCTCTATATTTTTTGTATTATTAATTGCTTGCGGATTTCTATTATCATTTATCAATGCATCTATTGGAACTGAAATTGGATTAAATGCGCCATTACCATTAGCTGACGAAAAATTGAAGGATGTAAGTGGAAAAGAAATGTCTTTAAATATGGCTAAAACCACGAAAGGGTTATTAGTTATTTTTTCTTGTAATACTTGCCCCTATGTTAAATTAAGCGAAAGCCGCATTAAAGAATTATCTGACAACTGCCTAAAGCAAGGTATTGGTTGTATTATCGTTAATAGCAATGAAGCACAGCGCGCTGAGGAAGATAGTTTTGATGCGATGGTAAAATATGCTGGTAGTCAAAAATACAGTTGTTCATATGTAGTTGATGCTAATGCTAAATTAGCTGATGCATTTGGCGCTACGCGCACGCCGCAATGTTTTTTATTTAACAGTAAAGGCTTAATATACAAAGGTGCTATTGATGATAATGTAAAGGATGCTACTGCAGCCAAAGCTCATTATTTAAAAGATGCTGTTGATGCCTTAGCAAAAAACGAAACTCCAACTTTACAGGAAACTAAATCTATTGGTTGCTCTATTAAACGAGTTGAATAAACTTTGGGGTATGAGCCATCGTTAATGATGAATATCAGAATTATACAGACCCACACATGGTGCATGTGATAAGTAAGAAAAAAGCGTTTCAGATAACCTGAGACGCTTTTTTATTTTAAATGATAAATGAATAAATCGATAAAAAATGACTTTTTAAAAATTAAAACAAACCTTTAAATCAATAAAAAATACAAACTCGCTAAGCTAAATAAGCCAAACACCGTAAGTAATCCATTCACACTTAAATGCTTGTTTATTTTATAAATCATGAAGCCTATACATAATACAAAAAAACAAACACTTAAGGAGGCGTATGCATTGGTGCTCCAAAAAGCCCTGTCATCATAGCTTAACTTAACTTTGAGTATTTTATTAAAAAAAATGTCTTTGCCTAAAAAAACAGGTTGATTTATTTTTGGTTCTTCAAATAAGTAATCCGTTTTAATTACCACACAATTGCCCGACATGGTTTGTAATTGTATTTCAGAAATAGTTCGTTGATTGTTTTCGGGTTTTATGTCTCCTCTTGATGTGCTATAGCGGGCTATATGTGATTGATCCCAGGTACTCAATATTAATATACTTAATACAAAATACGTAATTAACCCCGCTAAAAAAATATTGATATAGTTAAATAATTTGTAGAAAAAAGAGCGTTTAAATTTCTCTAATTTCTCTAATTGCTTTAGTTTTTTTAATTTAATAAAGTAATACAACTCTTCTGGAGACAGCGTTACTCTTGGCTTACGTCGAGGCTGTTCTTCATTCATTCCTTAGGGAAGATTTATTTTTTTGTCCAATAGATAATGATTTCTGTCACCAGAGTTTCTTAAAATTAATTCGCCAATAAAGCCAGCTAAAAACAACATAGTGCCTAAAACCATGGATGTTAGGGCAATATAGAAGGAAGGACGTTGTGTTAATAAGCGTGCCGATAAATGATTCCAGACATGGTATAATTTATCAATACCTAAATATACTGTTGAAAACAGGCCAACTATAAACATCAGCGTGCCAATTAATCCAAAAAAATGCATAGGTCGTTTACCAAATTTAGATAAAAAAGTAATGGTCATTAAATCTAAAAAGCCATTAATAAAGCGTTCCCAGCCAAATTTACTAACCCCGTATTTGCGAGCTTGATGCTGTACTACTTTTTCTCCAATATTATAAAAACCTGCATTCTTTGCTAATACGGGAATAAAACGATGCATTTCGCCATATACTTCAATGCTTTTCACCACATCTTTGCGGTAAGCTTTTAATCCGCAATTCATATCGTGTAATTGGATGCCCGATATTTTACGATTAGTCCAATTGTATAATTTGGAAGGAATGTTTTTAGTTAAGGCATTATCAAAACGTTTTTGTTTCCACCCGCTTACCAAATCGTACTTTCCAGTCATAATCATATTATACAATTCTGGAATTTCATCAGGCGAATCTTGCAAATCAGCGTCCATCGTAATAACCACATCGCCTTGTGCCGCATCAAATCCAACGTGTAAGCCAGGTGATTTTCCATAGTTTCGGCGAAATTTTATACCCTTTACATTTGGATTTTTTGTAGAAAGCGCTTCAATAACTTGCCAGGATTTATCCTTACTGCCATCGTCAATAAACAGTATTTCATACGAGTACCTGTTTTCGTCCATTACACGTTTAATCCAGTCGTGAAGTTCTGGTAAGGATTCTTCCTCGTTGTATAATGGAATGACAATGGATAAATTCATATATAATAAATAATACTAGCTATAATTAGCCAATGTGCAAATTTTGTCAAAATTATGCTAATAATGAAATAAAAGTTCTATTTTTGTGGCGGGTAAGTCTTTCACGACCAGCTCCTGTCAAATCCCCCAGGATGGGAACATAGCAAGGGTAGATGGTTGTAGCGGTGCGATGAAAGTAGCTTACCCATTTTTTGTACCTAATAAATTCCCTCTAGGGCTTAAACTTTCCCTAAAAAATGCAGTCAAACCGCTACTTAGTTTTACCTCTGTTTGTTGTGTATGCTATTTTATTTATTTATGTTTATTAAATATTTTTTGAATGAGATTAGTTGCACTTATATTTTTTAGCTTATTTTTTACAACTCTCTGTTGTGCTCAAGACACGATTAAACAGCACAAAGTTGATTCACTTAATTTAAAATTGAAAAAAGATAGTGCTCATATTTACCGATTCAAAAAAGTACGTCCATTTTTTTCTTTAGATAACAGAAACTCTTTTATTAAAGATGCGCCAGTCAATGTTCAAGGTCTTCAATTAGGTATGGTTTTTAAAGATAGACATACATTTGGTTTTGGGTTATATTCAATAAGAGCAAACTCTCATCAAAACGTTGTTAAAAAAAGTGATGCA
>JANXRU010000398.1 GCA_025356715.1 Bacteroidota bacterium
TTGTATGGAACACAACTCTTGATAATCTGTAATCTCAAAATAGTCCACTAACTCTAATGGAAATATCTTTTCTATGAAGTCCTTTTCGATAACTGTATTTTTTTACAAATATAGTTTATCCCCAGAAATTAGATGTGACCCGGTTTTTTTTATGCTTAATAGAAAGCAATTCTTTTGAATTTAAAAAATCATTTGCTGGTTAGTCGTTTATTATATAATACCAAATGTAAATTATATATAGTCCAAAGTTTCGTCACCCTGAACTTGTTTCAGGGTCTAAACAGATACTGAACTAAGTTCAGCATGACTAACTACGATAGGACTACTTATAGTATCAATTAAGGATAACTCAAAAATACAAGCCTTACTAAAAACTAATATAATCCTGAGGATTAATAGATAGACCATTATACCATAATTCAAAATGAAGATGACTACCTTTGCTACTTTCACCTGAATTCCCTATTACTGAAATCGGTTCGCCTGCCTTAACATAATCACCAACTTTCTTATTAATAGCTGAATTATGCTTATAAACACTTAATAAATTATTACTATGTTGTATTTGTATCACATAACCATCGTCAGATGTAAAACCAGCAAAAACAACCGTTCCATCTAAAGTAGCCTTTATTAATTCGTTTTCTTTAGCTACTATATCAGTTCCTAAATGATCATCTCTTAGATTATATGAACTTATAATGATTCCTTGAATTGGACTAAAAAAGAAATAATTGTTTAAGTCACTTATCTTATTAGCAGAAACTTTATCACTCGTAGATTCTAATTGATTATTCTCAATATCATTTCTCAGTTTTTTATCCTCTTCACTGGGCTTTGTATCTATTTTCTCATATTTGCCAGTAGAATCCTTTAATTGCTTAGGTGTTTTACCTTCTGTTTTTCCAGAAAAAACAGATATTAAATTATTCAAATACCAATCTTTAGCAGCTAAAGTCCCTTCTAAAGAGTCGGCTTTTGAACTTAGCACTAATATGTCTTTTCTGTCATTAACATTACCGTAGCCAGGTATATACTCTCTCAATGGCGTAAAAGCAACTAAACTAATAACCAATGCAGTCATTAATATAGTGACAGAGCTTGCTAATATGATTAAAGTTAAAGGTGATAGACGTAAAGAAAACTTTTCTGCGAACGAATTATCGTTTAGTATAACCAACCTGTATTTATTACGGAGCTGATTTGTAAAGATTTTCCAACGACTATTTTTAGTTTCTGACATACTTTCCATGCAAAAATATACTAAATTTACGATTTTGACGTTAATACCTTATTTTTGTTGCTTATTTTGAAGAGTTTTATATTATATATTGTTTCCTTTCTAACTTTTTTATTGATTTTACCTTCGTGTAAAACCAATAAAAATACCTTTATCCATAGAGGCTACCATAATCTTACCGCTCGTTTTAATGGATATTACTATGCTACAGAAAGCATTAAAGAGGGGGAAACTAAAATTCGCACTAATTATAAATACGATTACGATCAATTACTTCCTGTTTTTTTAGTTCCCGATAAACTTACAGCAAAAGCTACATTAACTGAATTTGACAAAGCAATTAAAAAATCAACTAATTGCATTCAACGTCATACCATTAAAGATAAAAAAGGTAATGAAATATTTACTGCAGGAAAATGGATTGATAATAACTGGAATGTTATCGGTATTTCAAATTTTTATAAAAGAGATTTTTTTTCAGGGATAGAAGCATTTGAATATGTAATTAGAAGTTATAAATCAAAAGATAAATATAAATCATTAATTTGGCTAGCGAGGTCTTATAACGAATTAGGAGCTTCATCACAAGCCGAACCAATTATAGGTGTTTTAAAGGATGATAAAAAAATATCTAAATATGCTAAACGAGAATTGCCTGCTTTACAAGCTGATTACTTTATTAAAAGAGGTTTATTTTCTGAGGCAGAGCAATGTTTGTTAAGAGCCATCAAAAGTGGGGCTAAAAAGAAAGATAAAGCCCGTTATGCCTTTATTGTTGCTCAATTATATGAAGATCAAAAAAACAATACAAAAGCAAGAGAATATTATCAAAAAGCAATTTCATATAAACCAATTTATGATTTAGTATTTAATGCCCAAATGAAAAAGGCGCGTTTAGTTGATTTAAAAAACGGCAATCCAACTAAATTAATAAAAGATTTAGAGAAAATGGCGCGTGATTTTAAAAACCAAGAATATTTAGATATTATTTATTATACGATAGGCGAAATTTATGAAAAAGATAAAAAGGAAGTTTTAGCTATTTTAAATTATAAATTATCAATAAAAAATAGTACCCAAAATCCTAAACAGAAAGCCTTATCTTTTTTAAAATTAGGTGAAATTAATTTTGAACAAGCAAATTATACTGCATCTGAATCTTATTATGATAGCACAATGATTTCCTTACCAAAAGAATATAAAGATTACGCATCTATTGATAAACGTAGGCAAACGCTTGCAACTTTAGTTGGATACATTAGAATAATACAAAGAGAAGATAGTTTGCAACGTGTTGCAAAAATGAGCGATGCTGATCGTGCGAAGTTTATCGAAAAAATGATTTCGAAAATGGAGGAAGATGAAGAGAAAAGAAAGGAAGAACTAGAAGCTGCTAAAAATCAAGCCGTTTCAAACAATGATAATGGAATTGCGAACAATGGCTTACCCTCCCTTGGGAATGGCATAAAAGGAGATTGGTACTTTTATAACCCAACAACCATTGCATTTGGTATAGGGGATTTTACAAAAAAATGGGGTAATAATAGAAAATTAGAAGATAATTGGAGGCGAAGTCAAAAGGCATTAACTGCAGATTACGCCTCAAACACAGTAGATTCAACAGAACAAGAAACATTAAATCCAAATACAAAAAAACCTAAAAAAATTGTATCGAATCGAAAACCCGTTGAGTTTTATTTACAAGATTTACCAACATCCGATTCACTTATAAAAATCTCTAATACAAAAATTATTAATGCATACTATAACTTAGCAAGTACTTATAAAGAGGAATTACATAATAATAAAAAAGCTATTTCTACATTTGAAGAATTAAATAATCGCTACAACGATCATAAATATAAACTATCTGTTTACTACCAATTATATACAATCAACACTCTTATAAAAAACAAACCACAAGCCGAGTTTTATAAAAACAAATTGCTTAATGAATACCCAAATAGTGAATATGCTCAAATTATAAGAAACCCAAATTATACTGCAGAAAAAAATACTCAAAAAGGAGAAGTAGAAATATATTATACTGAAACATATAATATTTACACAGAACAAAATTATGCAAGTGCATTTTCGCGATGTAAGGAATCAGAAAGTAAGTTTGGTAAAAATGATTTTGGCGGGAAATTCGCATATATTAAGGCACTGTCTATTGGGAAATTAAAAGGAATAGACTCGCTTGAGTCTTCTTTAAAAGAATTACAAGCCTTGTTCCCTAAAGACCCTACATCAAAAAAAGCCCAGGATTTATTAGAAGCAATATACAATAGTAAACATCCTAGTGAAGCTACATCAAAAAATTCGACTATAAATAATACAGATACCTTTACTTTAGATTTAGGTTCGCCACATTTTGTAATTATCATATGCCCTGATGATCCATCAATTGCCAACCAATTTAAATCCTCATTAGGTAATTTTAATAACAACTTTTATAGTGCTGAAAATTTAAGTATTACTAGCAGTTTGTTTGGGCCTTCCGAACAAATTACTACTTGTAAAACATTTAAAAATGCTCAAGCTGCCATGGCTTATATGGACAATATTAGTAAAGATAAAACCGTATTTAGCGGTAAAGTAAAAGTAGATTTATTTACATTAATGGTTATTTCTGCCGATAACTTACCTAGATTTTATAAGAAAAAACAAGTTAATTATTACAAGCCTTTTTTTACTGAGCATTATAAGTTAGAGTAAAACTAAATGACTTTTTTTGAATTAAGTTGGCGTGACATAAACTGAAATAGTTTTTGTATATTCGTAACACAAAACAAACACTATGTTTCAAAAAATCAATAAAACAACAAACGATTCAGCATCAATTAACTTAATTGGTAACGGAACCAAAATAAATGGAGATATTACTTCAAATGGAGATGTAAGAATTGATGGTACTTTAAATGGCAACATTACCATTAATGGCAAATTAGTGGTAGGTTCTACAGGTAAAATTGAAGGTAACGTAACTTGTCAAAATGCTGATATTTCGGGTGAAATACACGGAAAAGTAACTATTAGCGAATTATTAATTTTAAAGGCGAGTTCTAAATTGTTAGGAGATATTATTACAGGTAAAATTTCTATAGAACCAAATGCAACATTTACTGGTACTTGTAACATGGGCGCTGTAGTTAAAAATATTTCCAATGGAGCCCAATCCCAACAAGCAGAGTCAAAAACCGCTTAATTCCTATACTAAATATAGCGGCTTAGGTTTACAGATGATTATAATTATTGGCGGCGGTTGCTATGCAGGGTATAAATTAGATGATTATTTCAAAAACACCGAAACGCCCATTTATACTATTATTTTAAGTTTAGTATCTATCGCCTTAGCGATGTATGTAGTATTAAAAGATTTTATTAAACCCAGTAAATAATGCAACAACAAACAAAATACTATTTACAATTATTATGCATAAGCATTGGAGCATTTATTATATCCTACAGCTTAAGTCAACTCGAAACAAAGTATTTTAAAACAATGCACTACTGGATACCAATTTTGTTTTTTGTATTAACAACCGTTGGCACTAATATATTACTGACAAATGGCGACAAAAAATCAAAAGAATTTGTTTTTAAAACATTGGCTCTAAGCATGGCTCGACTATTAGTTTGCATGATTGTCGTTTTCGTATATTCACTCATTAATAAAGAACAATCACTTGCATTTACTTGTCACTTCATGGTTCAGTATGTCATTTTTACTATCTTTGAAATGTCCTTTTTATTAAAATTTATTAAAACCGATTAATTACCTAATTTTTCACCTAATTAAGCACTAAAACTATCATCTAATGAAATCTATTTTTTTAACAGCGTTTACCATCTATTCATTTACAATTGTCCATGCTCAAGATCAGGCGCAATTTAAAGGCCCACAAACCAATATGAAAGGAAGTGACTATCAGTTTACGGTAGTAAAAAATTTAGATGCTTCTGCGGTTCAAAATCAAAATCAAACTGGAACTTGTTGGTCATTTTCTGCTCTTTCATTTTTCGAAAGTGAGTTGATGCGTATGGGAAAAGGCAAGGAATTTAATTTATCAGAAATGTTTGTAGCTCGTAAAGCTTATCCATTAAAAGCAGACAATTATGTTCGGATGCATGGCCGATTAAATTTTGGTGAAGGCGGTGGTTTTCCTGATGTATTACATGTGATGAGAAAATACGGAATGGTTCCTGAAGAAGTTTATACAGGGAAGAAAAATCCAAAAGACATGCACAATCACTCATTATTAGAAGCCACATTAAAAGGCGTATTGGCTGCAGCAGCTGATGATAAAAATCAAAAAATAGATTTTCAAGCGGTGCATCAAGTTGTTGAATCTACTTGCGATGCCTTTTTAGGAAAAGTGCCAGAGAAGTTTATGTATAAAGGAAAAGAATACACCCCTAAAACATATGCTGAGGCTTCAGGTATTAATGTAGATGATTACGTATTTGTTACGTCATACACTCATCACCCCTTCTACTCCAAATTTGTTTTAGAAGTTCCTGATAATTGGAATTTCGAATTAATGCACAATTTACCTTTAAACGAATTTCAGGAAGTAATGCAGTATGCCGTAACTAATGGATACAGTTTTGCATGGGCTGCTGATGTAAGCGAAAAAAGTTTTCGATTTAAGGATGGATTAGCTATCGCTACAGAAACACCTTTTTCAGAAAAAACAGAAGCAGAAAGAGAAGCTGCCATGAAAACTCCACAACCACAATTAAAAGTAACACAAGAAAATAGACAAATTGCTTTTGATAATTATGAAACACAAGATGATCACGGAATGCATATTGTGGGTTTGGTAAAAGACCAAAATGCAACACCGTACTATGTTGTAAAGAATTCTTGGGGAAAGGAAAGAAACGAATGTGATGGATTTTTCTATGCTTCGGAAAGTTATGTTTTATATAAAACAACAAGCATTATGTTGCACAAAAAAGGATTGCCTCCTGCTATTGCTAAGAAATTAGGAATAGTTCAGTAATAGTTATTCCTAATACATTACATGCTTACACGAAAAATAACTATTACATAATTACATTTTACAAATTGTACTATGTGATACGGTAAAAGTTATAATAGTTAAAAATCAATAATTTAAACAAATGAAAACGGTTACACTTATATTTTTTTTATTAATTGGTTTTAAATCTGGCTTTTCTCAACATTTAAAAATAGAATTATTTAATAAAACTGGTTATGATCTTGATTCAGTTTCTATGGGAAATGAAGGCTTTGAAAAAATAAAAAAAGATTCTTCCGCCGTTATTCATAACTGTAAAGAACTATCAATAATGGGTGGCTTGCCCATAGGAACAGCTAATGGAAAGATACATGAAAAGAAATGTGATAGAAGGTTCGTAGGGATTTGTGGTACTGGGAATAAAACTGTCCGCAAAGGTCATTTTCAATTTGATATTATTATGGTTGATGGCGAAAATGGGTATCGACTCTTTTATCGGTCGCACAAAAAAATAAAAACACAAAAAATAAAGTAGTATAAACTAAATTTATACACATAAAAAACATGTTCACTGAAAAATTAATTAAGCCTTTATCATCTGCCCTATTAGAGGCAGGACTTAAAGAGCCTTTTCTTATACAAGAAAAATCACTATCGAAATTAAATGCTGGACAGGACATGTTTGGAGTTGGTGGAAGTGGAATAGGGAAAACAACTACTGCTATTATTGCTACTATTCAAAAACTAAAAGAAGAATTTGAAGATGCTCCAAGAGCCTTAATTATTGTGGCTACAACCGAGAAAGCTTTATTAATGAAAGAACAATTTTTATTACTTGGAAAACATACTAGCTTGCGCTATTCTTGTGCTATTGATGGCGTAAAAATTGAAAAACAATTTGAAGAAATTTATTTTGGAACTGATGTTATTATTGGGACAACAAAACGCATCATGGATATTTATTTCAAACATGGTTTAAATTTAAACAAACTTAAACTATTTATTATTGACGATACCGAATCACAAATTAAAGATGCACTACAGGGCCATATAGACAGACTCGTGCAAAGCTTACCTAAATGTCAACATTTAATTTTTGTGAATGAATTAAATCCTAAAATAGAAAAATTAACTTCCAAATTAATGATTAACCCTTTTACGGTTGAAATAAATTAATTTTAGGCATTAATAATCCGATGATTTTAGTAGATAAACCAATAGTAAATTCTGATAGTATTTTAAAATACATTCCACAACGCCCACCAATAGTTCTTATCAGTCGTATTTATAAAAGTGATGATATAACTGTTGTAACAGGATTTGATATTACAGAGGAGCATATTTTTACACAACAGGGCAAATTAACTGAATCAGGTATTATTGAAAACATGGCGCAAACAGCTGCAAGTAGAGCTGGTTATGCGGCCGTAAAAAACAACACCAAACCAATAGTGGGTTTTATTGGAAACATCAAAAATTTAGTAATACATCAATTACCGTTAGTTGGGACAGAACTTTTAACAGAAGTAATTACCAAAACTCAAATTATGAATGTGTCTATTATTGAGGCTAAAGGATACAGTAATCATACTTTAGTTGCCTCGTGCGAAATGAAAATATTCTTACAAGAAAACGCACAATGACACCATTAGTTGTAATACAAAACATTACCAAAAAATATAAAGATGCTCCTAGTGAAGCTATCAATAATTTATCATTAACAATTAATAAAGGTGATGTATTTGGCTTGCTTGGCCCTAATGGTGCTGGAAAAACAACTTTCATTTCTATGTTATGTGGGTTATTTCCTGCAACTTCAGGCGATATATTTATTAATGGGCAAACACACAAAACTCATAGCAATCAATGTAAACAAGCTATTGGCGTTGTTCCACAAGAAATTGCCTTATACCCAAAATTAACAGCTTGGGAAAATTTATTATTTCTTGGACATATGTATGGTTTAAAAACCGCACCGTTAAAAGAAGCCATAAACTATAATCTATCAATATTAGGATTAGAATCAAATACACATCAAAAGATAGCTACTTATTCGGGTGGCATGAAACGACGTGTAAATTTAATTGCTGGACTATTACATAATCCCCAATTATTAATTTTAGATGAACCAACTGTTGGCGTGGATGTTCAATCCAAACAAGCCATCATTGATTATCTAAAAAAATTAAACTCCGAAAAAGGTATGACGATTTTATATACTTCTCATCATTTAGATGAAGCAGAAGAATTTTGTAATCGTATTGCTATTATTGATGACGGAGCGCTTGTTACTCAAGGAAAAACAAAAGATCTCATTTTAGAAAATGAATGTCAAAGCATAGAAGAAGTGTATTTAAAAATAACTGGTGTAAAGTTTAGAGATAAATAATGAAACTTCTGTATAGCTTATACAAGGAATTTAAAGTAATTACTCGCGATAAAGCGGGTCTTGCAATTACTTTTATTATGCCTACCATTTTAATTTTAATTATCACACTTATACAAGATACTACTTTTCGTTCGGTAAATGAAGCATCAGTACCTTTGTTAATTGTAGATAATGATCATGATTCACTTTCAAACGTTTTAGAAAAATCATTAACTAACTCCAAATTTTTCGTCATTACAAAAAAACAGTTAACGATTAACGAAGCTAAAAAAGAAGTTGCTAAAGGGCATTATTTTATAGGAATTGTAATACCCGAACATACAAGTGATTTATTGCGCCAACGTTCCTCAGAAAGAGTCAATAAATTAATGAGTAGTTTTAGTGGAGACACCTTACCTTCCGAAAACGTTGATACATCAATGATTCGCCTAAAGCTATTTTTTGATCCAATTACTAAAAAATCATTTAAAACAACTATTAGTAATTCTATTGAGCGTATCATTTCTCAAATTGAAATGCAAAGTATGGTTAATTCGCTGAATGAAACCATGAAAGAAAATTTTCCAGACGCTAAACCATCAAAGCTTGAAACAACTCCAATTGTTGGATTAACAGAAGAATATGCATCATATAATAATTCAACAATAATCCCCAATTCAGTACAACATAATGTACCCGCATGGACTTTATTCGCTATGTTTTTTATTTGCATACCGTTAGCTGGAAATATTATTAAGGAACGCGAAGATGGTAGTGCCTTCAGATTATTGACTATGCCTGGTTCTTACATGATTGTAATATTAGGCAAAATGTTAATGTATGTTTTAGTAAGCCTCATTCAGTTTGCACTCATGTTATGTGTAGGTTTATTTATTTTACCATTGATGGGAATGCCACAACTAAATATTGGGGATAATTTACCAGTGTTGTTTTTAGTAGCATTTTCGGCAGGTTTAGCCGCTACAGGTTTTGGGTTATTAGTTGGGACAATTGCAACATCTCACGACCAAGCTTCTTTATTTGGAGCTGTGTTTGTAATTATTTTAGCAGCCATTGGTGGAGTTTGGGTTCCTACATTTGTGATGCCAGAAGTGATGAAACAAATTTCTGTTATATCTCCTTTAAACTGGGGATTAGAAGCCTTTTACGGCATCTTCTTACGAAACTTTGGATTTAAAGAAGTATTTCCTGAAGTAGCAAAATTAGTTACTTTCTTTTTAGCGTGTCTTGGTAGTTCGTATTGGTACCAAAAATACAGACAAGCGCATTAATTTTAAATACTATCGTTTAATAGTATTGCCTTCAATTCATTAAGTATCATGGCTGTTGCTCCCCACACAATGTTACCATTCACATCAAAGTAGGGGGTCTTAAATTTTAAAGTTGGCGTTGGGGTCACAATCGTCTCTTTAATCAAATCAGGATTTAATAAATTGGTTACACTTAATTCAATTAATTGAAACACTTCACGTTCATCAGGATGAAAAATTGGTGTTTCGTTTAAATAAGCCAAATAAGGTTGTACCATAAACTTACTGATAGGAATATAAACGGGCGTGAGGCTACCTAAAAGATGAGGCATTTCAGAGCAACCAGTTTCTTCAAAAAATTCGCGCAATGCGGTTGCTTCTAAATTAATATCTGAAGAATCTGCTTTACCTCCCGGAAACCCTATTTGTCCGCTATGGTGGCCATCATAAGTAGGTCGTTCCAACAATAAAATAGTTGGTTCATTATTCGTGTTAGGATATATAAATATCAATACAGCACTTGGCCTGTATAATTTCGCCTCTTCTGAATTCGGCCTAATACGTTCTCGTTGTTCATGCGCCAATTCGAATTGTACGTCTTCCCCCGGAAGTGGTAAGGTCAATTTACTTTTTAGCTGTATGATGAATTGGTTAAACACTGGCTCTTAAAAAAATAACTATTGGAAATAGAATGTTAGAGATTTTAATTAATAAATTAAGCAGCGAATTTCTTTCTAGATTTTTTAATCGCCGTAAAATGTTCGTTTGCCCAATTAGAAAGTCCCTTAATATGTGGCACCAAACTCTCTCCCATGTTCGTTAATTCATATTCCACTCGAGGAGGCACTTCTGGAAATATCTCACGGGATACTAACCCATCAGCCTCTAAAGTTCTTAATGTAACTGTTAACATTTTTTGAGACACATCAGGCATCAATTTATTAATTTCATTAAAACGTAATGTTCCTTTTCCAGATAATATCATTATTACCAATATAGACCATTTGTCGCCAAATCTATCTAATACTGTTCTAATCGGACATTTATCCAACTGATGAATATTTTCTTCTATTTTTTTCATTTTAATGTATTGATAATCAGCAATAGTTTCTTTAAAGTATGTATCTCACTTTTACGTACCTTCTTGCACAATAGTAACTAACTATTTATCTTTGGCTCTCCAAAAGTAAGTAACTATACAATAATAACCAAATAAAAAAAACAATGAGTATTTTAGAAAACTTAAACTGGCGTTATGCCACCAAAAAAATGAACGGAACTTCTGTTCCTCAAGAAAAAGTAGACGTAATTTTAGAAGCCGCTCGTTTAGCGCCTTCTTCATCTGGATTACAACCCTATGAGGTTTTAGTGATTTCTAATAAGGAGTTATTAGAAAAAATTAAAGTGGTTGCTAATGGGCAATCACAAATCACGAATTGCTCTCATTTACTTGTATTTGCTGCTTGGGATACTTATACTGAAGACCGTATTAATGAAGTATTTAAACGTCACAGTACAGAACGTAATTTACCTGAAAGCATGTCTGATGCTTATAGATTGATGCTCATTGGCGCGTACCCCAAACGTCCTGCTGAAGAAAACTACCAACATGCCTCTAAACAAGCATATATTTCTTTAGGAGTAGCTATGACTGCTGCCGCAGAACAAAAAGTGGATGCTACACCAATGGAAGGATTCGATTACAAAGCATTAGATGAATTATTAAATCTAAAAGAAAAAGGATTAAGAACTGCTGTTATTTTGCCTTTAGGTTATAGAGATGTGGCCAACGATTGGTTACTTAATATGAAAAAAGTTCGTACTCCAAAAGAAAAATTTATAACAGAAATAAAATAACATTTTAGTTTCTATTGGCATTAAATAAAAAAACCAGAGCATGCTCTGGTTTTTTTATTGTATTATAAATTTTAAAACTTATTCCTTAATTAAACGGAATATGTTTGTTTGATTATTTCCTTCGGCTTTCATTACATATAAACCATTTGCATAATTACTAAGGTTTATTAAATGTCTACCTTCTACTAATTGTTCTGAATAAACAACCTTACCTAAAGCATCATAAATTGAAACTTTATACGTAGACGAAACTTGAATAGTGAATATCCCATTTGATGGATTTGGATAAACACTTAATTCAGCACCAATACTTGCAAGTTGATTTACTCCAGTACATGTTGAAACGTCTTGAGTAAATGTTGTTGTATTTACGCAACCATTTCCATCTGTTCCATCAACTGTATAGCTCGTTTGTACACTAGGGCTAACCGATAGTGTTGAAGTAGTTTCTGATGTACTCCAAGCATACATTAATGCTCCAGATACAGTTAACGTTGCTCCTTGCCCTGCACATAATAATGTATTAGTAGTAGTAATAGATAAAGTTGGTAATGCATTTACTGTTACTGATGAAACAGCACCAACAAGATTAGCACAACCGTTTGCATCTGTTCCTGTTACTGTATACGATTCATTTGTTAATGGGAAAGTAAATGATGAACCGTTAGAATAGGTATAAGTAACAGCACCACCTGGTGTCATATTAAAAATACTAAACGGACAAACGGCACCACTGTTAACTGTAATAGTTGGTACAGCATTTACAGATACTGTACTAACAACTCCTGTAGCACTAATACAACCGTTTGCATCTGTTCCTGTAATACTATAACTAGTTGTTACTGTTGGAGTAACTACTGGGCCTGCTAATGCTGGCACGGAAGTATATGTTACTGCTCCGTTTGCAGTTATTGTATATGAATCACCTGCACAAATTGCTCCACTTGATACAGTTATTGTTGGTAAAGCATTTACTGTTACTGAACTTACAGCTGTATTAAAGCATCCTGTTAATGTGTTTGTTCCTGTTACGGTATATGTAGCTGTTGCTGTTGGAGTAAATGCTGTAGCATTTATCACACTGTTAGTCCAACTATAAGTATTAGCGCCTGTACCACTTAATGTTGTAGAGTTCCCTGAACAAATAACAGAATTACTTACAGTTGATCCAACAGCTGGTGTTAAATTTGCTGGAGTAATAGATCCAGATGTAACACCTCCTGGGGCAACCCAGTTTGATGTAGCGCCTGTTAATGCAAAATTGTTTAATGTGCCATTATATCCATTTCCAGAAGCATCAACTAATGAAGTTGCGCTGGTGTTTGTTCCAGCATCAACACCTTGATTGAAATGATAATTTGCTAATAAGCCAGTCGCTGTAGTTGGTATTTCGCAATTTTTGTAGGTGTTGATTTGACATTGTGTACGGGCAACATTCCACATACGGATTTCATCAAGTAAGCCGATAAAATTATATGAACTGTTCCCAAAACAACCAATACCTAAAGACGATGTTGGACTTGCCATTAATGAATTTGAAATTGAATTTTCTAAAACACCATCTACATAAATAGATAATGTTCCTGCATTTCTAACTCCTGCAATATGATGCCAAGTTCCATTATTAATATTTGTAACCCCATAACAAGTAGTGCCAGAAATACTAACACTCGCTTTACCATTCGATACTCCTAACCAATAATCCCCAGAGCTATTGGCACCTAATGCTACATATGTACCTACACCAGAAGTGTTTACCCAAGACTCAAATGTAAAATCACCCGTTCCAAATTGGAAAGCTGTATTCATTGGTATATTTACCTGATCATTGGATCCATCAAAATTAAGTGCTGCAGCAACTGAACATACATTTACAGTAACATTACTTACTGCAGGAACTGAAGACACACATCCGTTAACGTCTATTCCTGTTACACTATAGCTTGCTGCTATTGTTGGAGATACAATAGCCGATCCTCCAGTATAAGTGTATGTTAATGCTCCTGATGGAGACATAGTAAATGAAGAACCTGAACAAATAGCGCCAGAATTTACAGAAATAATAGGAGATGAGTTTGTTGATGTTGTACCTGTAATAATAGTGTTGGCACCAGCATCCGAAATATTTGTACTATTAAATAAATTTACAGCAGTAATTGTAGTATTATTTACAGCAGTATTGTCTAACATTATACCAGTTCCACAACTAACAATGCTACCGTTTGAAATCGTGTTTGCATTTGAAGAACCTTGTATTATAATACCAATTGTTCTTCCACAAGTTGTGTTTCCATTAATAACACAGTTATTAGATTGGTTAACTAAAATACCCTGTCCGCCAGTTCCATTTACTGCATTATTTGATACATTAACCGCTGAGCAAGACTCTAAGCTAATACTTGTTCCTGTTTGATTTTTAAAAACATTAGAGGAGCCAAGTGTAAAAGTATTTGCGCCTCTTAAATATAATGCATTGGCTGAACCTGTAAATGTATTACTGTTAATACTTGCAGGTGTTCCCAAATTATAGGTTAATGCCCACTGTGTACAATTACTTAAATTGTTATTATTAACTGTATTACCATTATTAGTACCACCATTCATATTAATCCCGTTTGCACTTCCACTAAAATTATTCGCTGTAATTGTATTCGTTGTGTTATTACTTTGAATTTCCATTGCCATGCTCACGCCTGTTGCAATGTTATTTGAAAATAAACTATTGTTTGTGTTTGAAATTAAGAATGGGCTACGAGAAGATAATGGTGCGCTTGCTTGTGAACTAAAATTAAATCCAGAAATATTAACTCCATTACATGATTCAACCTGAATTTGTCTCCCGCTTATACTGCTTGTTCCAAAAACATTTTCATTAGATCCGCCTGATCCTGGTGCTGATAATGTAAAATTACTTGCGCCTCTTAAATATAATGCATTTGCTGAACCCGTAAACGTATTACTGTTAATACTTGCAGGTGTTCCCAAATTATAGGTTAATGCCCACTGTGTACAATTACTTAAATTATTATTATTAATTGTATTACCATTATTAGTACCACCATTCATATTAATCCCGTTTGCACTTCCACTAAAATTATTCGCTGTAATTGTATTCGTTGTGTTATTACCCTGCATTTGAAAAGCAATATTCATTCCGATTGCGCTGTTATTAACAAACAACCAATTACTAGAATTATTTACATTAATTGCAGTTGATGATGTACTAGATAAAAAGCCCAAAGAGCTTAAAGTACCCGTATTTACACTATTAATATTAAACATCGACACTCCTCCAACAGTAATTAATGGCGTTCCACTAAAACCAGGTTGTGTTGTTCCATCAATATACATCGGCGTTGTTACATTAACACTTGACAACAATGTAATTGTTTGAGCGCCAGTACCGATACTAAATATAATATTATCAATTCCTGCTAATGAATTAGCATCTAAAATTGCCTGCCTAAAAGATCCAACACCTGCATCTGCAGTTGTGGTTACCGTAAATGTTGCAGCATTTACGCTGTTAAATATAGTGGTCATTAACGTGATAGTTAATAGACTCTTTCTACATTTAATAAAAGATTGTAATGTTTTTTTCATATTTTATTTATTTTGTGAAACGAAAATACAAAAATATTTCAATTTCAATGTTATTAAGTCGTCAAGTTAAGATCCTTTAGAATGATTCTATTTAAGCAACTTATAAAATCATTAATTTTCTTCCATAATTTCTGAGTTTAAAGCCTCAATTATGGGTATTTAAGTCTGAGATTAAATCCGTAAATTTACGCCCCATGGAAGCATTAAAATTAAATACCATCGAAGAAGCCATTGCTGATATCAAAGCAGGGAAAGTTATTATTGTTGTAGACGATGAAGACAGAGAGAATGAAGGTGATTTCTTAACCGCCGCTCGTAATGTAACGCCCGAAGTTATCAACTTTATGGCTACTCACGGACGTGGTTTAATTTGCGCGGCTGTTACTCAAGAAAAAGCACAGGATTTGAAACTGGAATTGATGGTTTCATCAAACACAGCCTTGCACGAAACCGCATTTACTGTTTCTGTTGATTTATTAGGTTATGGTTGCACTACTGGTATTTCTGCTTCCGATCGTTCAAAAACAGTGCAAGCCTTAATAGACTCTAATTTCAAGGCTTCAGATTTTGGAAGACCAGGACATATTTTTCCTTTAATTGCAAAAACGGGTGGCGTATTACGTCGTACGGGGCATACAGAAGCCACGATTGATTTTGCTCGTTTAGCTGGTTTTGAGCCTTGCGGTGCTTTAGTAGAAATTATGAACGAAGATGGTACTATGGCTCGTTTACCAGACTTAGTAAACATTGCAAAAAAACATGATTTAAAAATTGTAACTATTAAAGATTTAATTTCTTACCGCTTAAGTAAAGAAAGCATCGTAACTCGACAAGTAGAAGTTGCTATGCCTACACAATGGGGAGATTTTAGATTAATTGCTTATAAGGTTGATACTAACGGCGAAGAACACATGGCGCTAGTTAAAGGAGAGTGGAATAAAGACGAACCTGTTTTAGTTCGTGTTCACTCTTCGTGTGTTACTGGAGATATTTTTGGTTCTTGCCGTTGCGATTGCGGACCACAATTACACAAAGCAATGGAATTGATAGAAAAAGAAGGGAAAGGCGCCATTGTATATATGAATCAAGAAGGTAGAGGCATTGGTTTATTAAATAAATTGAAAGCCTACAAATTGCAGGAACAAGGCAGAGACACGGTTGAAGCTAATTTAGAATTAGGTTTTAAAATGGATGAACGCGATTATGGCGTTGGCGCGCAAATTATCAGAGATTTAGGGATTTGTAAAATGAAATTAATATCTAATAATCCTGTTAAGCGTGTAGGTCTTATTGGTTATGGCTTAGAGGTTGTAGAAAATATTCCTATCATTATTCCTACAAACCCGCATAACGAAAAATACATGCAAACCAAAAAAGATAAAATGGGACATAGTATTTAAGTCATGCTGAACTTGTTTCAGCATCTCAATTATTTTTTGTATCTTCATATTAATAGTAAAATTGATTATAGATGAAGACACATTTACTTTTAATTTCTTTCTTTTTAATTATTGCTTTTAGTTCAGTAAAAGCTCAAGTATTCCCTTATTTAAATGCATCTACGGGCAATGAAGGAACATTCGTTATTGACGTAGATTCCAACATCTATATGTTTCATAATAGTCAAATTGAAAAAGTAGATAAAAATTTCAATCCTATATGGGTTAAAACTTATAATGGTATTTCTTTCTTCAGTATACTGTTATCAAAAAATGGTAGTCTATACTTTATTGCTTCCGACACTATTAATTATTATAATATGTCAAATAACATGAACACGAAATATATTGGTAAAATTAATATAAATGGTAATTTGGCTTGGTGTAAAACAGCTGACAATAGTTCATTGAATTTAAGTATTAACTTTTATAAATTATTACTGGATAGAAATAATGACCTTATGGCATCTTGTAATTTAGGTATTATTAAATTAGACACTTTGGGTAACATGTATTACTTTAAGCGTATTCAAAGTAATTTAGGCCTTATATATGACCTTAAAAAAACTACTGTTTTGAAAGATTCTGCTGGTTATTACTCTTTTGCATTTGCTTGGCAAGCATTTGAAACTTCTGGCATTGGCAGATTTGAATACTATGAAATTTTAGATACTTTTAGTGTGCAAAATGCTTTTAATGAATATCCTCAGTTTTATACTGTAAATAACGCTTGGTTTTATAAATCAAAATATGATGAAAGCACTTATTATTCAATTAGCTCTCACTTACTAAATATTCCCGGAGTTGGTGCAAGTTTTTTTTCTATAAGAAAACATAGGAACGGTAATGTAATATGGAATAAAAAAATTGGGTTAGGTGCACTTCCCTATATAATTACTAGTTTTAATGAAGATAAACATAAAAATATAGTATTTAATAAATCTGCCTTATCAATGGGTTATCATGCCAATTATAGTAATGATCTCATAAAGTTAGACTCAAACGGCGTTCATAATAGCATTAAACATACACTAATTAATTATTCGTGGTGGCCTCCATCAGCACAATTTGAACAATCAATACTACAAACGTTATATGACAATAATTATTTTTACACATTTGTTGGAGCCGAATTTCCATCAAATCCTTTATCAATAACTATTCTAGATTCTAGCCTGATTTCTAGCTGTACCTATACTGCATCAGTAACTTTACTTAACGAATTAACTGGCTCTATGAGCACAGATACGTTTTTATTAAAACAATCAATCACCCCATATATATTGCAAGATAAAGCTATTAATGTTGCCCCGATATTAAATTTTACAATTGGTTCAAATTATTGTACCGTGCTTAATATTAATGAAAACAGTTCTGAAAAAGAAGAATTCAACATCTATCCAAATCCATCCAATAATATCATAAATATTGCATCATCTAATAATGTAGAAGAAGTTTCTATATACGATATCAATAGTAAAAAAGTATTAACTAGCAGAACAAGCGCTATAATTGATGTCTCAAAATTAAATTCAGGTATCTATTTTATTAAAGTGCAAACTGATAAAGGAGAGTTCAGTCAAAAATTTATTAAAGAATAAACCTTATCTTTGCCGCCATGACAACCGATTACCGCTCAGGCGAACTACTCCTAATTAATAAACCATACACTTGGTCTTCGTTTCAGGCGGTTAATAAATTAAAACACGCTCTTAAAAAGCATCCATCATTATTATTAGATGGCAAATTAGTGCAATTACGTATTGGGCACGCTGGCACGCTTGATCCCTTAGCAACTGGTTTATTAATTATTTGTACCGGAAAAAAAACAAAAGAAATTTCTTCTTTTCAGGATTTACCAAAAGAATATACCGGCACATTTTTTATTGGCGCTACAACACCTTGTTACGATAAGGAAAAAGAAGTGGACGAAGTTTTTCCAATCAATCACATTACTAAAGAATTAGTACTTGAAACAGCTAAATCCTTTGTTGGAAAGCAAGAACAAATACCACCTATGTTTAGTGCAGTAAAAGTAAATGGTAAACGTTTATATAAATTAGCACGCGTTGGACAAGAAATAGAATTAAAAGCAAGACCCATTGAAATTTTAGAATTTGAAATAACTAACTACAATTTACCTTATGTTGATTTTAGAATTGCTTGCACCAAAGGAACTTATATTAGAAGTATTGCACGTGATTTTGGTTTAGCTTTAAATAGTGGCGCATATTTAGATGCCCTGTGTCGCACTAAAATTGGACATTTTAATATTGAAGATGCCCTAACTCCCGAAGAGTTTATTAAAGATAATACGTATTAACCAATAACAACATAGGCACATAGTAAACATAGATTTTTTCTATGAACTCTGACTCTCTTTAACTCTGTGTTTAAATAAATGAAAACTCTCTAATTCAACTGTTGAATTTTGGACTTAACAAAACATAATCAAAAAGCAACTACTCTTAAAAAAGAGAACAAGATTTTTTTTGACAAACTCAAACGAACCAAACCCAAAAATTTAGATGCACAGTTTCATACGTTACACAACAAGGTGTTTGAAAACTTTGATTGTTTAGCTTGTGCCAACTGCTGCAAAACGACTTCCCCTATATTTTATAACAGAGATATAGAGCGCTTAGCAAAATATTTCAGAATAAAACCTAGTGAATTTATTGATAAACACTTACGCATTGATGAGGATAAGGACTACGTTTTAAAACAAGCGCCCTGTCCATTTTTAGGTACGGATAATTATTGTTCTGTATATGAAGCTCGTCCAACAGCCTGTAGAGAGTATCCCCATACAAATCGAAAACGTATGGAGCAAATTTTAAATCTTACGTTACAGAATACCATCGTTTGCCCCGCTGTATTAGAAATCACAGAGAAACTAAAAAAAATAATTTGAAAACACCAAGTTCTTTACTTCTTCCAAAACCTTTCTATCATTACTTAAACGAGGGACTTTATGTTGGCCACCCAACTTATTATTTACTTTTAGCCAATTATAAAATGTGCCTTTTTTTACAACATTAACAACAGGAAGTTGCAAAATATAATTATTAAATCGCTTAGCTTCATAATCAGAATTCACTTGTTTAAGCGTGTCGTCTAATACGGCAATAAAAAAATCTAAATTAGTTGGTTCTTGTTCAAATTCTATTAACCATTCGTGTGCCCCAGTATTCTCCTTCATAAATATAGGCGCTACTGTAAAATCAGAAATATGGGCTCTTGTTTTTTCGCAAGCCATTTTCAAAGCAAGCTTGGCATTATGTATCATAAGCTCTTCTCCAAACACATTAATGTGTTGCTTAGTACGGCCAGTAATGATAAAGCGATAAGGACTAGTATTTGTAAATCGAATGGTATCTCCAATTTGATAACGCCACAAACCCGCATTGGTGCTAATCAACATCGCATAGTCCTTATCTTTTTGAACCTCAGATAAGTTATATGTTTTCGGATTTTCTTTTTGTAATTCTTGTACGGGAATAAATTCATAATAGATTCCATAATCTAACATCAATAACATTTCATCACTTACACGCTCATCCTGAATTCCAAAAAAGCCTTCTGATGCACTATACAATTGCATATAGGCAACTTTATTATTATTAAATAATTTTTCAAATAATTCTTTGTAGGGTGTAAAGCTTACGCCACCATGAAAATAAACTTCTAAGTTTGGCCAAATTTCTTTAAGATCATCAACTTTTTTTAATTCTAAAATACGTTTTATCAAAACCAGCATCCAGCTTGGTACGCCTGCTAAACTCGTTACATTTTCATCAGCCATGGTTAAAGCCATTTTCTCCAATTTATCTTCCCAATTATCCATCAAAGCAATGTTAACATCAGGCGCTCTAAAATACTCTGCCCACATTGGTAAATTCTGAATTATAATAGCGCTCACATCGCCATGATAAGAATGATGCTCGCCAAAACTATCTGTTTTAAAACTACCACCTAATGCTAAATTTTTTCCAGTAAATAATTTCGTGTCGACATTGTTGATGCATTGAAAGGTAATCATGTCTCTGCCACCATTATAATGACAACCATCTAAAAATTCTTTACTTACAGGAATGAATTTGCTTTTATCAGTAGTGCCACTACTTTTCGCAAACCATTTAATATCGGTATGCCATAATAAATTTTGTTCGCCTCGTCGAGTACGTTCAATAAAAGGTTTCAGCGATTCGTAATCTTGTATAGGAACTTGCTGTTTAAACTGCTCGTAATTTGTAATCGTTTTAAAATCATGCAATTTTCCAAATTCTGTTTTATTAGCTGAAGCTAGTAAATTCAAAAGCCATTCGTTTTGAACATCGTGCGGATATTTCATAAACAACTCTATTTGATGCATTCGCTTTTTCATAAGCCAAGATGCTATAGAATTGAGTATTGCCATAAGGGAATATGAAAATTAAATTAATTGTTTATTATTCAAAATACTTTGCGATACAATATCAGCGTAATTATTTAATAAATCATCATCTTGTAAATAACTCACTATTATTTTAATTACTTTATTGCCTTTTGTTAATGTGTAATTATCATACAAATAAGTTGCTTTATTTGATATATAAGACCCGTGTTGCATATCCGTTTGGTATTTTTTTATATTTAAATGATGATGCCCATCATTTGAAGTAAAATAAACAGAAGGTGTCTTCATATACTCATCTTTTAAATAAAGTAACTCGCGATGAACAAAATTTGTATTATCATTCATGTCAAATTCTTCAATTGTTACCGAAAATGACTCAGAAGATTCTGATTTAGAACTACTTTCAACTGAAATATAGTTACTCAAATAATTAGGTAATACGGTTTCCGATTTTTTTAATTCAAAAGGCAATGTAATAGCTATTTCTTGAGATATAGAATAATTACCCCATTTAATTTCTTCCAAATAATTCTTATTGGCTTGAATATAATGTTCGCTTATTTCAAATCCATTATCTTGTGAAAACATAATGACAGAAAATATAAGTAATTGAATCATAGTTGCAGCTATAAAAATGCGAGTTTTTATATCCGCTTGTCTCTTAAATAAATAAAATATATTTCTATTATTATCAATAGATTCCGAGCTTATTATAAGTTTTTTCTGAGTACCATCGATAGTTGTAACTTCATTAATATAAGTTTCTAAAGACTGATTGTTAGATTTCTTCCAATCTAAATAATTATTCTTCATTTTATTTCGGCAGTTACTACAAAACACAACGCGTTCTGTATAAATAACATTCTTATAATTGCAGGTATCACATATTAAATAATTCATCATATTTTATTAATGGTTATTTAAATCTATTTAAAAATGAGGATTAGAGCTTGTTATCTTTTGTTAAATCCAATAGTATTCGAAATCGAAGGCACTTATTTATTTTTTTATATAAAATTTTAGGAGACCTGTTTCATTCATGTCTATAAACTGATAAGTAGAAGGGATTTTATTTTTAAAGGTATGAAACGTTACCAATTTAGTGCCTTTTACGCATTCATTTAATTTTAAAATTAAGTCGTTATGATATTTTTTATAGGCAGTTAAGGAGACTTTAGATGTATTATCTAACACACAGGTTTCGTCAAAATTTTCGTGAAAAGAATTAAAAAAATAAATGCCATTAAATTTTTTAAAATCTATTTTAGTAAAATCATCATTCATAAAATGTGCATTTTTTAATTTATAGTGTCTTTTAATTTTATTAGATAAATTAATTAGAGTCTTACGTTTTTCAACACCATAAAAATTAGCGTCAGTAACAGCTGCGCCAATACAACAAAATTTACCAACACCAGAGCCTATATCAAGAATTTTATCGCTTGGACTATCAACCAATAATTTCGCAGCTTTAATAGCAATTTTAACAGGGGTAAAATGACGCGCTGAATGTTCTTGATAGGCTTTTGGATAAATTTTATCAAAAAGCAAATCAGAACAACTTATTTTTTGTTTTAATCTTTCAAAAATCATCTTGTAATATTATAGATAATTTATTACATTTAAATAACTATTGTGATCCAAACACATCATTAAATTGGGGCGGAATCGAAAAGCCACATGAGTAGATAATCTTAAATATTTAAAATTATGAAATTCACTCAATTACTAATTGCATCTGCTGTTTGTTTATTTGTTAATAAAGCTTCCGCACAAGACCTTAGAAAAAACGGTTCCATTTTCGGAAAGATAGAATCTAACGGTGATGTTCGCATCAACGGAAGTGTCAAAGGAAAATTTGAATCTAATGGCGATATACGAGTTAATGGAAGCATTAAAGGTAAAATTGAATCTGGTGGCGATATCAGAAAAGATGGGTCCATCGTTGGTAAAGTAGAGTCTAATGGTGACGTTAGAGTAAACGGAAGTATTAAAGGTAAAATTGAAAGCAATGGAGATGTTAGAAAAGATGGCAGTATTATCGGCTCTGCAAGTGGCGTAGATAAAGAAGAAGCAGCTGTTATGTTTTTCTTCGGTTTTTTTGATTAACCAATTACCTATTTTTGATTTAAAATAAACGTCTAATAAATTATTAGGCGTTTATTATTTTTTAGAATTAAAATAACTTTCCATTTCACTTAAATTTTTAGAATTAAAACAATGTTCTTTAGTCAATAACCCCTTACGTGCCACATTAACGCCATAGTTCATATCATGATAACCCTTTAATTGATGAGCATCTGGATTAATAGAAATCATCACTCCTTTTTCTAAACAATATGGAATCCAACGCCAATCAATATCTAAACGATAAGGATGAGCATTTAATTCTATTACTACCTTATTAGCTGCACAAGCATCAATAATCTTTTTGTGGTTAATAGGATAACCTGGCCTACCTAATAACAAACGTCCTGTGGGATGACCAAGAATAGTAGTATAAGGATTTTCAATAGCTTTTAATAAACGCATAGTTGCTTTTTCTTCATCCATTTTTAAATTAGCATGAACGGAAGCAACAATAAAATCAAAGGTTTTTAGAATATCTTCTTCGTAATCTAAATTTCCGTTACCTAAAATATCACTTTCAATTCCTTTAAATATTTTAAAAGGAGATAATTGTTTATTTAATTTTTCAATTTCATCTTGTTGCTGTAATACCTGTTCTACTTTCAATCCGCCGGCATAACTGGCTGTTTTAGAGTGATCACAAATTCCCAAATATTCATAACCCAATTGTTTACAATACAATGCCATTTCTTCGAGCGTATTCATACCATCACTATAAGTAGAGTGATTATGTAAGATGCCTTTTAAATCAGATGATTCAATGAGTTTAGACAATGTATGTGCTTTTGCTTTTTCTACTTCAAATAACCCTTCTCGCAATTCGGGCTCGCAATATTGTATCTTTAAATTTGAATAAATATCTTCTTCACTTTTATATAACTTAGTGGGTAAATCCGAGAAATGGATACCTTCTAAATGCTCTTTTGTAGAAGATGTTTCCACCAAGGTTCTGTAAAAAATAGCAGAATTAACTTGTATAAAATTAATCGGAACTTGATCTGAAACAAATTCATCAATATCAATAGACTCATCTCCGATTAAAATATCAATCTCTTCAATAACTTCACATTTACGATACATGGCCCCTGTATAGCTCACTAAATCGGTTTGTTTAAGTAATTGTTCAATAATAAGATTGCCAATTTTTTGAGCATACGCAAAATGAAATTTACCCGTGTTTTTTAATTTGAACTCAATATTTGCAATGATAGAATTTTGAGTTTTTTCTCCAAAGCCTTTTAATTCTATTAATCTATTTTCGTGACAAGCATATAATAAATCAGTTACACTTTCTATATCTAAACCATCCCATAAAAGTTTTACTTTTTTTGGACCCAAGCCTTTTATACCCAACATATCAATTACTCCAATTGGTGTTTTTGCTTGTAGTTCTTGTAACTCAGTGGTAGTGCCGGTTGTTGTTAATGCGTAAATTTTTCCTGCTAAGCTTTTGCTAATACCTTCAATTTTACTTAATTCTTCAATTGTTTGATTATTTAAATCTAATCGTGTTTTACTAAGTTTATAAGCCGCACTGTTAATGGCTTTTACTTTAAATGAATTCTCGCCATGTAACTCCATTAATTTTCCTGTTAATTCAAGAGCGTCCGCTATGTCTTCTGTTGTAAACATTATAAATAAAGTTCAGCAAATTTAACATCATCTGGATTGGTAATTTTTATATTTTCAGAATTTCCCTCTACTAAAAATATTTCTTCGTCCATGCGTTCTAAAACAGTAGCATCATCCGTAAAGAAAGGCGTAAATGGTTGTTCAAATGCAGTTTGTATTTTTGATACTAAAAAGCATTGTGGCGTTTGTACTATTTTATAATCATCTCTGCTTACGGCTTTATTAATGCCGTTAGTTACTAAGCGTAAACTTTCATTAACTGGAGATACAGGTATGGCATTGCCTTTAATGGAAGCTGTTTCAAAACAACGTTTGATAGTTTCTACGCTCACAAATGGACGAGCGGCATCGTGTATGCCAACTATATCATTTTTATTTGTAATACAATTTAATCCATTTTTAACTGAATGAAATCGAGTTTCGCCACCTACAACGGTTTGTACGTTTTTATCAGGAAAATATTCGGCTAACATAAAATTTGCGTCGGATAAATAATCTTTATGCACAGATACAATTACATTAATATATTCATCAAATTCAATAAACTTTTCGATGGTATGAATTAAAATTGGTTTACCTTTTATTTCGATAAATTGTTTGGGTATGCTCGATTGCATGCGAGTACCTGTACCGCCTGCAACAATGATGATATTGTAGTGTGAGTGATTCATTATAGTTTAGTAATTCTTAATGCGTTCAATAGCCAAATCAATAGACTTGTTTGTTTTATTAAAAAACTGAAAGCGTTGTTTTTCTGCAACTCCGCTAATCAAGGTTGATTTTTTAATTAAATTTTTCATCCAATGTTCTATTTCTTCACAAAACTGTTGATTAGTTGTTGTCAACGAATTTAATGTATTAAACGAAATATAAGAAACAATTTGTTCGTTCATTGTTACGTGTATACAATTGGTTCCTATAACTAAATCACTGTTGTATAATCCAAATGTAGCATTTGATTTCTCGCTTTTATTTTCTTCTTCTGCATATCTATTAATAGACTTTGCCAATTGTTTCAATTCATTTAAAATTGTAATGGCATCTTCTTTTTCTTTAAATGCGCCTGATTCGAAGTAGTATTCAATTTGTTTGACGGTAGTTTGTATAGTATCTGCTGTCCAAATTTCTGTACTTGGAATTTTTAAATATATGTTGTGAATATTGTGAGCTATTTGTAATAATTTTTCAGAAATTACATCCCAATCAAATTTTTTAGTTTGATATTCTTTGATGTTAAGAACAGAACGTTGCCAATAAAATAGCTTAAATGCAGAAAGTTTTTCAGAGTGAAACGAATGAAAAATAGGAATCTCTTCAGCAGCATAAATTATTTTAGCATTTTCTGCTTTAGAAATTTGTTTTAATTGATTTTCGAGACTTAATAAATAACTTTCAAAATTTTCAGCAGAATCTGTCAATTTGATATAGTTGCAAGTCACCGCATTTGTTTGTTTAGAAAATATAGCATCGGCCGAAATACGATAGTGCTTACATATCTTATACGTTTCATCTAAACTCAATACCGTTTCATTTCGCAAACGTCTGTATGCGCTGTCGTTGCTTATTTTAAGAAGATCGGCAATATCATCAGCTAATGAAACACTTGCAGGAACTGCATTTTTTAAATGTTTAATAAATAACTCTTGCATTTCGAATGCTGATTTTTTATCGCTCAGTTTGTAGTATTTATTACTATTAAAGATAGTAAATAGTTGCATTTATTGCAAATAAAATCAATCTAGTTTCAATTATTTGTGATAAATCTAATTATAATGATCGATTTTTAAGTTTATTCTTATTTTTTGCATCATTCTCAAACTTAAGTCTATAACTCCGTTTCATTTCAGTTTGTAGTCGATCTAATTTTGATGTATAAATCTTTATACAATTTATTATGAAAACAATCATCAAATTATCCATTCAATTTTCGATTTATAAAACTTGTACTCGAACAAGAAGACAACAAGAGAATCGAAAGTTGAATGGATAATTTGATGATTGTTTTCATAATAAATTGTATAAA
>JANXRU010000421.1 GCA_025356715.1 Bacteroidota bacterium
GGTGCTAATGGAACCTGTACTTCTCAAACAACCGCCTCCGTTACGGTTGGTTCAAGTTTATCTATCGCTGTTAATAGCCCAACTATTTGTGCTGGACAAACAACAACGTTAACAGCCAGTGGTGTTGCAACCTATACTTGGGATTCTGGAGCTAACACATCAAGTATTTCAGTTTCACCAATAACAACTACTATATATACAATTTCTGGTTCAACAGCAGGATGTAATGGCGTTAATACAACAACTGTTACTGTAACTGCCGTTCCAATTTTAACAGTGACATCAGCCAATATTTGCTCTGGACAATCAGCTACTATTACTGCAAGTGGTGCTTCAACTTATTCATGGAGCAATGCTGTTAATACAGCATCGCAATCGGTAAATCCAAATACAACCATTATTTATTCTGTTATAGGTACTAATGCTTTAGGATGTGTCAGTACTTCAACGGCTTTATCAACAGTGAGTGTAACAACTACGCCAACATTAAGTATAAATGCGGCAACTATTTGTATTGGGCAAACTGCTACGTTAACTGTTACTGGCGCAACAACCTATACTTGGAGTACAACAGCGACTACCAATTCTATTTTGGCAACACCAATCACCACAACTAATTATTCAGTAGTTGGCGCTAATGGAGGTTGCGCATCACAAGCGATAACGGCTGTAAATGTATATACCACTTCTGTAGTAAATTATACGGATGTATTTAATTCTTGTCCGAACCAACCAGTAACGATATCAGCTGCAACGTCGAGTGTGGCAGCATCAACCTATACATGGTCTAATGGCGGCATTAGTTTTTCACAAACAGTTACGCCTAATACAACCACCATTTATAATGTAGTTGGTTTAGCCGCTAACGGATGCCCTGCTTTATCAAGTACTATAACCGTTAATGTCAATACTATTGCAGCCAACTTTATCGGTATGAATACAGCATTAGCAACAGTAGGTACTAATTTAACCTTAACTAATACAAGTACAGGAGCTACAGCATTTGGATGGAAATATTGCAATGGTGGAATTGCTTCTACAAGTGTGATTACCGTTCCGTTAAATACACTTGGTAACTGTTGTGTGTCTTTAATAGCTAGTAATGCAAGTTGCACAGATAGTATTACTAAATGTATAGAGGTTGTTAGTGAAGCTTCTATTAATATCCCTAATGTATTTACGCCTAATGGGGATAATATAAACGACGTCTTTACCATACTTTCATCAGGTTTAAAATCCTTACACTGTATAATTTTTGATCGTTGGGGGTTGAAACTATATGAGTGGGATGGCATGAATGGCGGTTGGGATGGTCGAACCAGAAGTGGTATAAAATCATCAACAGGAACTTATTTCTTTATAGTAGATTATATTGATCAATTAGATACAAGTAAAACAGAAAAAGGCTTCTTGAATTTGTTTTATGAATAAGTTTATAAGCTTAGCATAAAAAAACCTCATCAAAGATTGATGAGGTTTTTTTATGAATTTATATAATTCTCTATTACACTACTTTCTATCTACTAATGCCTTAAAATTAAAGAAAATTCTATCCATGACTGAAATATTTTTTGTAATTATATCAGCCGTGCCCTTCATTTGTTCTTTATATTGTAACGTTTTATTGTAAGTAGTTGTTAACCCATTTTTTAATTCAACATCAATGGAATAAGTATCATTATTGGGGACTTCCGAAATACTTGTTACAGTTCCTTGTAACATACCGTTCTCATTATATGGATAATTATCTAATTTAATATTTACAATTTGTCCTATTGATAATTTACCTGTGTTTAAAATGGGCAAAATACACTTCCCAATAAATTGTTGTTTTTGTGTTGGCACAACAGCGAACAACTCATCTTCAGCATTTATATTTTGATTAGTAACCCACACATTAAAAAATGAAATTTTACCATCAGTAGGGCTTTCAATTAAATATAACTGTTTCCACTTATTAATTTCCGAAATCAAAGATTTCGCATTCTGTTGTAGTTCACTATTTAATTTTGAACGTTCTTGATAATCTTGAATCTGAAATTGAAGTATATTTTTTTCGATAGAATTAATTTGAATAAGTGTATTTGACAGCGTAATTTTTGTTGCTTCATTACTATTCAATGCTTTCAAATATTCTTTTTTCTTATTCTCAAATTCACGAGTGGAAATAGCCCCCTCTTTTAACAATGAATTATCTCTATTATAATCCTTTTCTATTAACTCTAGTTCTTGATTATTGAGATTTTGTTGCTGTTTATACTTACTTAATAAATCTTTATAACTAACTAAATCTTTATGTAATAAGGATATTTGTTTTTTATAAGAATTTACTTCTTTATATAAATTTAAGTCTTTCATTGATTTTAATACTAATAAATAGTTTGGCGTTATTTCTCCAACGTTTAAAGTATCTTTTAAAATAATATTAGGAAGTGTATCGTTTAATTTTAAATGTTCAAGTAATCTGCTACAATTATCGTATAAATAAAGCACATCGATATAATTACTAGTATTTTCGATCACAGCAATAGTTTGCTGAGCTTTTACAACAGTGCCATTTTTAACTAACAAATGAGTTAGCTTACCATTGTTTTTAGCTACTAAAATTACCGGTGGGTGTAATGTGGTGAGGGTAATATCAGCGGTTAATATATCTGGGTATTTAATACAGTACGATAAGCATAAAATCAAACATATTAGAACAAAAAACAAAGATATACCATATTTAAAAATCCACTTTGGAGGTTGAGTCATAGCCTCTTTTATGAACTCACTTTGTTCATCTACTTCATTTATTTTACTATCTACTTCGTGCATTAATTCCCTAATTCTAATTGATTTTTTATTAATGAATAATACAAGCCATTTAGCTTAATTAATTCATCGTGAGTGCCATTTTCTGCAATTTCTCCATTGTTTAATACTAAAATATTATCAGCATTTTTCACTGTGCTTAACCTATGCGCCACAATAACAACCGTTTTACCTTTATAAAACTCTGCTAAATTTTCCATAATTATTTTCTCATTGTTTGCATCCAAAGCACTTGTTGCCTCATCAAAAAATAAATAGTCAGGGTTTTTATATACAGCTCTTGCAATTAATACGCGTTGCTTTTGTCCACC
>JANXRU010000425.1 GCA_025356715.1 Bacteroidota bacterium
TTTCCGGGTTGCTTTTTCTACTTTATCATCCCAATTTGAAGAATATGTTTTTGATCCTGAGGTACCAGCAGAAGCACCTGAAGAGCCAGGAACTTTTTTTTCCGTTGCTTTCTTCAGGCGCTCTAACAAATCATCGTTTGAATTTGTTTTTGTTTCTTCAACAATTGTTGCTTCTTCAGCTTCTATAGCCATGATAGTATAAGATTTAGATTATTTTATTTGTTTATGAATATTTTCTTTTGAAGCTATAATACTATTTTGTTCTATTTGAGCTCCAAATTCAGCACCATATTTTTCAAACAATGGAATCAGTTCTTTAAAAAAAGAAAACTTATCCAAAAGTTTTGCTTCAGCTTTTTTACCAAGGACAGGAACCTGAGCTTGCATCGCTAAAGTAAAAATATCGCTACCTCCTTTCAGAACCAAGCCCAAAGGATTTGCTTCACCGGAAAGAATTCCCGGCTTCATTTTTCCATTTTCGGCAAGTCCTATGACTTCCATTGTTTTGATTGATCCATTGTATAAATTGAAAATATCATTTTTATAATTTTCAACTGAATCTTTAACAGATATTGTTGTGGTTGTTTGGGAATATAAGCCTTGTACAAAAGAAATGTTAGGCCTATCCATTGTTTCGGTAAAATTTTTCACTACGTCGTTTCCTCTAAAATATCCCCAATTTGTTGGCCCTACTAAATGGCTAATTAATGCAAACGTAGACTGATCTGCTGTAGTTGCTCCAGAACCTTCATTTAAAGGATAGTAGCCAATTAAACTACTATAATTTGGATGAGTAGCAGTAATTGTTTTATTCATCCAAGCCGCTATTGTAGTTTGTGTTAATGAAGCGTTCCAAATAGTTAGCTCATCTGCTTTTCCAAAATAGTTGTAATCTTTGCTGTCATTAGTTCCTAATAATAAATCCATCATAACTATAGCTTTTGTTTTAGCAGTTCCTGATTGCCATAACACACCATTTAAATAAATATTCATAGTACCAGAAGTGGCGTTTTTTGTAAATGCCCAATGGTTCCAATTTCCTTTATATTCAGCTGCTGTTGCCGCTTTATTAATTCGGTCATATGAGCCACCAGGTGTCCCAGCTCCACAATCAAAATATATACTCGCATCACTCCAAGGAAAATGGATATTCAATTGGCGATTTCCGCTAGCATCAACCGAGTGTAAAATAGAAGTATTAGCAGGCAACAAGGAAGGATTTCCTTTTGCCCAAAAAGTAATAGTAAGTGAATTTGTAATGTTTGATAATGCTGTGTTGGCAATATTTACATAATTACTACCATTAAACTCCATATAATAATCGTTTACATTAGTCGTCAAACCCATATTTTGAGACAATGTTGAGCCTAATACAGTTGTGTTTGATGTGTTATTAGAGTTAGTAAAACTAAATTCAACTAATACATTACTAACCCCGTCCCAATTAAAATTAGTGCTAAAGTTAAAATCATTGGTCCCATTTATTAATGCTGTATTGCTATTATACACTTCCGTAAAGCCTATTAATTCAGGGGATGCAGAACTTAACGTGCTTTGAGCCGTATGTTTTAATTTGATTTTTAAATATTGTAAAGATGGTCCAGCGCTTGCTACATTTAATTTCAAACTCGTAATGTTTCCAGCAGTAAGCCCGGCAGCTGAAAGTTCTGTAGCAGTATATAAATAATGCGTTTTAGATCCTTTAACTGTTGAATTAAACGGGTAATTAAGGCTAGTGGTTCCAGTGCCAACTACAGAAACGGTTTCGCTAATAGTTGATGTATGAACTGTTTGTTGCTGTATATATTGATAATAAGAATATGTTGGTAAAGTTGTGTATTTAAAAATATTACCCGAAAAACCTGAAACCATGTAATTTGGATGCATCACTTTTGCAGAATCAACTTTACTAGAATCTGTAAGATAGGTTTGGCAAGTATAATCCCACTCCCCACAACCATTTTTACCAGATGGAGGAACAGATGAGCCTACTGCACCATTTTTACATCTAATATTATAAAGCATAAAAATCTTTTCATAGGTTACACCCGTTAGATTAGGAAAATTGATCATTGTATCTCTTATGCCAAAACCTTTGGTTTGAAAATAATTAAACGTTGGCGTTACAATGGTATCTCCAATGCTTTGAGCAAAAACAGTTGCTTGGCATAGAAATAATGTGATGGTTATAATTGCGATTTTTTTCATATAGGTGAGACAATTTTTCATTAAAGACATCTTTAACGATTTAGGTTATTTACAAATATCCTTTAAATATAGAAAAAAAATCAAAAAAACTGTTAGGAAAATAGGATTCCTAACAGTTCTGAGTATTGATCAAATAATAAAAAACTTAAATTATTCTTTAATGAACTTGAAGATGGCTGTGTTTTTGTCAACACTAACTTTAATTTCATAAACTCCTTTTGACAAATCAGTAATTGAAATGGATTCTTTACCTGAGTTTAAAGTGACATTTCCTTGTTTTACTAGTTGCCCATTAACAGAATACACAACATACAACACGCTTTTTTGCTCTTTTGAATTTGTATTCAAAAACAAAACATCTTTGGCGGGATTAGGACTAATAGAAACACTATTGATGAATGACAATTCCTCAAATCCTACACTATTAACATTAGTTGAATTAGAGGATGCGTAACAACCTGCTGCATTTGTAACTGTAACTGAATAGTTTCCATCTTGAGTAGCCGTATAAGATTGTGCGGTTGCACCAACTATAAGAACTCCATTAAAATACCACTGATTTCCAGTTGCTGAACTAGAATTTAATACTAAACCAACCTGTGTAATGGTTGGTATTGATGGCGGTACCCCAACAGAAACAGTGGTTGATTTTACTGAAGTACAACTTCCAACGCTACCTGTGCATGTATATACTGTTGTAATTGTTGGTGTTACAACGATACTTGCATTAGTAAATCCATTTGACCAAACGTAAGTAGAAGCACCGCTTGCGGTTACTAATACTGGAGAGCTACTGCATATTGTAGCCGAAGTTAAACTAATAGTTGGAGAGGCTACCACAGCAATAGTATTAGTGTAAACTGTGCTGCTTCCGTTAATGTTTGATGAGGTTAGAGAAATAGTATAAATTCCTACCGCATTATAAGTAACCGTTGGGTTTTTAACTGAAGATGTAGCTGGTGTTGATCCTGTTAATGTCCAACTCCATGCTGTAGGAGTATTTGATGATTGATCATTTAATACAGCAGGCGTGTTAATACACAAAGAGGCTGAAGAAGTTGTGTACGCAGATGATGGTGGTGATAATGGGTCGGAATATAAATCAGATTCCCAAACACCTCGGCCATACGTTGCAGCTCTCAATTTATTTGTAGGATAAAAAATTTCGAAATCGTTTACTACAACATTTGGTAAGCCAGTCATAAAAGGAGTAAAAGAACTCATACTGCCATCTTTATAATAAACGCCAACATCGGTTCCAACATAAATCGCATTATTAGAGTTTTTCTTATAGATAATACAGTTTACTGGTAAATTAGGTAACCCTGCTGAAATATTTGTCCAAGTGGAGCCACCATTAACAGAATTAAACACTTTGTTTCCTGTTGAATATCCAGAAAAAGTGACAAAAACATTGTTTGAATTTGTATTATCAACAGCAATTTGAGTTATTTGTCCTGCACTAGTAGGGAGTCCTGTTGTAATTCCAACCCAAGAAGTCCCCCCATTAATCGTTTTATTAAGACTAGAAGCAGAAGACGCATATAATACTAATGAGTTTGATGGTGCCGCAGCTAAATATAAAAATTGGGCGCTTCCACTAATCGTTCCTATTTGAGTCCAAGTTGTTCCTTTATTCAATGATTTATAAACTTGTTGATATCCACAATAGTATGTTGTTGAAACATTTGGATCTTGTATAATTGGCGCCACCCATGCAGCAGTCCCTGCTAATCCTGCAGAAATTGATGTCCAAGAGCCTCCTGAATTAGAAGAGCGATTAAAATCGCCTTGAACATAAGACTCTACTAAATTTACATTATTACTCCAATCAACAAAACAATCTGCGCCATCGCCACCATATACTTCTGTCCACGTTGCCCCATTTAATAAATTAGTTCCATTATCTTGATGACCAGATATTACATAATTAGCTGTAGTTGAAGATTGACCAATTCTATAAGACTGTGCAATGTTCATGGTTCCATTTGTAGTAGTCCATGAAGTTCCTGTATTAGTTGAAACCGCTATCCCCCCATCTGTTCCCATAAATAATTTTGATCCTGTTTGATATTCAACTACATGTAAATCTGCGTGAACATAGGGTTTTCCGCCACCACCAGTCCAATGGGTGTGAAGTGTCCAAGTAGATCCGCCGTTAGTAGATTTCCATGAATTTACACCTCCGCAAACAATTTCATCTTTGTTAGTTGGCGATACGCCACACGCAATATCATACCAGCCTTGTCCACCAGCATCTGTTCCTCCTGTATTCCAACCAAAAATATTAGGAGTAGTAGACATAGTAGTAAAATTAACACCTGAATTTGTTGAACGATAAACACCACCAAAACTATTATCTGAAGCGCTATTCAAAAGATACACATAATTCGGATCAGCAGGTGTTACAGACACGCATAGTCGGTTGCCGCCAGTAGGAATACCACTTGTGATATTAACAAATGATGCTGCTGTATTTCCGCCTGTAGTTGTTTTATAAAATCCACTTGCAGTTACTGCATAAACAGTACTTGTGTCGCTTGGACGATATTCCATATCCTTGTAATTACCTGTCTTTATTTGAGCCCAACTTGTTCCTGCATTATTCGTTCTATAAATGCCATTACTTGTTGCTGCAAATAAAATGTTTGGATTTAAGGGGTTAATTAATAAACGACCTATTCTATATTGTTGAGAAACTGAAAAAGTTAGAGCTGTTGTATTCCAAGTCAAACCGCCATCCAAAGACTTCAAAACGCCCGTTGCATAGGTATCACCCGCATCAACATCCCCAGTTGCTAAATACATAGTAGAAGGGGTTGTTGGATTTATTGCCAAGTCAGAACATCCTAACACTGCAATCGTGTTTGTGTTAGTTGCCCAAGTAGTTCCCCCATTTGTAGATACCCACATACCCCCGGCTCCAGTTCCTAAATAGATGGTGTTAGAAAGTGTTGGATGAAATCGAATAAAAGCAACACGACCAGCATCTCCGCCAACTGGCGAACCAAAAGGGCCAAGCGCTGTCCAATTGCCTGTGGAAGCAGTTGATGTTGATGACTGTATTTTTTGTGCGGCTACTGGGTTTGCATCTAAATATTTTTGAAACTCCTCAAATGCTTTTGAACGAGAAGCTAACTTTAAGTCTCCTGATGGATATACCCTCGGCTCTGCAAACCACTCCCAACGCTTAAATGCCTTCCAGCCTTTACCTCTTTCATATGGCTTTCCTGACCAATAATTATTAAATTCTTGTTGTATAGAATAAAAATTTTCATTGGGGTCTTGCATTTTTTCCACCCATAATTGGGCTTTAAGATTGAAAAATAAAACGGTGAAAAATAAAACGGTTAGTGTAAATTTTTTGATCATAGCGATTTGTTTTTATTATTACTAAGCTATTAATAATAACATAACAAAAGCAAATTAGTTTAAGATATTCGCGGTAGGGATTACAGGCCTTATGGGCTATAAGTTGTAATTTTATTGTAGAAAAAAAACTATTTTTCCTTTTCAATTCGTTTTCCAACAATGATAAGTCCTCTTTCTGCATTTAACATATTGGCTATTTTTGGTAAGTGAGCCCATTTCTCGAACCCCATATTATAGAACAAATTTAAGCTAGGTTCGTTATGATCAAAAATAAAACCTAACAGGGTTTTAATATCGAGTTCATTGCATTGCTCAAATGCTTTTAGCAAACACGCTTTTCCTAATCCTTTACCGCGAGCACTTTCTTCTAAATAAATGCTTACTTCAACAGTGCCATCATAAGCGGGTCTTCCATAAAACGAATTAAAACTCATCCATCCTGCATAATTTTCATCAACTTTTACAATCCATAACGGACGGTGATTTGGGGAATGTGCATCAAACCAAGCTTGTTTACTTTCAATAGAAACCGGTTCTAAGTCAGCGGTTACTAAACGCGAAGAAACCGTCGAATTATAGGTTTCTACGATACTTTTTAAATTTGATTGTTGTGCGTATGCGAATGTAATTTCCATTTAATAACAAGCTCTTAAAAATTTCCTAATGGCTCTGATAGTTGTTTTCGGGCTTTCTAAAAAACCCATATGTCCATCATGCTCCAAATATAATACATGTTTATTTTGAATCAATTGACTCTGTTCTAACAACTGATCTTTTGGTAATACGTTATCCAATTCTCCAATTACCATCATTACTGGATAATGAACCATTCCTAAAACTAAATCTCTATTAGGCCTGTCTTTCATCCCTTCAAGAGCAAAGACAATTGATTGCTTCGAAACTTTACTAGCGATTTTTTGTGCAAATGCAATTTCTGTTTTTAAATATTTATAGTTTTTGGTTGCAAATAAATTTTTTATTACTTCTGTTGTATAAATTTTGTGATTTGCTTTTACAATTCTTATCGACCTTGTTCTATCTCGTTTTTTTTCTTCGCTATCACCGTAGGCTGATGAATGAAATAAACATAATCCTTTTAAATTGTCTGGGTATAAATCCGCAAATGCTAAGCCGGCATAACCACCCATACTATGACCTATGATTACATATTTTTTTAAACGCAAACTATCCATGACGGCTTTTACACACTTAGCAATAAGATCCATGGTGTGCACATAACCAAAGCATTCTGTATTTCCATGTCCAGGTAAATCAATTGCAATTACTCTATAGGATTTAGAAAGTTCTTTTGTTGTCGTTTCCCATATCTGATGTGATCCTAAAAACCCGTGTAATAACACAACAACACGCCCTTTCCCAGTATCAGAAAAAGTAACTTTAGCTTTTTTAAATGTGGTTGTTTTTATCATAATCACTTAACCCCTTCTAATTTTCTGATTGAATCTAGATTAACAATTGCCGTTTTTTTTGATTGAGTTGGCAATGGCTCATTGGTGAACATTGATATAATAAGCATTAGTAAGCCTACAGCCAAAGGAGTGGCAAACAATATATACTTATAATCACTGTAAGGTTTATGAGGATAACTGGTGCTTATTTTTTTTTTCGCACTCTGATAATAGTTTTTATAATACGCTCGTTGCTTTAAATCTTCTTCTGTAAATGAATAATTTTTTTGGCTTTTATGCTTTGACTGTTGAGGTTTTTTATTAAAGGAATCTCTGTCGTTTGCTGTGTCATAGCGCTTACGTGAATGTGGATTAATTAGAACGTTATATGCCTTTAAAACCTGTTCGAAAATTCCTTTCGCGTTTGGATTATTTGGACTTTTATCGGGATGATAAATTTTTGCAAACTTTCGAAAAGCGGCCTTAATTTCACTCTCAGATGCTGTTTTAGCTACACCAAGTATTGCGTAATAATCTGCCATCAAAAGATTGTTAGAAATTACGTTTTGCGCCTATTTTACCTTATAAACTTTGGTTAAATCATAATAATGCATAGCATTTAAAGTAAGTCCTTTTACACTATTTGAAAGCATGCGATAAGATCCCTCATACCATAAAGGTATAATAACAGCATCATCCATTAATAACTGTTCAGCTTTCATGAAGTTGGCATAACTACTATCTTTATCAAATGTGTCTCGTCCTTTTTTGAAATAATTATCATACACTAAATTTTGATAACGTGAGGTGTTTGGGTAACTTTTTTCATTGTTATCCAAAGGAACTCCTTCACTTAAAAACAAACTTAAAAACGATTCTGGGCTTGAGTAATCGGCTACCCAACCATCTCTAAAAATATCACTTTTACCAAGTCTTTGTAGTTCTGATTTTTGAACGTTTGGTAAAGACTCAAAATTGACATTAATATTTAAGTTTTCTTTTAATTGTTTTTGTAATTCAACCACAACGTTACTGTTACGAGAATTGCCAGAATTAATTAGAATTTTAACTTCCGGAAATCCTTTGCCGTTAGGATAACCAGCCTCTGAAAGTAATTGTTTTGCTTTTTCTGAATTGTATGCATAACCGCGAATTTTTTTTATGTCATAGCCAATAAAAGTATTAGGTGTAATTCCATAATTTGCGGCACCAATTGCCTGTCCTTGCAAAATATTATCTACTAGTTTTTCTTTATTAATAGCAAAATTTATTGCCTGACGAACTTTTACATTATCAAATGGTTTTTGTTTTGTGTTAAAAACATAAAACTGACTAACCATCTCTGCTTCATGTTGTAACAAAGATTTTGGAGGATGGCTAATAAACTCTTGAATATGTTTTTCTACAATTTCTTTAACTCTTAATGAAGGTAGGGTGTTTACTAAATCCAATTTTTGAATTTCATATAAAGACAGTCCGTCTTCAATAGATTCAGGCATTACCAAAACAACTGAATCTAAGTATGGTAGTGAGCAGCCTGCACTATCTTTACCGTAATACGTTGGGTTTTTTACTAAGATAACCTTATCTTTTGTAGAACTTTCGCTATACATAAAGGGGCCTGCTCCGTTTTTTAAATTCACACCATATGCTTTGTAGGCTATTTCATTAATAATTCCAGAGGAAGGAAATGCTAATAATTTTAAAAAGCTACTACTTTGGTTTACCAATTGTAATGTGAATGTACTATCATCAATAATTTTTATTCCTGAAACAGAATTTGCTTTTTTGTTGTAATACTCATTTGCTCCAACTAATCTGTCTTTTAAAACCGTTTCGAACAATAAATTGTTTGGATTATTAGTGCACAATAATTGGTACGTAAACTTCACGTCTTGGCTTGTAATTTCTGGCCCTTTTCCATCGGGATAACATTTGTCGTCTTGGAAATGCGCCCCTTTAACTAAATGAAAGGTAATTGTTTTTCCATCGGCAGAGGTTTCCCATTTTCTTGCTAATCCAGGAATTACCTCCAACGTTTTTGGGTCTATTCTAAAGATACTTTCATGTATTTGAGAACAAATTAATCCTTCAGTAACGCCAGTAATAACGTGAGGAAACAATACGCCAAGGCTTGTACCACCAGCTAAAGTAAAAGTACCTCCACTTTTTTCTGAAACTTTTGTATTAGAATTCTCCTTGCCATTATGGCAACCAACTAAAAAAATAATTGCTAAAGAAAAAATAGAAATTTTAAAATTCATATAATAATTTAATGCCTTGTTTTTATTAATCCAAAAATTAATGACAAATATAAGCGATTATGTTAAAAAGACAATAAATTTAATACAGTTAAACATGTAAATTTTATCGATTATTAAGATAAAAAAATAGACAGCCTTAAAAAAAGCGCTAAAAAAAGCATGTTTTATTTTGTTTTTCCCAAATATCGTATTAATATTGCAAGACTTTTTGCAGACGTGCTAAAACTATCATACAATATGAAAAAGACTTTTTTACTACTTATACTTTCTGGAATCCTTACCACTAAAGGGTTTTCGCAAAACAATGTCATCATTTTAGATGGAAATTACCAAGGCAAAAACCTTTATGTTCAAAATCCATTTGGATCGGGAGGTGTTGGTTTTTGTGTAACTGAAGTGTTAGTTAATGGAAACATTACTACAGACGAGGTAAACTCTAGTGCTTTTGAAATTGATTTCAAGCCGCATAAATTAGCGATTGGAGACAAGGTTGAAATAAAAATCAAACACAAAGAAAACTGCAAGCCAAAGGTTTTAAATCCTGAGGTTTTAAAACCAAAAAGTACTTTCGAAGTTATTTCTATGACTGTTGATAAAGATGGAACTGTAAAATGGAGCACTAAATCTGAAACAGGGAAATTAGCTTTTGCTATCGAACAGTTTCGTTGGAATAAATGGGTAAAGGTTGGAGAAACTGAGGGTAATGGAACACCTACTACAAATAACTACAGCTTTAAAATTACACCTAACTCAGGGAAAAATCAAATTAGAGTTCGTCAAACTGATTATAGCGGTCAGCCTCGCTTGTCTAAGCCTGTAGATTTTATGTCAGATGCTATTGAAATTACATTTGCTCCAGTAAAAGTTTCTACAACCATTAACTTTATTGCTGGTGACAAACCAGTTGAAACAATGTATGAAATTTATGACCAATACGGAAACGTGGTTAAAAAAGGTTTTGGCTCTAGTTTAGATGCTAGTAACCTACCTAAAGGCGGCTACTTTATTAACTATGATAACAAAATGGCTGACTTTATTAAAAAATAAAATTACTAAAGATATAAAATACAAAAAACGCTCTTCACAACGAAGAGCGTTTTTTATTTGAAATAACTCAATTTAAACCTATTTTTGTTTTATGTACACAATCAAACTAAATTCAGAAACATCGTTTAAAACCGAACTAAAAAAAGAAACAAATAATGTGTTTTCTGGAACATTAAACGGGAAAAATTTTTTAGTAGATATTATTAAAATACGAGAAGGCGTTTATCATTTAATTAGAAACAATATTTCTTATAATTTAGAATTAGTAAAGATTGTTTCTGAGGAGAAAAAATTATTAGTCAAAATAAACAACACACCGTACGAACTTGATGTAAAAGACAAGTATGACGAACTTTTGCATAGTTTAGGCCTTGACAATTTAGCTACTAAAAAAGTAAACGATATTAAGGCGCCAATGCCTGGAATGGTTTTAAACATATTAGTTACAGAAGGGCAAGAAGTAAAAAAAGGAGATGCTCTTATTATTTTAGAAGCGATGAAAATGGAAAATATTTTAAAATCACCAACCGATGGTGTTATTAAAAAAATAGCGATCAATAAAGGAATTGCAGTAGAAAAAAATCAATTACTAGTTCAATTTTAAGATGAGTAACCGCAGAGATTTTTTTAAAAAAGCAGGGCTATTAGGATTAGCTGGGATTGCATCAAAATTAGTTAGCAATGAACAATTGCACGCTCTTGAATCACTAGCAAATACAGGTTTAGAAACTAACACATTTGTGTTGCCTAAATTGCCTTATGCTTTCAATGCTCTTGAACCATTTATTGACACTCAAACCATGGAGATACATTATACAAAACATCACCAAGGTTATGTCAATAAATTAAATGATTTAAAATCAACCACCATTAACTTTTCCATTAGTGATGCAGAAAAATGCAAGTTAATTGATTCAACGACAATTCCAATCATTCGTAATAACTTAGGTGGACATTACAACCATTCGTTGTTTTGGACGCTCTTGAAAGCAAATTCGGAAGGAAAAGAAAATTTACCATCAGGTAAATTAGCGGATGCTATTATCAAAGAATTTAAATCGTTTGAAGAATTTAAAAAACAGTTTTCAGAAAAAGCTTTAAAAATATTTGGTAGTGGCTGGTGTTGGCTAATTGAGCAAAATGGCAAATTGCTCATTACGACTACTCCCAATCAAGATAATCCATTAATGAAATTAGCTGAGCAACAAGGCAAATTAATTTTATGTTTAGATGTTTGGGAACACGCCTATTACTTAAAACACCAAAACAAACGAGCAGATTATATTTCTTCATGGTGGAATATAGTTAATTGGGAAATGGCTAATACGAATTATAACGCTGCTTAAACACTAGAATACAAAAAGCCATTTAGCATAAGATACTGACTAAATATAAAATTATACGTATTTTTATCATAAGCAAAATGATTAAATTATGATAAATAAAACAACACTATTTTTCTTACTGTTTTTGCTCCCTATTCGTTTTCTTGCTCAAGATTTAACTTGGGCGAAAGGTATGAGTGGAACAGGTGGCGCAGTAGGATCGACTATATGTCTAGATAATATAGGAAACGTTTATACTATAGGGCAATTTAAAGGCACTATAGATTTTGACCCAGGAACGAACGTTGCAAGTCTAACGTCTATTAATCCTTTTGATTATTTTATAACAAAAATGGACTCGTCTGGAAATTTAATTTGGGCTAAGCAATTTGGTAGTTGGTATGAATATGGAGGAAGTGTACCAAGGATTAGTATAGATAATTTAGGAAATGTATTCGCAGTAGGTTCGTATACTGGTTCCGCAGATTTTGATCCAGGAGCGGGTATTTCAATCCTTACCACATCTGGATTACCAATAGATATAGAAGATAATTTTGTTTTAAAGCTAGATAATTCAGGTAATTTTATATGGGTTAAGGCATTGGTCCCAGCCGTTAATTCTAACGCGAACAGACTTTATTCTATGGCAATAGACAACCTTGGAGATATCTATTTAACTGGTAGTTTTAATAATACTGTTGATTTTGATCCAGGATCTGGCGTATCAATACTCCAAGGAAATCCAACGTCTGCTTTTATTTGCAAATTTAATGGTTCTGGGAATTTTTTATGGGCAAACAGAATAGGGAATTACGGTTCTGGGAATTTTTGTTCAACAATAGGGACTACAGTTTTAACTGACCAAACAGGCAATATATATGTATCAGGATATTGCTATGGGTCAATAGCTTATAATTTTACTCCTATTTGTAATAGCGGAAGTTTTGTTCTTAAACTGGATATTAATGGCACCTATGTTTCATCCATATCACTCCCAGGTTATAATGCACAATCTGCATTAATAGACGCATCAGGCAATTCTTTTATATTTACTTATTCCTCTGCTAACATATTTACTATTATTAAATTAGATGTTTCGGGCAATATGTTGTGGACAAAAGCATTTGATTATCATATTGAGGCTCATGGTGCGGCATTAAGTCAATCAGATAATATATTCTTATCTGGAGCGTTTTATGGTACTGTTGATTTCGATCCAGGAATTGGAATCACAAATCTTTCATCTACTAATCCAAATTTATCTGATGCGTTTATTTTAAAAATAAATAATGATGGCGACTTTTTATGGGCAAAAAAAACTGGCGGTACTAGTTATGGTATGGGGAACGAAATAGCAGTAGATGCTTCTGAAAACATGTATTCTACAGGCACTTATAACACAACACGTGACTTTGATCCTAGTATTAATATATATAACCTTGTACCTGGTCCTGGGCCCAAAAGTGCCTTTGTGTGTAAACTTAAGAAAAATATTTGTTCAGATTTAGCATTACTTATCGATACTGTGTCGGGAATAAATTGTAGTAATTTTGGTTATGCGTCAGGACATTGCGTTAATGGTTTAGCTCCATATAATTATAGTTGGAATACTACTCCAATTACTACAAACACATCTGTTATTATGCCTAACACTGGTATCTACGCCTTAACCGTTTCTGATGCAAATAATTGTTCTATAAGTTCTTCTGTTATTATTAATGCTCCAAGCTATATGTCTGGAGTCGATTTAAATCCTAGTATTGTCTCTGCTGCCTTTAGACCTGGTTTCATGAATACTATTTTTATGGACGCATTTAATGATGGTTGCGTGCCTGCAACTGGAAAACTTAAACTTATACTCGACCCCCGTTTAATCTATAATTATTCTACTCCTATTCCTAATACAATTTCAGGTGACACTTTAATTTGGAGTTTTTATAATTTAATTTACGATTCTACTCACATTAAACCGTTTGTTTCAGTTACCAACCCAACCTCTACCGCAATAGGAGATACTATTGTTTTGACAACAATCATGACACCTTTTTATGGAGATACTGACACTTTAAATAATATAAAAATATATAAAACAAAAGTTGTTAATGCTTTCGATCCTAATGAAAAAACAGTATTTCCCTCAGGTAAATGCGATGAAGGCTATATATTAAACAATCAACTTTTAACTTATACCATTCGCTTTCAAAATACGGGTAATGCAGATGCAATTGATATATCTATTCTAGATCAATTAGACAAAAACCTTAATCCAAATACGGTAAAAATTATTGGATATAGCCATCCCGTTTATGCAGAGTTATTAGAAAATGATGTGATGAAGTTTAATTTTAAAAATATTAATTTACCCGATAGCAATTCTAATGAGCCTAAGAGTCATGGATATTTGATTTTTGAAGTAATGCAAGATACTAACCTAAATAATGGAAGTAAAATTAAAAACAGTGTTGGTATTTATTTTGATTATAATATAGCGGTGTTAACAAATACTGTAATTAACACTATAGTTGATGTCATCTCCGAGGATTGTGCTTCCAAAAATACTCAGGCAAGTTACGATAAACCTATTGCTTTATTTCCAAATCCAACAAGTAAGATTTTAAATATTGAAGTTGATGCTTATAATTCAAATTCAGAAATAATGATTACTGATGTATTAGGGCGCACAGTATTTTCTCAAAAAATTGAATCAGCTAAAACTGTTATAAATACAGACACATATAATAAGGGAATCTATTTTATTACGGTAATTACTGAAAACAAACAATCAACTACAAAAATAATTATTCAATAAAATTGAATTTTAATAAAATTAAAAATCCTCAGAAAAATCTGGGGATTTTTTGTTTCTATACCTCAAT
>JANXRU010000012.1 GCA_025356715.1 Bacteroidota bacterium
ATTAGTTTAAGATTTTTGTATGATAGGTTCATATATAAAGTTTTTATCTAATTAGTATTTTGGTTCAATTGTAATTGTTCCTTTGTAGTTTACTTCTTCTGCACCGGTAGAGCGTAAAATTTCGTCAGCTTTTGCTGACTGCTCATCATTTAACTCTAAATAAATCATGAATTTATCGTCCGTTGTACGAGGGTCCGGGTTTTTAGCTTTAGCGCCCGGCACCAACCAGCAACGCAATAAATACGTTAATGACATACCGTGAGCCGCACAAAATACGGTTGCCTCAAAAGAAATAGGAATAAATGCAGGAATTGCCGCATAATAACTCCAAGTTGGTTTTCCTCCAATATCATTTGGCCAATCGTGAATCATCATATACCACATCATTAATGTAGCTAATGCTAATCCAGTTAATCCATAAATGAATGCACAAATAGCAATTCGTGTACGAGGTATTCCAACAATTGGATCGATACCATGAACAGGGAATGGTGTAAACACATCGGCAATACGAATGCCCGATGCGCGCAATTTTTTACAAGCTTCCAATAATGGAACCTCATCTCCAAAAATGCCGTGTATAATTTGTTTAGTTGCCATATTACTTTTTAAATTCTAATATCAAAAAAATTAATTACTCTAATGATTAGTGATGAGCGTGTTCTGCAGCTTTCTTGTGTTCTTCTCCAGATGCTTTCAAAATTGATTTTAATTCTGCTTGTGCAATTACGGGGAAAGTACGAGAATATAATAAGAATAATGTAAAGAACATTCCTATCGTTCCAACAAAAATACCAACGTCAACAAAAGTAGGTGAATAGCTATTCCATGTTGATGGCAAATAAGTACGACATAACGTTGGAACAATAATTACAAAACGCTCAAACCACATACCGATATTTACGATAATTGATAAGAAAAAAGTAAAGGCCAAATTAGTACGTAATTTTTTAAACCAAAATAACTGTGGAGAAATTACATTACAAGTCATCATCGCAGCATAAGACCACCACATTGGACCTGTAGCTCTATTTAAAAATGCATATTGTTCCCATTCAACTCCTGAATACCAAGCAACAAATAACTCCGTTAAATATGCTACACCAACGATAGAACCCGTAACGATAATAACTATATTCATGTATTCAACATGTTTAACTGTAATATAAGATTCTAATCGATATACTTTACGAATAACCAACATTAATGTTAATACCATAGCGAATCCCGAGAATACTGCTCCAGACACGAAATAAGGAGGGAAAATTGTTGTATGCCATCCTGGAACTACTGATGTAGCAAAATCCATAGATACAATAGAGTGAACCGAAAATACTAAAGGCGTAGATAAGCCAGCTAAAACTAAAGATACTTCTTCAAAACGACTCCAGTGACGAACACTTCCGCCCCATCCAAAACTTAATAAAGAATAAATCTTTTTCATTTTTGGTTTAACAACTCTATCGCGAATCATACCAAAATCAGGTATTAAGCCAATATACCAAAACACAATAGATACGGTTGCATAAGTAGAAATCGCAAAAACGTCCCATAATAATGGCGAGTTAAAGTTAGGCCATAATGAACCAAATTGATTTGGCAAAGGAAATAACATATAATCTAACCAAGGACGACCTGTATGTAAAATTACAAATATAGCCGCACAACATACAGCAAAAATAGTCATTGCCTCTGCTGAACGATTAATTGCCATACGCCATTTTTGACGGAACAATAATAATACAGCAGAAATTAATGTACCAGCGTGACCAATACCAATCCACCATACAAAGTTAGTAATATCCCAAGCCCAATCAACACCATTATTAGAGCCCCAAGCTCCAATACCAACACCAATTGTATATGAAAGACAAGCTATCCCCCAAGTAAAAGCTAATGCAGATATAGTAAATAAAATATACCATAATCTGTTTGCTTTACCTTCAATAGGTGCGATAATGTCATCTGATATATTTCGGTAAGTCTTGTTACCTAATATCAATGGTTCCCTAATCTGTGATTCTGCGTGCATATTGTTTTAATTCAGAATTTATAAATTAATTTTTTAGTTTTTTATTATGAATGGTGTTCACCTTCTTTGTGCTCAGCACCTTTTTCTTCATGCTTAGCCCCAGTGTGTTCTTCATGAAGGACAGGCTCATCTTGATTACGTACTTTTAATAAATAAGAAACCGTTGGCTTAACTCCTACCTCTTCTAATAAGACATAGTTTTTATCATCATTTCTCCATGTATTAATTTCAGCACTTTCATCATTAACATCTCCAAACATAATAGCATTTGTTGGACATGCTTGCTGACAAGCTGTTTTAATTGACCCATCAACTATTGGCAATTTAGCAACTTTAGCTACTAACTTACCAGCTTGTAAGCGTTGCTGACACATTGAACATTTTTCCATAACCCCACGTGTACGAACTACCACGTCTGGGTTTAACACCATACGCCCTAAATCTTGTTGAGCTGGGTTAATATTTGTAAACATGTCATTTGCATTATAATTAAACCAATTAAAACGACGAACTTTAAATGGACAGTTATTAGCACAGTAACGAGTACCTATACAACGATTGTAAGTCATCATATTTAAACCTTCTGTACTATGAGAAGTTGCCAATACTGGGCAAACATTTTCGCATGGTGCATGATTACAGTGCTGACACATCATTGGTTGGAATGTCACTTTTGGATTTAAAGATGGGTTCTCCATATCTAAATACATTTGCATAGCGCCAACTCCAGCTTCTGAAGCTTTTGCTTTATTCATATCAGATGTATAATAACGATCGATACGTAACCAATGCATTTCACGAGTTTTACCAACTTCTTCTTTACCTACTACGTGAACATTATTTTCAACTGTACAAGCTACTACACATGCTGCGCAACCAATACAAGAAGTCATATCAATGGTTAAGCCCCACTTGTGATTTAAACGAGGTTGAGCAACCCATAAATCAACTTCTTCAACTGGTTTCATTCCACCGCCATGCATTGGTAACATAGCCGCAGGATTAAACGCTTCTTTATCTAATTTTTTGTATTCATTTAATGAAACTTCACGTAAAATTTGCTCCTCACGTCCCATAATAGTATGGTGAATTTGAGTAGCAGCTAAAGCAAATGTCTCTGTTGTTGCTTTAACAGCAACACTATAACTAACATTTGTTAATGTTTCATTTGAAACAGTAATAAATGGATAAGCATTTTGACCAATTCCAAAAGCAACTTTCATAGTTTCAGCAGTACGACCGTAACCAACTGCTAAACCAATCGTTCCAGCTGTTTGTCCTGGCTGAGGGTATACAGGAACTTTGATAGTAATACCATTAACTGATAACTCAGCAATTGAAGCGATTTTATCTTGACGCTTCATTTCATTTAATCCTAATTTAGCAACATCAGCCGGATTCATGGTAATGTAATTATCCCAAGTTACTTTAGAGATAGGATCAGGTAATTCCATTAACCATGGGTTATTACTTTGATTTCCATTACCTAAACCAACTTTTTCATAAACTACTAATTCCCATTCACCTCCTTTAGATGAAGTTGCCATTGATGCTGCTTTATTATAATCAGCAACAACAGTAGTAGCTACTTCCGCAACAACTGCTTCAGTATGACTAGCTGGCGCAACATGGTGAGCTATTGGAGCTGAAATTACTTTTGCAGTATCAGCTAAAACTTCATTAATAATTGCAGCAACACCTGCCATTAATGGTTTTCCAGAAGAATCAATTGCCATTGGCGCAACCGGTAAATCTTTTAATACCGAAACTTTTAATACTCCATCATGTAAAGCATGAGCCCAAAATGAAGCAAAATCTAAATGTTTTCCTTGCTGAGGGAATACATGGTTATTCCAATATCCCTGCAAGTATGTTAAATAATCGGCTTTAATGCCTGACCATTTTAATAATGTATCTTGAACTTGACGAGTTCCTTCATAACGAGGAGCTGCAAATATTGGATTGATCGTTGGTTGTTGTAAAGAATAGTGTCCGCGTTTAGGATTTGCGTCACCCCAAGATTCTAAGAAGTTGTGATCAGGACATACAAAATCAGCTAATTTAGCTGTTTCATCTAATGATTGAGAAAACGACACTTTTAAAGCAGCTTTAGCGTAAGCAGCTTCAAATTTTAATGAAGAAGGCGCTGTATAAATTGGGTTACAGTTATATGTCATTAATACACCAACTTTACCTGCATTTAAATCAGCAACTAAATTAATAAATTCTTTATCATCTCCTTGTTTTAAGTTGTATGGCATTTCCACATCAACTGTCTTACCATAATTTCCTAGCATTTTATTGATTCCATTTACCAAAGTTTGGCAACCTTCATCATTAAAACCACAAACAACTAATGATTTTCCCTTATTTTCAACTAATTCTTTCGATAACTTAGAAATAGCTTTTGATGCATCTGCATTAGATAATTTAGATTCAGTAACTTTTGAATTACCAGTAGCTGAAGCAACTTCATTATAAATAGAAGCAATTACTTTTCCAAACTCAGAAGGCTTAACCATATAACGTTCGTCAGCATTAGCGCCTGATAACGATAAGTTAGCCTCAAAATGATAATGCTTACTCATTTCTAAGTTTTCGCGAGTCACTTTGCGGCCTTTACTGTATTGATTAGCAAACTCGATAGGATTAATCCATGTTCCTAAAAAATCACAAGCAATACCTACTATTGTATTAGCTTTAGAGAAGTCGTATGAAGAAACAACTGATTTACCAAATACATTTTTATTTGCTTTTATTAAAGCTGAATATGATATCGCATCGTAAGTAACATGTTTTGAATTTGGGTGCTTGGCTACAAATTCAGCTATAACAGCCTTAGTAGAAGGACTGATAATAGTTGACGATAAAATTACGTTTGTTCCTTTTGACAATGAAGCAGAAACTGCATCATCTACATTTTTCCATGTCGAGGCATTTCCTTTTGCTAATGGGCCATTTAAACGAGCCCCATCATATAAACTTAAAACAGAAGATTGAACACGAGCAGAAGTAGCTCCATGACTTACTTTTGATAAATCATTTCCTTCAATTTTAATGGGACGTCCTTCACGTGTTTTTACTAAAACGGAAGCGTAATCGTGTCCATCATAAAAAGTAGAAGCATAAAAATTTGCTACACCAGGTGTAACTTCTTCAGGTTTTACTACGTATGGAATAGAGCGGTTAAC
>JANXRU010000020.1 GCA_025356715.1 Bacteroidota bacterium
TTTTACAGCTTACACCTTGCTTATCTCTAACAGATTTAAAATGTAAACGACAACTTTTCTCAGTTGGAAATCTTTTGCTAAACTCTAATAATGTCATACCGCTAATATAATCATTTTAGGTATAATTACGGATATTCAATAATTTAACAATAGAACGTGACTCTGTTAAGATTTGGTTAATGACAGGAAAAGGTGTTGGGAAACTAAATTTCGAAGAAGTTACTTTATTAGCAAAAGACAAAGACAATAAATATTATTATCAAAAGTGCACGTTTGACTACTACGTAAAATAAACTGTGTAGGGCTGGCAAGTTATAACACACGGTTCGCTCCAGCCTTGCAGACACCAAAGCAATTGCAAAATCGGCCGAAACGTTTTTAATTTTTTCTTTGCAATTGCGTAGCAACATGCTATCTTTATTTAAACATTTCGGTAGACAACGGTTCCAATTCGGCCGAAGCAAACCGCGAAAACGTTAGTACCAATAGGGGCGGACAAAATTCCGGTAGACAAATGACTAAAACAATAAAAATCATACTCATTTCTTTAACTGCTCTGACAGCTTTATACTTCGTTTTTCACGACAGACAAATCGACGAAAAATTAATCGACAGCATCGGTGACAAAATTCCATTAGACAACGCAGCTTTAAAGGAGTTTAACCATGACAAAATTATTTTAGACTTTGAAAAATATAAAATGTGTGGAAACGACCCGACAACATATTATTACTCGACAAATTGGGACTCAATTATCAAAAATAAACTTGTTCAACGTGGTTTTAAAACAATAATCTTTGACGATGATTCAATTCAATTAGCCGACAGTATTCCGCGCATTTCTATTCTTTGCTATTTAAAAAATAATGACATAACCTCGACAGAAGTGAAACTTCATTTTATTTACCAAAAATATATAAATTATAAAGGAGACAATATTTTAGTTAAGGACATTATTCTAAAGCTAAAAAACAATTCTTGGACAACCGACATTTAAGCAGGAGGTAAACTGTGTTCGCCCCTACTTGGTACTAACAGCGGTCTTGCTCCATTTTTTTGCGTGTTAACGCTCAAATGTGTAACTTGGACTTAGCAAAAAAACGGCGCAAGGCCGCAATACGTTAGCTGCAATAGGGTGGGACAAATACGTAGACAACAATAATTTGAAAACAAAACAATCTCATATAAATGTGGACAACGTAAAACGACAAAAAATACGCTGGACAATTGTTCTCATTTTACTTTCTTTTCTTTTTCAATACTTATATATTTTTCACAGTCACAAAATGAAAAATGCTGTTGGCATATTAATTTTTCTTTGTGTTATATTGCCAACTACAATTCCATTAATATGGTTTAAGTTTATTAATGTAACTCCTTGGCAAAAAATAAAGACTTGGGTTTGCTCCATATTAATAGCTTTTCCTTTTCTATTCGCAACAACATATGGACAAGAGAAATTTTGTGAATATCAATTACAAAATTACAAAACGTTGACAACAGGTGTTGTGACAAAGACATATGACATATATAATAGTCGCGGTGCGACAACTAGTTACTGGGCAGACGTCTGCTATCAATTTGACAACCAAACTAAATTAAGACCATTCTGTATGAATCAGAAAGACGAATACAAAACGGGTGACAGTATTATTGTAATATATTCTTCTAACGAACCTGAAATTTATGCACTTGGAGGAAGAAAATAAAGATGAGTAAATAAGACGTAATATTCTGTGTGCCACCCGCTCGCGCGGATTTGTAATCCGTGCGCTAACATAAAGTATTGAAAGAATAAAAAAACAAATAAAAAAAATGTCAACAAAATATAAAGCAATTATACCTGATAAAGCCTATTTTATAACAATTACCTGTGTAAATTGGGTAGATGTATTTACGCGGTTAAATCATAAATACACTATTGTAAATTCATTGAAATATTGTCAAAAAAATAAAGATTTGGAGGTTTTTGCTTATTGTATTATGCCAAGTCATTTACATTTAATTTGTAGTGCCAATAAAGGCAAAATGCTTTCTGATATAATAAGAGACTTTAAAAAATACACAGCTAAACAACTTATAGATAATATTATAAATGAGCCAGTAAGCAGGCGAGAATTTAAAAAGAGAACAAAAATATAAAGTATGGCAAGATGGTTATCATGCCGAAATAATAGAAACTTCAAAATTCATGTATCAAAAATTAAATTACATACATCATAACCCTGTAGTAGATAAAATAGTTGAAAAACTTGAAGATTATTTATTTAGTTCGGCTCGCAATTATGCTGATTTAGATAATGAATTAGATGTTTTTGTTTTACCTAAACAATTAATAACTTATAATTAAATGAAATGGAAAACACAAATAAATAGCAATGCACGGATTACAAATCCGCGCGAACGGATCCTGCGGAAATTATATATTTACGTTAAATAAAAATGCATTAGAGCATAAAACAAAATATTAAAACTGACAAAGCTTACTTTTTAACATTAACGGTTATTAAAAAATCCTTCAAGATTTTAAAAATCTTGAAGGATTAATACTAAAAGGAATGTTTACTCAATAATCATTTCATAAGGTAAACGAGCTTGAACACCTTTTAGTTGCATCACGTTTTTTAATTGTTGAATGTAAATATAGTGCTCTCCTAAATGTGTTTTCATTGAACGAGTTTCTAATTCTTCTTTCCCATTCCCTAATAATTCCTGTATCGGATCTTTTTGTTTAGGATAAGCAACCGTTTTATAGTTCGGCAATTTTGCCATTTTAGCAGCATAAGCTATGGCTTCCGAAATACCACCCAATTCGTCCACTAAATGAATTTTAAGAGCATCTACGCCGCTCCACACACGGCCTTGCCCAATACTATCCACGTTATTTTTTTGCATTTTACGTCCCTGAGCCACCTTTGTAATAAACACATCATAAATACGCTCCACACTTTGTTGAATGTAATCATATTCTATACCAGATGTTCCTCTTAAAATAGTACCTACATCACTGTGTTTATTTGTATTTACAGTATCTATCGTAATACCTAATTTTTCTGATAGTGCTTTTTGAGCGTTTGGTATCATGCCAAATACACCAATAGAACCTGTAATGGTATTTGGTTCAGCAAAAATACGATCAGCTCCACAACTAATATAATAACCACCACTAGCAGCTACATCACCCATCGATACAATAAATGGTTTTGCCTTTTGAGCTAAAATAGTTTCTCTCCACATCACGTCGCTCGCTAAAGCACTGCCGCCAGGTGAGTTTACACGGAATACAATGGCTTTGATAGCCGTGTCTAAACGAGCGTCTTTAATCGCTTTGGCAATTTCTACACTTCCTATTTTATCATCATTACCTTCGCCACTTATTATTTCTCCAACTGCATAAATAACAGCTATTTTGTTTTTAGATTTTACAATAAGGTCAGGGGCATTGGTATATTTATCAAGAGATACAAAGGAAATTTTATCTTTCTCGTTTAAATTAATTGTTTTTTTGATAGCGTTAAATACTTCATCTTCGTATTTCAATTCGTCCACTAACTTATATTTTACGGCATCTTCAGGTGTTCTTACCAATAAATTATTAGCCATGTTATTAATTTCATCAACTGTAATGGTTCTGCTTTTACTAATACCAGAAATCATATGATTCCATAAGGAGCCTAAATACGTTTCTACCTGCGCACGATTAGCTTCGCTCATTTTATCAAGCATAAAAGGCTCAATAGCACTTTTAAATTTACCATGGCGGAAAATTTGCACTTCTACATTTAATTTTTCGAGCATGTTTTTAAAGAACATCATTTGAGCGCTAAGACCTTTTATTTCTAAAGCACCTTGTGGATTTAAAAATAATTTAGACGCTGTAGATGCCAAGTAATAGGCTTTTTGAGAATAAACCTCTGAATAAGCATATACAAATTTACCAGAAGATTTAAAATCTAATAAGGCGTTACGAACTTCCTCTAAAGTGGCAAAACCAGCCACAGGTTCGCTAATTTCTAAGTAAATACCTTTAATATTCTTATCAGCTTTGGCTTTTTTAAGATTAGCGATAATGTCATTTAAGCCTAAAGATGTTTTTGGCATTAAAGGACCTAAATCTATATCTCCCAAAGGATTTTTAAAGCCACGCTCTTTAATTTCTCCATTTAAATCTAATCTTAAAATCGAATTTTCTTTAGAAGTATATGATTTATCACCATCAAAATTAATTTCTTCTTTTAAGGTACTCATTATTGATGCTACTGCCACAATGGTAACAATAATACCTGTAATTAAAAGTCCGAGAATTGAGCCGAAAAATGCTCCAAAAAATTGTTTCATAGTTATTTAATTTAAATTTTTATTTTTTTTAAAAATATGATACTTTCATTTACATTTACCAATAATTATATGAATGTAGCTTATTTATGTTTGGGCGGTAATATTGGTAATAGGGAAACCTCTATTCAGCTTGCAGTTTCTGAAATTAACCAAAGAGTAGGGCAGGTTACCTCTGCATCTCGTATTTATCAAACGGAAGCCTGGGGAGTTCAAAATCAGCAGGCGTATTTGAATGTTTGCCTCGAACTATCAACAGAATTAAGTAGTTTGGAATTAATACAGTCGTTATTGGATATTGAGAAACATTTAGGACGGGAACGAAACGCCCACGAAATATATGCCTCTCGAACAATCGATATTGATATTCTCTTTTATAATAATGATATTATTGAAAATAAAACCCTTAGTATTCCACATCCTAGATTACATTTACGGAAATTTGTGTTAATTCCTTTAAATGAGATTATCCCCAATTATTTGCATCCTATTTTAAATAAAAGTATATTTAATTTATTGAAAGAATGTGATGATATGTTAGAAGTGACGCTTTATAAATAAGAAATATGTTTATTAGTATAGAAGGAAATATAGGTTCAGGAAAAACTACTTTAGCGAAAGCGCTTGCTAAACAATTAAAAGCAACGTATTTACCTGAGCAATTTGAAGAAAATGCTTTATTGCCCTTATTTTATAACGATCGTAAAACCTTTGCGTTTCCTACAGAATACTCCTTCTTAATTGACAGACATAAACAATTAGATGCTTTTTTTAAACAAAAAAAAGAAACCGCTATTACAGTAAGCGATTTTCATTTTGATAAATGCATTAGTTTTGCAAAAACAAATTTAAGTAAAGAGGATTATCAATATTTCAAAAAACATTTCAAAGCGTTGCAAAGTTCCATTAAACAGCCAGATTTAGTAGTTTATATTCAAACGGAAGTTCCGTTATTGGTTAATAATATCAAAAAACGTGGGCGTGAAATAGAAAATAATATAGAGGTTGGGTATTTATCTTCGTTAAAAAAAACACTGGATAATTACTATATCATCAAGGATAAAGTAAAAAAACCAGTTTTGATTTTGTCGATGAGTGCATATAATGAAAAAGAATTAAGTACTTGTTGCAAAAAAATTACTGAAACAATTCATGCTAATAAATTAAAATAGAAATTATATGAAGACCATTAAATTTTTAATTGCACTTTTTTTGTTTAGTCTTTCTTATGTTGGGTTTTGTCAAGACGACTTTAACTTCAATTTTATTGGACACAATGTGTTTAATAATGCTAAACTATTAAATACTACTATAAAAGTGATAGAGGGTTCAAATGTATTTAAAGAATTAAATACAGGAGAGTCCAATAAATTTAAAGTGGTTTTACCTTTTGGGAAAACATACGACATTTATTTAATCAATCAAAATACTCAAAAAATGTTTATTCGTGTTTATGCTGATATTCCTGTAAACAAGCGAAATATAGATATGACTTATGAATTAGATATTCCGTTTTTCCCAAAAGATGCCGCTAACATTGATTCAACAAAGTTTAAACAACCCATTCATCAATTAGTATTTAACGGAAAGAATCGCTTAGTAGATGATACGTCTTACTTTAATTTGTTTATTAAAAAAATGAATGAACCTGTTGTTAAAGACACGATAAAGCCTAAAATTACGGTTGCAAAAACAAAAAAGATAGTTCAGTTAGTGGGAAAATTGAGTTTAGATAATGATAAGCAAACCTTATTAAAAAATAAAACAATTACTTTAATAAATAAAAAAGGTGAGGTAATGGCTAAATCTCAAACAACTAATTTTGGGGTTTTCGTTTTTCAAAACATTGATGCGGATGAGGCAAATAACTTATCCGTTGTTCTTTCTGAATTAGAAAATCCGAACAAAGCAAAAATTAAATTAGAATCCAATTCCAACAGCATGATTGCTGAAGCTTTTGGAGATGCTAATCAAACCTATGTTTTTAAAAGTTTAAGTAATACGAGTGTTATACCAAATTTAGTAGATGATGAGTTTAGTTATAACATAGGAGGGAAATTAATCTCAACTATTGGATCAATCAAGAGACTCGTTGCTGATAAAACAATGTATTTGATTGACTCTAAAAATAATGTTGTGCAAACAGTGAAAACCAATTTATTAGGTAATTTTTTATTTACTAAAATTGTAGCTGGCGAAGAATATAATTTCGCCTTTGATACATCTGATTTCTTATCTAATCAGTTTTTTGATATTTATACGATAAAAGATAAGTTTGTTAAACGTATTGATTCTATTAGCAATCGAAAATACCATTATAAATTCCTTTCTGTTGCAAATTCTACTTTTAATGATATCATTATTGACGACTCCGAATTAAAAATGAACGTGAAAGGTAGAGTTTACGGTAATGATAAAAACCACCCTTTATCTAATTTTAAAGTGTTGTTAATGAATGACAAGTATGAGGCCATTGATTCTGCAAAAACAGATGCCAAAGGTGATTTTTCGTTTAAATACATTCCTTATAACAAGCAAGTTTTAATTAACGATAATAACGAAAAAGATATTATGGAAGCCTTAAATAATATTATGGTTTTTGATAATGAAGATAATTTAATGAAGATAGTATCGACGGTTAAAGGCAAAAAATTTGAATATAAGCTATTGAATTCTGCCCAAAACAAAATGGTGGAATTATTTGCTGAAGACCCATGGTTGGAGTTATTAGATAAACAAATTATGGAGAAAAAAATAAAAGGCTCTACAGAAACCATTGTTGAATCTATATTATTTGAATTAAATAAATCTGAGTTACTACCTCAATCATTATTAACGCTTGATAAAGTTATATTGGCTATGAAAGGAAATGCTAATTTTAATATAGAGTTAGGCGCTCATAGCGATAGTAGAGGAGGTGATGCTCAAAATTTAGCATTAAGTGAAAAACGTGCTATTAGTGCTAAGGCTTATATTGTAAGTAAAGGCATTGATGCCAAAAGAGTTGTAGCTAAAGGTTATGGCGAAACCAAATTACGTAATAACTGTGGTAACAACGTAAAATGTACTGAAGATGAGCATGCTGAAAACAGAAGAATTGAATTTAAAATTAGTTACCGTTAATTAGCCCTATGTATTCTCCTTCAGAAGTGATTGAAGCTTCACAAATAGTATATGAAGACAATCATTTAATAATCATCAATAAAAAATCATCTGAAATTGTTCAAGGTGACAAAACGGGTGATATGCCTTTATCAGAAAAGGTAAAGAATTTTATTAAGCAACGCGATAATAAACCAGGTAATGTTTTTTGTGGTGTTTGTCACCGTTTAGATAGGCCCGTTTCAGGCATTGTCATTTTTGCAAAAACAAGTAAGGCTTTATCTCGCATGAATGAATTATTTAGAGATAAAACCATTCAAAAAACATATTGGGCAGTGGTTAAAAATAAACCCCCGCATTTAACAGAGCGCTTAACGCATTACTTGATTAAAAACGAACAAACTAATAAATCAAAAGCATACAACGAAGAAAGAAATGGCACTCTTAAAGCAGAATTAGCTTATACATTAATCGCTTCTATTGCTAATTATCATTTGTTGGAAATTAATTTGTTTACAGGCCGTCATCATCAAATACGTGCGCAATTGTCTGCTATTGGCTGTCCTATTAAAGGTGATTTGAAATATGGTTATGATCGTTCAAACCCCAATGGGTCTATTCATTTACATTCGTATAAAACGGAGTTTATACATCCTATTAAATTAGAAAAAGTAACGATTATTTGTAAGCCAAAAACAGATGATGTCGTTTGGAAAGAACTGATGAAAGCGGTTTAGGTGAATGTATTAAAATAGATTACTTAGTTATCGTTACAATTTTAGCTGTATAATTATAACCAGCAAATATCCCTAATCCACCATTGATATTGCTATAAATAGCATCATATGGATATAAATTATACAGATAATTTAAACCAATAGAGCTATTTATTTGAGCTTCATATTGCTTATTGTAACCCTTATAAAATTTATAATATTCCTCGGATAATGTTTTTAAAACAATAACAAACGTAAAGGAATTATCTGGACGATGAACAGAGGCAATATTTAATTCGACTGAATGATTTGTTCCATTAAACAAACCATCTGAAAACAAAAAACCTTCTGCAACACCAGCTGAATTATCATAAATCATGTCTTTTTTAATAGATGGGTCATCTGATGTAAACCCAATTTCTTTAAATGTTTTTTTATAATTAGATCCGCTTAATACTGAATCTAATAAATATACATTTAGGGAATAGTAATTAATGTCAGATGGATCATTTATATTTATAAATACACGACTACCATTATAAGTGGATGAACTATAATTGACTGGAATTTCGTTATAAATAGTATTGGTAATAGTATAATCTGTATTAATAGGAAACTGAAAGGTGCAATTGGCTTCAGGATAATTTGGAGCAATTGATTGTATACTGTATTTAATTAGAGGTTGATTTAATTTCACTTTACCCCTATAAAGCCCTTTAGTAAAGTATTTCAATGTATCAATGATAAAATTATTATTATCGTATAAATAAATTATTGAATTATCAATGGAGTGTATTGCTATATCATTTAAATCATTCGTTTTTGTTAGATAGCATGTTGCAACACTATCAAAACATTGTAAACTGCTTAGCACTTGCAAATTAGGAGTTATGGGTTTATAGTTTGTAATTGTTTTTTCACATGATGAAATAATCATCATTATTAAAAAAAATGTACAATATTTAAAACTTGTATTCATAGGTTATGTATGGCATTATTTGAAAGAAACTGATACTCTTTAAATTAAATTGATTATTACTATAATCGTATTGGTATGCAAAAGGGTTTTGATGATTATAAACATTGTAGATACCTAAACTCCAAATTCTTAAACCATGTTTTTTTTGTTTAGTGAAATTTGCGCCTATATCTAAACGATGAAAATTTGTTGTACGTTGTTGATTTACCCCATCATAAGCAAAAGCATAATTAGTAGGAGTACCGCTGAAACTATGATCTAATCCATAATCGGGTAAATAAGTATATTGTTGAGCATTTGTGTTTGATATGTTTGGCACATTATAAATAGCAGTTGGTAAGGTAATGGCATTTCCTGTTGCAAAATAAAAATTGGCATTAATGTTTATTTTAGGAGTAATGGCATAATTAGCAAATACGTTTAGTTCATGCCTTCGATCATATTTGTAATTAAATGGATTTCCATTATTAACATTAGCAAATTGATTGGTGGTTTTACTGAGGGTATAGGCTATAAACCCAGTTAATTTTCCTAATTCTTTTTTTGCTAATATCTCTAGCCCATAAGATAATCCCTTACCTTGAGTTTCAATGGTGGAGTGCCAATCGTTTTTAGTACTGTAAACTGAATAGCCATCCTTATAACGAATTAAATTTTCCATGGCTTTATAGTAAACATCCGTTAGTAAACTATATTTTTTTGCATAAAAATACTGAGTATAATTAATGTTTAATTGAGCCACTTGTTGTGGTTTAGCATAATTATCGGCAGGTACCCAAATATCATTTGGCATGCCTACACCATTATTAGTTAATAAATGCATAGGTTGTACATTTTGGCAATAACTAATACTAGAACTATTATTTTTGGTAAATTGATATTGAAATAAAACTCTTGGTTGAAAATAATTTTTTGTGAAATGATTAGATGTAAATAGTAAATTATTAAACCCAATTGATGCTTTTAATTTAGAAGTGAGTACAATATTACTTGTTGCAAAAACAGCTATTTGATGAGACAGTGTTTTATCGCCTACATATATTTCAGTATTATTATAATTTTGGGTTTTTATAGTTGTTTGCTGGTTTCCTAAACCAGATGATATTAATTCGTAGTTTATACCAGATATTAATTTGAAGTTATTATTAAAGCTATAATCAAATGTTGTTTTAGCACTTGCATTTTTTAAATTTAATTTAATGGTCGTTAAATAATTACTGGTTTCAACTCCATCTGTATTTACAATATTATTTAGTTTAAGATTATTGGTAAACATCCCTGCATTAATAACAGAGGTTACAAAAAGCCTTGAATTAACGGAATGCATTAGCCGTATTGCCCCTGCTGTATTACTCCAATTATAAGTGTAATCATTGGAATTGCTATAATTAGTAGTATTAAAATTTAGTTTAAATTTATTTAGTTTTAATACATTAATAGCATCATAACTATTAAAAAGTGATACGGATAATTTTAATTTAGAAGAGAGTCTATGAGTATATTTTAACATCACATCGCTAAAGGCGTATTGAGGTTGTGTTGCTGAATTAAGAAGTTTAAAAACGGGAGTGCTAATTAAATCTATATTCAACCGTCTGGCAGAAATTTCTAACGTACTTTTATTTTTAAAAACGGGTCCATTAAAATTCAATCGAGTTGATAGCAAACCGACCGCAACTGTACCACTCCATTTATTAGCATTACCTTCTTTTAATCGTACATCAAAAACACCTGATAAACGTCCACTAAAATTTGCAGGTGTATGGTTTTTAAATAATTCAACTTTACTTATAGCATCTGTATTAAAAGTAGAAATAAAACCTCCCATATGGTTTACGTAATACAAAGGCATATCATCTAATACATATTGAACTTGCTCTGCTGAGCCACCACGTATAATTAATGAACCAAAGCCTTCGGCACCTTGCTTTACGCCAGGTTGAGTTTGAAAAGCTTTAATTGCATCCGATTCTCCTAAAAAAACAGGGATTTTTTTTATATCAGTTGATGTAAATACTTGACTGTTGTTATTAATATTGTCGGCTACAATTTCAACTTCTTGTGTTGTTGTATTATTTTCTAAATAAAAATTGTATGCAGTGTCAACGCTTGTTGATTTAATCGTAAATATTTGCTTTTTATATCCTAAGTAAAATGCAACAAAATTAGATGCACTATCGATTTTAAATTTTAAAGAATAAAAGCCATAGTTATTGCTAACTTCGGCTTTATTTTTACAAGAAACAACTGCACCTATAATGGGCTCTTTACTAATAGCATCATATACAAAGCCACTAATGGTTTGGCTTTTGAGCAGAGTGCTTATGAATAATAAAAGGATGAGTTGTGTTAGCTTCATTAATAAATTGATGAGTCCTAAGTAATCATCGTTAATTTCGCATACTTCAATAACAAGTTCTTTTCTCCACCAACCTTAAACATAATTTTAGCTTTGGCTTCGGGGTAAACGCCTTCAATGTCTGTAATTTCACCGATCCCAAATTTTTCGTGCTCCACAATGCTTCCTACATGTAAATTAGCATTAGCACTCGTATCAGATCCTGCATGAGTTGCCGCCATTCGACTTTTTAGTGGAATTAATTTTTTAGGCGGTGCAAAATTTAGAGGCTTAGGTTCATTTTTTGTAAACGTACTAGGCTTTGTCCTAAAATCAATGCTATCCATAGGCTTGCTAAATGGCTTAGTTGGTCGCATAAAGGCATCATCACTGAAACGATTTTTTTCAGGCTCTTGTGGGAAGTCTACACAGTTTTCATCTAATTCATCTAAAAAACGACTAGGCTCGCAATAAATAATATTTCCAAAACGGTAACGCGTGGTTGCAAAGCTACAAGTAGCGCGCTTTTCGGCACGAGTAATGGCTACATAAAATAAACGACGTTCTTCTTCCAATTCGGTGCGACTTTGTAAAGCCATTTGCGAAGGAAATAAATTTTCTTCTAATCCTACAATGTATACATACGGAAACTCTAATCCCTTAGAGGCATGTATGGTCATCATCGATACTTTATCAGCATTTTTTTCATCATCACTTTCCTTATCCACATCAGTTAGCAAAGTAATTTCCTGCATAAATTCATCCAAGGTTCTAAGTGTTGCCACCTGCTCAGGATTATCAAATATTTCGGTAGGTTCGGTTATATTATTTTGTAAGATGGCGTCTTTTAATTCTTCTTCTTGCGGTGTACGTGGCTGATCCACAAAATCTTTGATACCATTTAATAATTCCTGTATATTTTCGTATCGGCTTACACCTTCAGGTGTTTTATCAGAATACAAATCTTTTACGATACCAGTTGTAATGGC
>JANXRU010000028.1 GCA_025356715.1 Bacteroidota bacterium
CTACCATTTTTGGCATTTGAATAGCCAAAATAACTATTAGGCACATTAAACCAGCCTAGCGGACTACAAATTGAGCTATAATAATCAGGTGTCTGATAACCGTACCAATTGTCTAACACATGATTATATGGTGAATTCCCATTATCGAATCCTCCGTATGTACAATCTATATTTGTATAATTCTCGAAACCTCCATTTTGTATAAGGTTTTGAGATAGTAGTATGTTTTTAAACAAAAACATACAAATTACGATTAGTAATTTGTATGTTTTTAAATATTTACTTAATAATAACAACTTTATCAGTTTTAACTATTTTATCTTTCACTAATATACGATAAAAATAAACGCCATTCATCAAATTTTGCTCATTCATTTGCAATATTCCTTTATTGGCCACTATTTTATAAGAACTGATAATCTTACCCGTTACATCCATTAGTTGAAGGGTTCCAGTATCGTCTGCCCCTAAATCATAATCCAATACCATCGTTCCGTTATTTGGATTTGGATGCAAATTTATTTTAGCACTAAGGTTTAGCTCATCAATACCAACCGTTGATTGATCTATCAAGGTTATATCATCTATGTAGTAGTAGCTTGTAGCTTCTCTACCAGGGACTAAATTAGTTGAATTTGTATTGAGTGTATCTGTATTAAAATTTGTTGTAAAATTACCGATTGTAATGTATTGTTCTCCGCCATTTGCAGTAAAGCAACCTTGTATTTGCGTCCAGTTTATCGTGTCAGATATTATAGAGCCTTGATTTATCACTTGCGGTGTTGCATTTATTTCATAACCGTTTGTTACTGGCTGTAAATTAGTTGTAAATAACGCACCTATATTTTTGATTGCGTAAGTAAAACGGTCAGCTCTGTTTACATAAAAACTCAAGCAATACACTTTACCAGATTGAAGCGGTTGCGTAAGTTTTTGGTATATATATTCCTTACCGTACCCACCTTTTTCGTAAATACCTAACCCTACATAACCATTACCATCTTTTGCATTTGAATATCCAAAAAGATTTATAGGCACCCCAGAATATGTGTGAGAACAAGCAGTTGTTAAAAAATCAGGAGTTTGATATCCCCCCCAATCAATCATTACTGTATCAGGTGGCCAAGTATAATATCCTATAAAATCTCCACCCCACAAGTTCCAGTTTATTGGCGTATGATAGTTCTCAAAACTAGCGTTACGTATTAAATTTTGTGATAGCAATATATTCTTAAATAAGAATAAGCAAACAATTAATTGTTTGCTTATTCTTAAATATTTACTTAATAATAACAATTTTATCAGTTTTAATAGTTTTCTCTCCTACTAAGATACTATAAAAATAAATACCATTGTTTAAATCTTGCTCATTAATATAAAGGCTACCCTCATTAGAATCAATGTTTTTGCTATCAATTAATTTACCTGTAATGTCAAATAAGTTGAATGTAGCATTAGAATAACCACCTAACTTATAATCCAATTGCATTAACCCACTATTAGGATTCGGGAACAAATTAAATAGAGTTTGCCCTTCGATTCCGCTCAGGGTAACAGGTTTTTTCTTACGGCTGGCATTAGCTTCTACATCACAATTATCAGCATACATGTTAGCTTGGTTAGTTACAATATCCACTAAATTACGAGCTTGCACTACATAAGCGCCTTTTGCTACACATTCCTTTGCCATATTAAACATATCAAGTCTTTCGCTTGATGTAAATACATAATTTCTATCGCTCATGTATTTTAACACTAATCTATTAGCACGTTGTTGTTTTTGCTCAATGGCAGTTACAACAGGTGCCGAACCGTTAGCGGCAGATGCTGCATTGATGTCTAAATTTGCGATAGCTATTTGCGCTTCGGTTAATTTATCAATAGCCGTATTTTGATTGTTATTGTAAAAAGTACTTAGCGTGCTATTTTTAGCTGGATTAATGCTATCCTGTTCTATTAACTGATAAACAAACTGCTTGTTTTGATATAGCATTTCATCCGCAAATACCTCGTAGCTATCTTCATTGGCAGTAGCTAAATTGGTTAATGCTATTAAGCTATCGCTTGATGATCCTGTTGTTC
>JANXRU010000033.1 GCA_025356715.1 Bacteroidota bacterium
TTGTGAAGCGACACAACCACCAACGCCGATCAACAAATCTGGCTTATTGAGTATTTCTGTTGTTATAAAAAAAGCTGACTTAAAGAAAGCATTAAACGCGGTACATGATGCTTTATTTTTATCTTCTGTGAAATCACTACATCTATACATTGTTGGTACAGGAAACATAGGGTCAGAGTTGATTCAACAAATTACATCATCAAAAGCTTGGTTGCAAAAACACCAACACTTACAATTAAAAGTTGTTGGCATTAGTAATAGTAGAAAAATGATATTTAATAGTGAAGAGGGATTAAACATTGATGATTGGAAAAGCACATTAAACACAGACGGCGTTGCAGCAAACATGGATGCATTTTTGAAAGAAATTCAATTACAGAATTTACCCAATAGTATTTTTGTAGATAACACTTCTAGCGCTGATATTGCAAATTTATACGAACAACTGTTTAAACAAAATACTTCGGTAGTAACCTGCAATAAAATTGCTAATTCATCTTCATTCAAAAATTATGAATCCTTGCAAAGAATATCCAAACTAAACAGGGTTGATTTTAATTATGAAACAAATGTTGGAGCAGCGTTGCCTATTATTAATACACTAAAAAATTTCTTGCATAGCGGCGATGAAGTTACTAGTGTTGAAGCCGTTTTATCTGGTACTTTTTCTTATGTTCTAAATAATTATATTGGCGATAAAACGTTTGCTGATGTTATTAAAAAAGCACAAGAATTGGGATATACAGAACCAGATCCACGTGACGATTTGAATGGAGAGGATTTTAGAAGAAAGGTATTAATAGTTGCTCGCGAAATGGGAATACCATTAGAAAAAGAACAAGTGCAATTAGAATCTATTTTACCAGAATCTTGTTTAAAGGCAGCTTCTATACCTTTATTTTATGAGGCTTTAGAAAAAGCCGAAGAGCAATTTTCTACATTAAAAAACAAAGCCGAAAAAGAAAATAAAAAACTGCGCTATATTGCTACCATTACCCAAAAAGTTGCTAAAATAGAATTAAAATTGGTAGACGATCAACACCCATTTTATAGCTTATCTGGTAGCGACAATATCATTTCATTTACAACCAACCGCTATAAAACTAATCCATTGGTTGTAAAAGGACCAGGCGCAGGAGCCTCAGTAACTGCCGCAGGTGTGTTTGCAGACATTATTAAAATATCATCTAATTAATTAAAAAAATATGAAAAAAGTAAGAGCATTTGCACCCGCAACAGTGGCCAATTTTGTGTGTGGTTATGATGTATTAGGTTTTGCATTAAACAATTGCGGAGATGAGGTTGAATTAAGTTTAAATGAAAGCAACGAAATTACATTTGAATTAGCAGAACCTAATGAATTTCTAAGCAAACTAAAGCCTGAACAAAATGTAGTGTACGCCATGGTAAAATTGTTTATGGAAAAACAAAATATTACAGCTGGCGTACATATTTGCCTTTACAAAAAAATGCCTCTAAATAGCGGCATGGGATCTAGTTCGGCAAGTAGTGTCGCAGCTTTAGTTGCTGTAAATGCATTATTTGGCAATCCATTAACAAAACAACAATTACTACCTTTCGCAATGGAAGGAGAGCGTCTAGCATGCGGAAATGCGCATGCGGATAATGTGGCTCCAGCTTTGTTTGGAGGAATTGTTTTAATTAGTAGTTACCAACCTCTGGAAATTGTACAACTAAATGTTCCTAAAAATTTGTATGCTTCTATCATACATCCACATATTAATGTTCCAACCAGTGATGCTCGAAAAATCATTAAAGAACATATTCTGTTAAAAGATGCCGTTGTTCAATGGGGTAATGTTGGAGGGTTAATCGCTGGATTATATACTAACGATTATGCTCTTATTGGAAAAAGCATGCAGGATGTGATTATTGAACCAAGTAGGGCATTATTGATCCCCTATTTTTATGAAATAAAAAAAATAGCAATGAATGCAGGTGCTTTAGGTATTGGTATTTCAGGCTCTGGGCCATCTGTGTTTGCTTTAAATAATAACCAAGAAGTAGCAGAAACAATAGCAACAGATATTCAAAAATTCTTAGCAAGTCGCGATATAAAAAGCGATCAGTTTGTTTCAGATATTAATTTAAACGGAGCCATTACAATTTAAACTTAAAAAAAATGAACTATTATTCAACACGAGATCTAAAAAAAACAAATCCAGTTAGTTTTTCTGACGCAGTTGTAAAAGGCCTTGCAGACGACGGTGGATTATTTATGCCTGAAAGTATTCCAACTCTTCCAACTAGTTTTTTTGAAAACATAGAAAGTTATTCAAATGAAGAAATAGCTTTAAAGGTTGCACAATCATTTATTGGAGACGAAATTCCAACTGAAGATTTGAAAAAAATTGTAAATGAAACGATTAACTTTCCATTACCACTTAAGAAAGTAGAAGATTCTATTTATTGTTTAGAATTATTTCACGGCCCCACTTTAGCATTTAAAGATGTGGGTGCTCGTTTTATGGCGAGAGTGATGAGTTATTTTATTAAAAATGAAAACAAAAAAGTAAAAGTTATTGTTGCTACATCTGGCGATACAGGTAGCGCTGTAGCTGCTGGGTTTTACCAGGTACAGGATTTAGAAGTATATATTATTTATCCAACAGGAAAAGTAAGCCCTCTGCAAGAAAAACAATTAACCACATGGGGAAATAATATTCATGCCATAGAATTGGATGGTACTTTTGATGATTGCCAAAAATTAGCAAAACAATTATTGGCCGACAAACAATTAGCAAACGAACAATTGATTACTTCTGCCAACAGCATTAATATAGCGAGATTAATACCTCAATCATTTTATTATTTCTTTTCTTACGCTGCTTTAAAGAAATTAAATCTACCAATTGTTATCAGTGTTCCTTCTGGTAATTTTGGAAATCTTACCGCTGGATTATTAGCAAAAAAAATGGGTTTGCCTATAGCTCATTTTATTGCATCAACCAATGCTAATGATGTTTTTCCAAACTACTTAAATACTGGTGTGTATCAATCAAAAGCATCTGTAGCAACTATTAGCAATGCTATGGATGTTGGAAATCCGAGTAATTTTGAGCGTATGAGTTATTTATTTCAAGAAGACCTCTCAAATTTTAAAAAAGAAATTTCGAGTTACAGTTTTACGGATGCTGAAACTGAAACAACTGTGAAGCAAGTCTATAACGATCATCATTATCTAATTGACCCACATGGGGCAGTTGCTTATTTAGGGTTAAAAAAGTACTTAGATAACGAATCATCTAAATATGTTGGCGTGTTTTTAGAAACGGCTCATCCTGCCAAATTTAAAGAAGTAATGAATATTATTTTAGAAAAAGAAGTAGAGCTCCCTGAAAGATTAGCGGCTTATGCTGATAAAGAAAAAAAATCTAAAGTTTGTAATAACAACTATCAAAATATTAAACAATTGATTATGGCAAAATGGAGTAATTGAAATTTAAAAAAACCATCATAAAAAAACCTTAACTAATAGCTAAGGTTTCTTTAATAAGAAATTATTATTTTACTCTTTCCATATATTCTCCAGTTTCAGTATTGATTCTAATTTTTTCGCCTTGCTCAATAAATAATGGGACTAATATTTTTGCTCCATTACCAATCTCCGCTGATTTTAAAGTTTTTCCTGCGCCCATTTCGGTATAAGTTACTAAAACCTCTACATGCTTTGGTAATTCGGCATTAATAGGCTCATTATTGTCATCAAAAAACACTTTTACAATCATGCTTTCTTGCAAAAATTTAATTGCTTCTCCAAATAAATATTTAGGTATAGATTGTTGTTCGTAGGTTTCTTGATTCATACAAACTAATGATTCACCTTCTTCAAACAAATATTGTAATTCATGTAATTCTACACGCACAAAATCAATTTTTTCTCCTGAACGAAAACGAATTTCACTTTGCTTGCCTGTTTTTACGTTACGACTTTTAACGGAGTAAATAGCATTTCCTTTACCGGGAGTAATGTGATCATAATCAACAATCATTACTAGTTCATTGTTATGTCTGATAAATGCGCCTTTAGAGATGTCTGATGTAGTTGCCATTTTTTGTTTGTTATAAAATAATTGTTAATGTGATTTATTAATATCCAAAGTGTTTTAAATTCATATCATTATTTCTCCAGTCTTTAGCTACCTTGATAAAGATTTCCAAAAATATTTTCTTTCCAAAAAAAGTCTCCGCTTCTAACCGCGCTCTAGTAGCCATTTTTTTAAGGGCTTCTCCTTTATGGCCTATGATAATACCTTTTTGACTTTCACGTTCCACTAATATATCTGCTTGTATTTTAATAATGGTTTCTTCTTCTTTAAACGAGTTTACAATAACCTCCACACTATAAGGAATTTCTTTTTTATATTGCAATAATATTTTTTCACGAATAATTTCAGAAACAAAAAAACGTTCAGGCTTATCTGTTAATGTATCCTTATCATAAAACGCTTCGCCAAAAGGCAATAATTCGCTAATACGATACATAACTGTTTCTAAATTAAATTTCTTTAATGCAGAAATTGGAATAATTTCGGCGTTAGGAAGTTTTGCTTTCCACTCTGCCATTTTTGAATCCAGAACTTCTTGAGTTGCTAAATCTATTTTATTTAATAATAGTAATATGGGAGTATTCGTTACCTTCAATTTTTCAAGATAAGACTCTTCTAATTGTATATCATCATAAATATCTACGATAAGTAAGAAAACGTCAGCATCACTAAATGCAGAAATCACAAACTGCATCATTTTTTCTTGCAACTTATAATTTGGCTTCAAAATACCTGGTGTATCAGAGAAAACCATTTGATAATTTTCGCCACTAACTATACCCATAATACGATGACGAGTCGTTTGGGCCTTAGAGGTAATAATACTAAGGCGTTCGCCAACAAGTACATTTAGTAAGGTTGATTTACCAACATTTGGGCAACCAATAATGCTTACAAAGCCAGATTTATGAGTAGATATTGAAATAGTTTTAGTTTTTATTTGTTTACAAAGAAAAGAATTATATCTTTGCACCGCAATAAAATACGTTCTTTTTTAAATTATTAATTTTACCCTAAATGCTTCGGCATTTGATACATATTGCGGGATAGAGCAGGGGTAGCTCGTT
>JANXRU010000093.1 GCA_025356715.1 Bacteroidota bacterium
TAACAAATCAGCATGTTCATAAACAGCTTTTACTGTATTAACAAAAAAGGTTAAGAACTGTAAATTTGTTTTTGGTGTTTTACCAGGCGATAATAAATTTTTACCAGTATTAGTTGCTAAACTCCAGTTGTTATGCTTACCACTACCATTAACACCCGCATACGGTTTCTCGTGCATCAACACTCGGAAATTATGGCGAATAGCCACTTTTTCCATTACGTCCATTAATAATAAGTTGTGATCAACGGCTAAGTTTGTTTCTTCGAACACGGGTGCACATTCAAATTGAGCAGGCGCTACTTCGTTGTGGCGCGTGCGTACAGGTATTCCTAATAAGTGAGCTTCATATTCAAAGTCGCGCATGTATGCTGATACGCGCTCTGGAATTGAGCCCCAGTAATGGTCTTCAAGCTGTTGACCTTTTGCGGAAGCGTGCCCAAATAAAGTACGACCAGTTTGTTGGATATCATAACGGATATTATATAAAGCAGAATCCACTAAAAAATATTCTTGTTCCCAACCTAAGGTAGCAATGACTTTAGTCACGTTTTTATCGAAATACTGACAAACATCAGTCGCAGCCTTATCTATAGCGTGTAATGATTTTAATAAAGGCGTTTTAAAATCTAATGATTCGCCAGTATATGAAATAAAAATTGTTGGAATGCATAAGGTTTCTCCCCAAATAAATGCTGGTGATGTAGGATCCCAAGCCGTGTAACCACGCGCTTCGAAAGTATTACGAATACCGCCATTAGGAAAAGAAGAAGCGTCTGGTTCTTGTTGCACTAAAGCATTTCCGCTGAAACGCTCAATAGCACGACCGCCTTCGATAGGTTCAAAAAAACCATCGTGTTTTTCGGCAGTAGCCCCGCTTAGTGGTTGAAACCAGTGCGTAAAATGCGTTACTCCTTTGCTTTGCGCCCAAGCTTTCATACAAGCTGCCACCTGATCCGCCATTTTACGTTCTACGATTGTTCCGTTATTCATAGAGTTTTGAATGCTATTAAACGCTTCTTCCGAAAGGAATTCGCGCATAGCATCTAAACCAAAAACGTTGGCTCCATAATAAGAAGATACTTGTTTGTCGGTTTTGTTAAACTCAACTGGCGTTCTTTTTACCACATCCTGCATGGCTAAAACTCGTCTTGTGCTCATAATTTTGTATTTTATAGGGGGGGGTTAGTAGTGAAATAGTTGTTTTTTTACAAAAGTATGTCAAAAAATGGGGGGGTGCAAGTAAAAAAGTGATTTTTCTGATTTTTTTATCAAAACAATACTAATTACTAAACGTGTTTAAAATCAACTCGTTTATCAATGGTAAAAAATGTATTTTTACCATTGATGAATTTTTTGTTTCCTACATTTTTAATTGGATTAACAGCAATAGCAATTCCTATTATTATTCATCTTTTCAATTTTAGAAAATACAAAAAAGTATATTTTACGAATGTTCAGTTTTTAAAAGAACTCAAGCAAGAAAGCGACAGTAAATCCAAATTGAAAGAATGGCTTATTTTACTGATGCGGATTTTGGCAATCACATGTTTAGTGTTTGCCTTTGCACAACCTTTTATTCCTGGCAAAACTCAGGCTATACAAGGCGAAAAAGCCATCAGTATTTATATAGATAATAGTTTTAGTATGGAAAGCACCAATAAAAAAGGGACGCTTTTAGAAAACGCTAAATCGTATGCTATTGAAATTGTTAATACATTTAATGCGAGTGATAAATTCCAATTGTTAACTAATGACTTTGAAGGAAAGCACCAACGCCTCATTTCCAAGGACGAAGTTATAGAACAGCTGAATGAAGTAAAAATTTCTTCTGCCACCAAATCGTTGGCAGACGTGATTAAACGCCAACAAGATTTTTTACAAAATAGTTCTTCTAAAAACAAGCGCTTGTTTTTATTAAGTGACTTTCAAAAAAACACGACGGTGTTTAATAAAACAGACATTGATACAAACGTTGTAATTACCTGTATTCCTATTGCATCCGCGGAAGTGAATAATATATATATTGATAGTGTTTGGTTTGAAACGCCTGTTCAGCAATTTGAAACCCAACAAATTATTCACGCAACGGTTATTAATAAAAGCAACAAGGATATTGAAAACGGAACACTCAAATTATATATCAATAATCAACAAGTATCGTTAAGCTCATTTAACATCCAGACTGGTAATAAAACAGATGTAAGCATTGGTTTTACAGTAAAAGAGAAAGGCATTAATAAAGGAACATTGAGCATTGAAGATTTTCCTATTACCTACGACGATCAATTTTATTTTTGCTTTAATGCCCAAACAACGATTAACGCGTTAGTTATTAATGGTAAGGAAACTAAAACGGCGGGCAATTTTAAATCGTTGATGCAAAACGATAGTTTGTTTGCGTATACCGAAAACACAGAGGCTTCCATTGATTATAGTTTGTTTGCTAAAGAAAACATGATCGTTTTAAACGAGTTGTCTGTATTACCGTCAGGGCTAACATCGGAGTTGCAAAAATTTGTGACTAATGGCGGGTCTGTTGTATTGTTTCCAAGTAAAAAAGCAGAGGCTACGTCTTACAATGAAGCGTTTCAAAACTTGCAGTTGCCACAAATAATGGCCTTCGACACAGCTCGTATGAAAACACAAGGTATTAATTTTGAACAAGGGTTATACGAAGGGGTGTTCGATAAAATTAATCAGCAAATGGATTTACCATTGGTATTACAGCATTTCGAATTTAAAAAAACAACTGGCAGTTCTTCACAAAATGTTGTGCTACTGCAAAACGGTAGCCCACTTATTTCTCAACACCAACTGGGTAATGGTAAAATATATGTATTTGCTATACCAACTGACGAAGCTTGTTCTAATTTTTTAAAGCATGCTTTATTTGTTCCAACACTAATTAAAATGGCCATCTTGAGTTTAAAGCCATCACCTGTTTATTATAAAACAGCCACCAACGAAGCAATTATTGTATCTTCTGTTTCTAATTTTTCGGATAAGCCATTACACATTATCAAAGATGATGCTTCGACAACTTCGACAGGCTCATATACCGCAGCAACAAATAAAATAGATTTGATTCCAGAACATCGGTTGGTAAATAATGCAACCACTTTGTTTACACAAAACCAATTAACGGAAGCGGGACAGTATCAAGTGATTGAAAACACCATTATTTTGAAAGGACTGGCGTTTAATTTCGATAGAAAAGAATCTGATATGAATTTTTATACTAAAGAAGAATTACAAAAACAGATAGACGAAAAGAATCTTAAAAACATGGTTGTTATTGAGCCAAATGAAAAAACATTAACAAATGTATTACAAGAAGCGTCTGATGGAAAAAAATTATGGAAATTATTTTTACTTTTAGCGTTGACATTTTTACTAAGTGAAATTTTAATTATACGATTATTTAGATAAAAGAAATAAGACAGAAGATTCAAGATGCTTCTTGAATCCTTTATCTTTGGTATTGAATCAAATAAAAAATAAACACAAAATGAATATATTCATCAAACAAGCCACCATCGTTGATTCTGCAAGCCCATTTAATGGCAAAGTAGTAGATATTTTAATTGAGAAAGGAATTATTACTCAACTAAAAAAAGGAATTGTTAATGATAAAAATTATAAAACCGTGGAAGCAGATGGCTTATGTGCATCTATCGGTTGGTTAGACATGCAAGTTAATTTTTGTGACCCAGGAAAAGAGCATAAAGAAACATTAGAGAACGGATTAAAAACCGCTGCTAAAGGTGGGTTTACAGGCGTTTGCGTGATGAGTGGAACAACACCGCCGTTACATAATAAAGCGCAAATAGAGTATGTTAAAAATAGAGCAAACGGCAATTTGGTAGATGCGTTTCCTATAGGCACTATCAGCTATAATCAAGAAGGAAAAGATTTGTCGGAGATGTACGATATGCAATTGGCCGGCGCTATGGCGTTTAGCGATTATAAAAAACCAATTAAAGATGCAGGATTAATTTTAAGAGCCTTGCAATATTCGGCTAATATTAATAGTTTTATTATTACACATTGCGATGATCAAACGATTTCGCACGATGGACAAATGAACGAAGGCGTTATCTCTACAAAGCTTGGTTTAAAAGGTGTTCCAACGTTAGCAGAAGAATTAATGATACAACGTAATTTGCAAATATTGGAATATACAGGAGGCAAAATACATTTTCCAACCATTAGTACCAAGGGTAGTGTGGAGTTAATTAAAAAAGCGAAAGCCAACGGATTACAAGTAACAGCAGGTGTTGCGGCGCATAACTTATTATTAGACGAAACAGAATTGGAAGGCTTCGACACCAATTATAAAGTAAATCCGCCGTTACGTTCCAAAGAAGACGTAAACGCCATGCGCAAAGCAGTTGAAAGCGGCATTGTTGATGTGGTAGTAAGTGACCACGCGCCGCAAGACATTGAAAGCAAAGACTTAGAATTTGATTTAGCAGACAATGGCATCATTGCTTTGCAAACAGCTTATAATTGCTTGGTTACAGGCGTATCGAAAATAACGCTTGATAAAATTGCGGAAGTATTATCTCAAAACCCTCGTCGTATTTTGGGATTAGAAAAAGAATCCATTAAAGAAAATGCAAAAGCAAACTTAACGCTATTTACAGTAAACGATAAAACAACATTGACGGAAGCAACTAACACTTCTAAATCCAAAAACTCGCCTTTTATAGGAAAAACGCTAAACGGAAGAGTAGTGGCTGTTATTAATAATGATAGGGTGGCATTGAATTAGGAATTTATATTGCTGTTAATTTCTTTTTTATAAAGAGAAACCTGTTCCTTAAACACTATTAAGTGTTAATTTAATTATGTCTTTCAAAATTGATGCGCACCTCTGCGGAGCCGAAGGGAGCTTTCAAAATGCTACATTTTATAGCAAGGAGCTGCTATTAAAATTGTTTATTTTGTTGTTAATATAGGTGGTCGCAATTTGCGACCACCTAAAACAATTTGAAAATGGCAGCTAAACAAACACTAGTTAAAATTCCAGACGAACGAATCATCAATAAGATTATTGTTTTACGTGATAAAAAAGTAATGATCGATAGGGATTTAGCGGAGCTTTACGGAGTAACAACAAAACGTTTAAATGAACAAGTAAAAAGGAATTTGAAGCGGTTTCCAAAAGATTTTATGTTTCAAATTACCAAGGAGGAAAAAGAAGAAATTATTCTACATTTTGAACATTTAAATTCATTAAAGTTTTCGCCCGTATTGCCTTTTGTGTTTACTGAACACGGAGCGGTTATGTTAGCAAGTGTATTGAATAGTGATAAGGCAATTGAAGTAAATATTCAAATCGTGCGCGTATTTACAAGTATTAGACAAGCATTATCTGACAACACTGAATTACGACTAGAAATAGAACGAATAAAAAAGAAAACAGAAAATAACACGAAAAACATCGAAATTGTTTTTCAATATTTAGATGAACTTTTAGATAAAAAAGAAAATCCAAAACCAAGAACCCAAATTGGGTATAAAACCTCTAAAAAGTAACTATAGCTAAATGTGCATCTGTGCTTGTTATCGAAGACACCCCTTGAGAGGAGTCGAAGGGAAGCTCTGAAATTTTAAATTTATTAAATATGTTTTAATCATCACTGCTGATGAATAGAGTTATGAACGAAACGTCCGTGATAACACGTAAAAATTTTTTGTTTTTACAACACTAACAATAGTTTATTCTCTCTGCATTTATCGAATAGTTTCCGTATTTTTGCACCTTATTATTAGTTTCAAATCATGGCAAAAGCAGGTCCAATCGTATGTTCGTTTTGCGGACGAGATAAAAAAGAAGTAAAGGTTTTAATTGCAGGCGTTACAGGGCATATTTGTGATGTGTGCATTTCTCAAGCATATAAAATTGTAAATGAAGAGGCTGGTGCTCAAGGCAATCAGCAGGTACAACACGCCTTAAATGTATTGAAGCCACATGCTATTAAAAAACATTTGGACGAATATATTATTGGACAAGACGAGGCAAAAAAAATAATGAGTGTGGCTGTTTACAATCACTTCAAACGAATATCTCATGTTAATTCTGCGAAAGAAGAAATTGAAATTGATAAATCAAATGTGATATTGGTTGGCGAAACAGGAACAGGTAAAACTTTGTTAGCCCGCACTATTGCTAAGTTATTAAATGTTCCCTTTTGCATTGCTGATGCCACAGTGTTAACAGAGGCGGGTTATGTAGGAGAAGATGTGGAAAATGTATTAACACGTTTATTACAAGCTGCTGATTATGATGTAGCAAGCGCAGAACGAGGCATTGTATTTATTGATGAGATAGATAAGATAGCGCGTAAAAGCGATAATCCTTCTATTACCCGCGATGTTAGTGGAGAAGGCGTACAACAAGCGATGTTGAAATTATTAGAAGGTTCCGTTGTTAATGTACCACCACAAGGTGGACGTAAGCACCCTGATGCCAAGATGATTCAAGTAAACACAAAAAATATTTTATTTATTTGTGGTGGTGCTTTTGATGGTATTGAAAAGAAAATTGCGAATCGTTTAAACACCCAAGCAATGGGTTACACCGCTTCTGTTGCCGAAGAAGATTATGATAAAACAAATTTATTGCAATACGTTTCTCCACAAGATTTAAAAGCCTTTGGGTTAATTCCTGAATTGATAGGGCGTTTACCGGTGCTTACGTATTTAAAGCCTTTAGATAAAGCAACGTTGCGCTCCATTTTAACGGAGCCTAAAAACGCGTTAATTAAGCAGTATCAATATTTGTTTAAAATGGAAGGTATTACGTTAAAAATTGAGGAAGATGTTTTAGAGTTAATCGTGAACAAAGCGCTTGAGTTTAAATTAGGGGCTCGCGGATTGCGCGGTATCTGCGAAGCCATTATGGTTGATTTAATGTATGATGCGCCTTCTGATGAAAAATCATCTAAGGCCGTTACCATTACCTTAGACTATGCTTTAGATAAATTGAAGAACGCACGATTGACGCAATTGCAGGTGGCCTAGGTAAAAGCCATATTTTAAAGGTTTCGAAAACCTACTTAAAATAAGTTAAATAATTGGTATCTTTTTAAATCATCTGCGTTATTCAGGTAGATGAACATTCCAAAGTATATTATCCCCGTGTTTGTGAGCACCAATTTATTGGGACAAATAGCTACTGATGAAGTTCAGGAAGTTAGTTTTGGCTTTGTTCATTCTACTTATGCAAGTATGTGTTTTCAACCAACAACCAATACAACAGCTTTAAATAAAGAGATTACCGCACCTACTCATTACTCAACTATTTCTGAAACACAATTTGGTTTTGGCGTAGGTTTTTTTGTGTATTTACCGTTAAATGACATCATTGTTTTTAAACCAAAAATGGAAGGCTTATTTTCTAACACCGCCATCAATCAAATACCTACTATTCACGCAACATCCCTTGATTTAAGTATTTCTCCAGGCTTTTGTATTGCCCTGAGGTCAGCGGACGATCATGGCGTTATTTATTTAGCAAGAAACATGAGTTGTTACTTAACAAGTAAACAACCTTATCTGACTATTGCCCCAGTAATTAATTTAAAAAAGTTTGATGAAAGATTTCTTCAAAAAGGGTTTCAAAACGAAATAGCATTTGGTGTTTCCATAGGTTATGGCATTAGTTATGAATTTCACGGAATAAACTTTGCGCCTGAAATAAGTTATAATATTATTACAACCGCTCAAAACAAAATGAACGAGTCTAATAAGGTGATGCATTCGATTACTTTAGCAATTAATTTATATTAATTGACTTATAATAAAATCGAACTTACGGTTTAATTTTATAATTTTTTTCTGTGTTAAAGCAGGTTTAAAGATGACATTTATCAGTATAGTTGTTTGTGAGTGCTTGTACCTTTAATAAAAAAAGGAATCATGACAACAAATTCTAGTAATCCAACTACCTTAAATTTAAAATTATTTTATAAAGAACTTGGACAGTTATTATATGCCGTAGCTTATGCAGATGGTAAAATACGTAAACAAGAAGTTGAAGCCTTACGAGAATTTGTAGTTAAAGAATTACTTCCATCAGAATACAGTATTGATTCTTCAGGGATGAATCAGGTTTTTTATACTCAGTTTGAGTTTGATGAATTTGCTAAAAACGCAGTGCCTACTCAAGCGGTGTTTGCGAATTATATAACGTATTTAAAGGAGAATGCGATCCATTTAACAGAAAAACACAAAACCTCTATATTACACGCTGTTGAAAAAGTAGCAGGCGCATATAAACACACTAATAAAAAGGAAGAAGAACTAATAATCGCTTTAAAAACCGAGATCAATCATTTATAATTTTAAAAACAATAATAACTAGACATGAAAAATAATTTTGGAGTTTGGATTGATGGAACAAAAGCAGTCATTGTAAAATTAGCAAACGATTCTATAATGGAAATTCCTGCAAACATTGATAGTAAAACAAATCATGTGAATGATAGAGACAAAGGTGATTTTTTAGGAGCTGGACATCATAATGGGAATGAAAAAACCTATGATGAGCGAAAGACTCATCAAACACATAAATTTTTGACTAAAGTGTTGACTGAAATTAAAGATGCGGATGGCATTTATGTTTTTGGTCCATCTGAAATGAAGTCACATTTAAAATCCCACATTGAATTAGATAAACATCTTTCAACTCGTTTGATTGGTTTTGATAGCGCAGATAAAATGACGGATAACCAAATAGTGGCTGCTGTTAAGAAACAGTTTGCTTAATAAATCTTTTTCTTCATTTTGGAAGATACTGTTTCAAAAGTAATTTAAGGATCACAAACTTAGTAAAATTGATCTTTTCGAGATGCTGAAATAAATTCAGCATGACGATAAGGTGCTTTTGAGACAGTTTCTATTTTTGAAAATACAATTTAGTATCGTTGTATTATCGCTTACAAAGCCTTATCATTGTACGCCTAATAAAATCAACCCATGCATCAGATACTTCAAAATTTCAAAATCAAAAAATTAAACGACATGCAATTAGCATCTATTGATGCTAGTAAGAAAAACGCAGATGTTATTTTAGTGGCTCCAACTGGTTCTGGAAAAACATTAGCGTTTTTATTACCACTTTTAGCTTTAATCGATGAAAATAAAAAAGGCGTACAGGTTTTAATTATTGCGCCCGCTCGAGAACTAGCCATACAAATTGAACAAGTGTTTAAAACAATGGCCACTGGCTATAAGGTAAACTGTTGTTATGGCGGACACTCAACTAAAACAGAGCGTAATAATTTGGAAGAAGCTCCAACCGTTTTAATCGGAACTCCTGGAAGATTGTGTTATCATTTAAACAGAAAACATATCGATGCGAGTACGATTACAACTTTAATTATTGATGAGTTTGATAAAGGGTTGGAATTTGGATTTCAAGACGACATGGAGGCAATTGTTAAATTATTAGCGAACTTAAAAAAACGTATTTTAACATCTGCTACCAATAGCATCGAGTTGCCTGAATTTATTGGGTTGCAGAAGCCGATTACTTTAAATTATTTTACAACAGATGAAGAACCATCTAAATTAGAACTTAAAATCGTCAGAGCCGACAAAACAGATAAGCTCGACGCTTTATTTAATTTAATTTGTAAAATTGGAAACAAACCGACGATTGTTTTTTGTAATCATCGCGATGCTGTAGATAGAATCAGTGATTTACTTTATCATCAAGGCTTGGCACATGGTGTATTTCATGGTGGCATGGAACAGGATGAGCGTGAACGGGCATTAATTAAATTTAGAAACGGGAGTCACCAAGTATTAATATCCACCGATTTAGCGGCCCGTGGTTTGGATATTCCTGAAATTGAGTACGTGATACATTATCAACTGCCCACAACTATTGAAACCTATACCCATCGTAATGGCCGAACAGCAAGGATGCACGCGAAAGGAATGTCTTATTTAATTTTAGGAGAAGAGGAATATCAACCAAAATTTATCACCGAAAAAATCGAGATTGAAAAAATCGAAGCCACGAAAGTATTGCCACCACCACCTATGTGGGAAACCTTGTATATCAGTTCTGGAAAAAAAGAAAAAGTAAATAAAATTGATATTGTTGGTTTGTTATTACAAAAAGGCAACCTACAAAAAGACGAGTTGGGATTGATTGAAGTACTTGATCACTGCGCTTTTGTAGCAGTTAAACGGAGTAAGGCTCAAAGTGCTTTACAGAATATAAAAAACGAAAAATTAAAAGGAAAAAGCATTAAAATTTCAATTGCGAAGTAGTGCTTAATTCAATATTTAAGCACATAGGTACATAGAGTTCATAATATAATGAAAGGAAAAATTAATATTTTGACTATATAGCATAAAATTCGTAGGAGCAGTATCTTAAAAATTTTTATTTAAGAATTCTTCTTTTAGTTTTACTAAGCAGGTATTACATAGACAGCCTGTAAATTTTTCTGAAATAAAAATGTGTTCTTCATTTGATAATGAAAGTTGAGAGCAGTGACAATTGGTGATGTTTTGAGCATTACAAATAAACAATTGCTTGCACTTGGGACACGCTTTAGAATCAGGCATTGATAACGATTAATTTAAAGAAGGATCAAATGAAAAATCACTGAAAGCCTTAAAGCCAGGGTTTATTTTAGATAATTCTTCTCCCCACATATCATCTGACTCAGTTTGTATTAATTCATCATAATTTGCTTGTTCCAAAAACCACGTTTGATTTTCTATTTCTTGCTCTAATTGATCTGGACTCCAACTACTGCATCCAATATAAAACCGCACTTGTTTCGTAGATATTTTTCCTTGTTCTATCATTTGTGTCAACTCTTTAAAGTTGCCACCTAAATACACGCCCTTAGTAATTTGAACACTATCACTTAATTTTAATCCAAGTGTATGTGTAAAAAACAATTCATGGGACGCCACTGGACCACCTTCAAATAAAGGAAAATTCCCATTTTTTAAATCTGGAAAAACATCCTTTAATAATAAACCGTGTGGTTTATTAATAACGAATCCTAAACTACCAGCATGCGAATGCTCGCAAATATAAACGACAGAGCGCTTAAAGTAACCATCTTGCATATATGGCTTTGCAATTATAATTTCACCTTGTTTCAACACAAAAATAGAATGCTTAAATTTGTATAAAATTACAAAAATGAGTCAACTTAATGAGCATATTTTTCAACTGCGAGAAGATTTTATGAAAGGAACGCTTTCTGAAGATTCTATTTCTAAAATACCACAACTCGTTTTTGAAAATTGGATGCACGAGGCCATTAAGGCAAAGGTTAATGAAGTGCAAGCCTTTCATTTAGGCACAGTGGGTATAGATAATAAACCGTCAGGACGTATTTTATATTTACGCGAATTTATTGACAATCAATTTTATTTTTATACCAATTATCAATCGCGTAAAGCACTAGATATTAGCGCTAATAAGAATGCGTGTCTGACTTTTTTTTGGCCGGAATTGGAACGTCAAGTTCGCATGGAAGGAACCATAGATTTTGCGAGCGCAGAAAAGAGCGACGCCTATTTTATATCTAGGCCAAGAGAGTCAAAAATTGGCGCTTGGAGTTCGCCTCAAAGTCAGGTTATTGAGAGTAGAGAAACACTCAATGATTTTGTAAAAACAAACACTTTAAAATTTGAAAACCAAGAAATTAGTCGTCCTGAAGTTTGGGGTGGCTACGTGTTTACTGCCAATTATTACGAGTTTTGGCAGGGCCGAAAAAGTAGATTACACGACCGCATATCTTTTTCAAAACAAGAAGATGCTTGGAAAATTGAGCGTTTAGCACCGTAATACAGCATTTGTTCCAATCAAACCCAATTTTTTAGAGCTATAAGCGTACAATTTATATCTTTATAAATCGTTATATAGCTGATTGAACACGAAGGTTTTAAATATCATTTTGGTGCTGTGTGGAATGTTATTTCAGGCTCATGCCCAAACGAATTTGAAGTACAAAAAAATTGTAGCGAATAGAGACACCGTTTTTTTGGATAGTTTGAGTTTAATTCCAGGAACAGTTAAATTAAAATCAAAAAACAATCTCTTTGATACAACCACCTATCAAATTAACTATGCGTTAAAAGCATTGATTTTTAAGGCTAAAACAAACGATACATTTTCGGTAGCGTATAAAACTTTTCCGTATAATTTTGAAAAAACGTATTCACACAAAAACACGTCCGTACTTAGTAAAGATTTATCGTTGCCCGTAAACCCATATAGTATAAGCTTTGATGGCAAGACGATAAACGCCGAATCATTTGTGTCTGACGGGCTTAATAAAAACGGGAGTATCAGTAGGGGTATTAGTTTTGGTAACAATCAAGATATGGTTGTAAATTCTAGTTTAAACTTGCAAGTAAGTGGCAAATTGACTAATGAAGTAAGTTTGTTATTAGCCGCAACTGATGATAACATTCCTTTTCAAGCTGATGGTACTACAGCGCAATTGCAAGAGTTTGATAAAGTATTTGTGCAATTGTCTAGTAAAAACACCAAATTAATCGTTGGGGATTTTCAGTTGCAAAGACCAAACAGTTACTTTATGAATTTTTATAAACGCTCGCAAGGGGCTTATTTATCTAATACCTATACCGACACCATAAATAAACAAACGGTGACTTTTAAAACACAATTGAGCGGTGCAGTAAGTAAGGGCAAGTTCGCACGAAATATTATTCAGGGTACAGAAAATAATCAAGGGCCTTATCGATTGCGTGGCGCAGATAACGAGCAATTTATTATTGTGTTATCGGGCACAGAAAAAATTTATATTGATGGTCGACTGCTATTGCGTGGCCAGGAGAACGATTATATTATTGATTATAATACTTCTGAAATAACCTTTACAGCCAAACAAATTATTACAAAGGATAAACGAATTATTGCTGAGTTTCAGTATGCCGAAAGAAACTACTCTCGATCGTTGTATTTTTTTAGTGAAGAAATTGAAGCGAAGAAATTGAAGTTGCGATTTAATTTCTTTGGCGAACAAGACAATAAAAACAAAACATTACAACAAACTCTAACAGAAGCTCAAAAACTGACCTTGTATAATGTGGGAGACACTCTATCGAAAGCTGTTTCGAGTGGAGCTGAACTTACAACCTTCAATACGACAGACGTATTTTATTGGAAAAAAGACACCTTAGTGGCATCATTACTATATACTGGAATATATGTATATAGTATTAACGCTGATAGTGCGAAGTACCGTGTAAAATATAGTTATGTAGGTGAGCATGCGGGGAATTATGTGCAAGTATTAAGTACAGCTAATGGAAAAGTGTATCAATGGATTGCGCCAATTGGTGGTGTTTTGCAAGGAAATTACGAGCCCGTTATTCCGTTAGTTTCCCCTAAGAAAAAACAAATGCTAACAGCGGGAGGGAGGTATGAGTTTGATAAAAATCATAACATAGATATTGAAGGCGTATATACAAAAAATGATAAGAATACGTTTAGTCCTTATAACTCCATTGATGATGATGGATATGGCGTTAAAGTCAGTAGCAATAATGAGCATGTTTTAAAAACAGACACTATAACCAAGCAATCACTTAATGGGATATACAATGTGGGGTATGAATTTGTGCAACATAATTTTAATCCTATCGAGCGATACAGAGCTATTGAATTTGAAAGAGATTGGAATAGACTAATAAATGCGCCTATTAACGATGATCAACATGTAGGATTTGCTCAAGTCGGTATTCAAAAAAACAACAAAGCAAAATTAATTTATGGGATTAATTTTTTTAACGAAGGTTCTTTTTATAAAGGTTTAAAACATACTGTGCAAAGTTTTTATAATGTAAAATCAACGTCGGTTGTTTATAATGGGTCTTATTTAACAAGCGAGTATAATTCTTTATCGAGCAATTTTTATAGGCATAAAGCATCTTTCGGACAAGCTATTGGTAAATTTAAATTTAATTATGTAGATGAATTTGAACAAAATCAATTTCGGAAAACAACATCTGATACGTTGCTGCCTCGTAGCTATCAATTTTGGGAGTGGGAAACAAACGTTACAACAAAAGACAGTAGTGGAAATTTGTTTAAATTATTTTATAGAGAACGCAGAGATAAACAAGCGTATAGTGGAATTTTAAAAGACTCTACATTAGCTCAAAACGCAGGATTTTCGGCTAATGTAAACAGTATTCGTAATCATCCGTTTTCTATTGTGGTAACGTATAGAGAATTACATTTAAAAAACGCGAATCCATTATTTTTAAAACCTGACAATACACTGTTGGGCCGAGTTGAATATTCGCCGCGTTTAGTAAAAGGATTTATCACTTCTAGTTTATTTTACGAAACAGGCTATGGTTTAGAAAACAAAAAAGAATTTTATTATTTGTTGGTTGCCGCAGGACAGGGAACATACACTTGGAAAGATTATAACAACAATGGAGTTAAGGAATTAAACGAATTTGAAATTGCACAATTCTCAGATCAAGCCTTATACATACGGGTTTATACACCCACCAACCAATATGTGAAAGTATTGCACGATCAGTTTAGCATGTCGGTAAATTTGCGGCCATCCGTTTTTATGAAGGATAGTGCAAGTAAAGCTTTACGGTTTATTGGTCGATTTGCATCTCAGTCTGTTTACAGGGTTGATAAAAAATCATACGATAATGGTAAATTATTTACGTTTAATCCCATTGATATTAATTTAAAAGACTCGTCTTTAACCTCACTAAATTCATCGCTACGTCAAAGTTTATTTTTCAATCAAAGTGGCGCCGTGTTTGGAACAGATTATACGTTTCAACATAACTTAACAAAACAATTATTGACTAATGGTTTTGAAACACGAGGAACCACTACTCACGAGTGGCGTTGGCGTTGGAACGCTACACGAGCATGGAGTATAAATAGCACCAATATAACTGGACTAAAAACAAATCAATCTTCGTATGCCAGCACAAGAAATTTTAATATTGAATTTTACGATTTAGAACAAAAGCTAAGCTATCAGCCAAATACCTCTTTAAGAGTTAGCGTATTGTATAAGTATAATAAAAAACAAAATTTGTTGGATGTTGGAGGAGGACAGTATGCCGAATTAAATGATTTTGGTTTAGAGTTTAAATTTAATAAACTGGATAAGGGCAGTATTACAGGGAAAGCAGATTTTATAAAAATTACATACAATGATTTGGAAAACACACCTGTAGCATACGAGATGTTAAATGCCTTAAGAGTTGGTTATAATTATACTTGGGGCTTAAGCTATCAAAGAAACTTAACCAGTAATCTTCAGATTAGTATTAGCTATGATGGAAGAAAATCGCCAACATCAAAAATCATTAATATAGGTGGAGCACAAGTCAGGGCATTTTTTTAAAACACAGTTTTTTTGGATAGATTTATCCTTGAAAACTTAAGCTAACACAAGCTCCGGATTCATTTCGAAACGCTATAGTCCCATCAATTTGGTCTGCTAATGATTCTATAAGAGACAAGCCTAATGCGGTTTCTTTTCTTGTTTGCTCTTCAGGAAAACCAATACCATTATCCATGATGCATATTTTAACCCTATCAAATAGGATTTGCATGCTTATTTTAATGATAGGCTTTTCTGTTGTTTTAAAAGCATGTTTTAGTGAGTTGGTGAGAGCTTCGTTAATAATTAAACCAACAGGAACGGCTCTAGTAACCTCTAATTCAATGGTGTCTAATTCTTCTTGTATTTCTATAGGTTGAGGTAGATCAGGAAAAGATTTTACCACTTCATTTATCAATTCGGATAAATATAATTTAAAATTAATTTTAGACAAATTGTCTTTTTTATATAATCGATCATGTACCATTGATATGCTCATTACGCGATTACGCGACTCGATCATTAATTTTTTAGAAACATCACAAGGTGCTTTTTCCGTTTGAAGATTTAAAAGCCCTGTAATAATTGCTAAATTATTTTTTACACGATGCTGTATTTCAGCTAATAGAGTTTCTTTTTCTTTTAGGGATTGGGCAATAACCAATTGCGCTTCTCTTTCTTTTTTAAGAAGACCAAGCGCCTCGTTATTTTGTCTATTTATTAGTTTGACAACTAAATACACCATTATAACTGTCAGAAAAAATGTCAAACAACTATTATATACCGTTAATGCTTTACTGTCTTGCTCAGTAACAGTTGAGTTTTTTAAGGAGTCTATATCAAAAATCCAACCCGAAAGAAAACTTACGGCTATGATTGAAAACAAAAAAAGTGTACGATTATTTGCATTGGCCTTAGTTGGATTATGAACCAAAGCAACACAAAAGATGAGAGGAAAATAATATAAGTAATTACCTACATTGGTTGAGTATTGTTGTACAATAATAAATATAGAAAAACTTGTGGTAAAAACAAACGTATATGTAGCGGCATTATAAAATCCTTTGTAATTTAATAACAAAACAACAAGGGCCGTAAATACAGAGAAAACAGCAATAATTGTTGGGTATTTAGCTTCAATAAAAAATACTGTAGTTATACCTATAATTGATCCTATTAAGGCTATCCAACCAAAGAGGTTAACCATTCGCGCTTCGCGTTTTTCATAAAAATCCATTTCAGATTTTACTCCAATGTTTATGAGGTTACCGAGAATCATTTTTATATAGTGCAGCTTAGAGCCATCAATGTACTCATTTATTCTAAAACATAAAAGCCCTGTAACGTTAAATTACAGGACTTTTATCAGGATTTTCTTAATAGTTACACAACCACATTCACAATCTTCTTATGAACCACAATCACTTTTTTAGGTTCTTTGCCATCTAAAAACTTAGTCATATTTTCGTGACCCATCGCAATAGCTTCTACTTCTTCTTTTGTTAAGGTTGCTGCTAACTCTAATGTGAATTTCACTTTACCATTAAAAGAGATGGGATAGTTTACATTGTCATCTACTAAATACAACTCATTAAACTCAGGAAAAGCAGCAGTTGAAATACTTTCGTTATGACCTAATTGTTTCCATAACTCTTCGGCAATGTGCGGTGCATAAGGCGATAAGCAAATTAATAAAGGTTCTAAGATGGCGCGTTTATTACATTTTGCATCGGTCAATTCATTGACACAAATCATAAAATTACTAACAGAGGTATTAAACGAAAAACGCTCAATGTCTTCGGTAATTTTTTTAATCGTTTTGTGTAAGGTTTTTAATTCGCCTTTAGTTGGTTCATCATTTGAAACTACAAACTCGCTCGTAGCATAAAACAAACGCCATAGTTTTTTTAAGAAGCCATGCACACCCGTAATTCCATTGGTATTCCAGGGCTTACTTTGTTCTAAAGGACCTAAAAACATTTCATACAAACGCAAGGTATCTGAACCAAATTTTTCTGCAATATCATCAGGAGTTTGAACATTGAATTTTGATTTAGACATTTTTTCTACTTCGTGTCCACAGATGTATTTTCCAGTTTCTGTATAAATCTTTACATCTTTTAAATCAGTTCTCCAATTTTGAAATTTTTGAATATCTAATACATCATTATCAACGATATTAACATCTACGTGTAACTGCCCGAAATCAAGTGATCCCAGAACTTCATCAATAGTTAAGTCAAATGATTCTTCAATAAATTTAATTAATTTATTATATGAACCGCACTTGGATCCATGAGTCAGAATTTCATCTACCGTGTCTTTCGAAACAAAAACTTTTGGGTATTCTTTTTTATTTGAAAATTTTATGTCCCATTTAAACCTATAAACAAAATTACTTCTGCCCTGTATCATCCCTTGGTTAATCAACTTCTTCGCGGGTTCATCAATAGCAATGTATCCAAGGTCTTTTAAAAACTTAGTCCAAAAACGCACATATAATAAATGCCCTGTGGCATGCTCGCTACCACCAATGTATAAATCCACCTGTTTCCAATAGTCGGTTAATTTTTTTGAAGCAAATTCAGTATTATTGTGAGAATCCATATAACGCAGGAAGTACCAAGAGCTCCCCGCCCAACCAGGCATCGTGCTATGTTCGTAATCGTATTTGCCTTCGTGTTTCCATGAAGCAGCAGCGCGAGCTAATGGTGGTTCACCATCTTCCGTTGGTAAGTATTTATCTACTTCGGGTAATACTAATGGTAACTCGCTTTCGTTTAACGCATACGGAATATCATTTTTATAGTACACA
>JANXRU010000111.1 GCA_025356715.1 Bacteroidota bacterium
AAAAGAATTGGATCAAGACCCTTTTAAATTGGAAGTTGAACTATCACCAGAATCTTCTAAAGTTAAGCAAGAATATGACGACTACCCTGTTGCAATTTTAATTGTAAGTAAACAAAAAAAAGTATTAATGGCAAGCGAAGAATATTTTCAATTAACCCACTTTAAAGGAAAAGGGAAATAGTTGTATTTTACAAACGAATTCCAATGATACATACATCATCTACCTGATCAAGTTCCGATTTCCATTTGGTAAATTCTGTATCTAAGGCATTATATGTTTCCTTAAGATCTTTAGATTGATAAGTAATTAGCAAGTCTTGAAGTTGTTTGTATTTAAATTTCTTTCCTCTAGGTCCGCCAAATTGGTCAGCATAGCCATCAGTTAATAAAAATAATGTATCTCCTTTTTGTAAATGCAGCGTATGTGTTTGAAATTTTTTTGGATTATCTGTTTTTCCTATGGGTTGTTTAGTAGCTTTAATTTCGTTTAATACATTATTTGAAAAATACCATAGTGGATTATTGGCTCCCGCCCATTGAACAATTATTGTTTCTTCCTTTGAGGTTTGGTTAGTTTTTTGATGAATTGCAATCAAACTAATATCCATACCATCTTTTACTTCATTAGAGCTCCTAGAGAAAGTCTCTAAAACTAAATCTCTAGTTTTATCTAATATTTTACCTGGTTCAAATAATCCAAATTCTAATACTGCTCTATTTAATGCATTTGAACAAACAACAGATACCATTGCTCCAGGAACGCCATGTCCTGTACAATCCGCAACTGCAAGTAGTATGCAATTACTGTTGGATGAAATTGATGGAGTATTATTTGGGATGTTTATTTTTTCCATCCAGTAAAAATCTCCAGCAACGATATCTTTTGGTTTGTAAAAAATAAAATTTGATGGTATCCATTTAGAAATGTAATCTATAGGTGGAAGAATAGCCTCCTGCAATCGTTTTGCATAAGTCATACTATCAAAAATTTCTTTATTTTTTTCTTCTAATAAATCTTTTTGACTTTCGACTTTTTGTTTTTGCTTGGCAATGATTTGATTTTGTTTATTTGTTATTTTAAATCGATTGTAAATAAAACCAGCACCTATTAATGCTAAAGTTAATTCACCATATAAGGCATAGCGTTGTGTTTTTTCTTGTTTAATTTGTAATTCTTGATTTTGTATTTGAGCGTCTTTAATTTTTTGAGATTCAATATTTTTGATACTATCTTCTAATGCTTTTTTATTGTATTCGTATTGAATTTCTTTTTGTGCAATTAGTTTTGTAGTTTCAAAATTATTTAAAGAATCACTACTGATTTTGTATTTTACATAGTAATCTAAGGCATTTTTATAATCCTTTTCTTTTGTAAATAGTTGATATAAAGAAAAGTAATTTGCTCTTCCATTATCTATATCTTTTAATTCTTCAAAAATTTTAAGAGATAGTAAAGCGTATTGAATGGCCTCTTTATTTTTACCCAAATAAAAGTAAGAACTTGAAATATTTAAAAGTGTTTGTCCTTCCCCAATCCTAGTGCCTAATTCCTGGTCCATTGACAGAGATTTAAAATAATAGGGTAATGCTTTTTCGTATTCTTTTTTAATAAAAAAACCACTACCAATACCGCTACTCCCCATTGATATACCTTTTTTATCTTGAAGTTTTTCGAAAATATCTAGTGCTTTTTTAATATGTTCAATGCCCTTATCTACAGTTTTTTTAGTTAAAAAAAGGCAGCCCAAATTATTTTCGATATAAGCGATTGAAATTTGATTATTCAATTTTTTGTTTACGGTAATTGCTTTACTATAGTATTCTTCTGCTTTTTCGATATTATTTTGGTAGTAATTTAAATTGCCTAATCCATTATATACTTGCGCTAACCCTTCATCATTTTTTGTTTTTTCAAAATACTTCAAAGCCTCAAAAAAATAATTGACAGCCTCATCATACTTTGCAATATTTAAATAGTCATTTCCTAAATGTGTTTTCGAATTAGCGGAATTTTTTTTATCTTTTAAACTTAAAAAGCCATCTAAACTTTTTTTGTGATAATAAATAGCAGTATCCGTATAACCTATATTTTGCCATGCTGTTCCTTCAATTTGGTAAGCAAAATTTAATGCTAATTTATTGTTTTTCTTTAGAGAGGAAAGGATAAGATGCTTTGATTTTTCTACGACGGCATTAAAA
>JANXRU010000123.1 GCA_025356715.1 Bacteroidota bacterium
GAATGATTATGCCTTCCTTACTTAATCGCCTAACACCACAGCAAATAAAAAAAATGGTATTAACAGGCAAAAGTTATGCGTCCCAAACAGCTATGGAATGGGGAATTGCAGATGAAGTAGTCATTAATGAAAACATTGAAGTTACTTTAAATCATGTAGTAAGTAGTATGAAGTCTTGTAAACAGGGCTCTGTTGCAGACATCAAGAAAATGTTGTATACATCACAAATTGATAAAGATGATTTAGCACAATTGGGAATGACTATTTTATCGGCTAAATTAAATGAACCAGATACAAAAGAACGCTTGCAAGATCTGGCCGACTTTATGGAGGATTAGAGCCTAATCCGTTAATTGAAACGGTTAATGTTTTGTTTTACTTGCTCATTTTTAGTATTATTACATTGTAAAGTAATTGTTAAGTCTATTTTTTGTTGCATCCTTTAACTACAATATTGTCCCAATTTGCACCTACTTCTCTAGAAGAAATGGACAGTGTAAAATTAATGGATAGAACCGACACCAAATTCACCTTCAACATTTCTCAACTGGAACAAATATTAAACGATGTAAAGGATGATTACAAAGTGTTGGAAGTTGAAGGGAAATCCATCAGTCGTTACAAAACCCTTTACTTTGATACTGAAACACTAGATCTGTATTTACGCCATCACAGTGGGCAATTGAACCGCTACAAAATTAGGCATCGAACGTATGTAGAAAGTAACTTAGGTTATTTAGAAGTAAAATTTAAAAACAACAAAGGACGTACGATTAAAAACAGAATTAAGGATTTAGAAGTACCTAAAAATTGGTCGGGGAAAAACCAAGTGTTTTTAAATAATATGCTTCCTTTTGAGCCAAGCGTGCTTGTTCCAACAATATGGGTTAATTACAGTCGCTTAACGTTAGTTAATAAAACAAGTGCAGAGCGCTTAACCATTGATTTGGATTTAGAATTTGTGAAAGATGGAAAAACCGTCAATTTATCTAACTTAGTAATTGCCGAAGTAAAACAAGAAAAGCGAAAAGCATCACCGATATTAGCTGTATTAAAAAAATACCACATACGCGAAGGCTCTATTAGTAAGTATTGCATGGGTATAGCGATGACAACCGATAACATTAAAAAAAATAATTTCAAACAAAAGTTACTTAACCTTAAACATATCCTTTAAACTATGACACTTTTACAAATAACAGCAGACGCAGAAGTAGTAACATCAGGGCTTGACGCCGTTCTTAAAATGGGATCTAAAATTACATGGCGATTATTAATTGACATTGTAACCGTTATTATTCTGATTCGTTTTATTTATTTTCCCATATATAAACACCGCGATTTATTTTTCACGTTCTTTATTTTCAACTTAGTGATTTTTCTAATATCATTTTTGTTAAATAAAGTAGAACTCTCCATGGGTGCTGCTTTTGGCTTGTTTGCTGTGTTTAGTATGCTGAGGTATAAAACGGAAGAAATTGCCATTAAGGACATGACCTATTTGTTTTTGACAATCGCGATAGGATTGGTTTCAGCTGTAATTAAAGTTAAAAACGCGGACGACTTTAATGAAAACCTGTTTTTAATTTTTGTTAATGGCCTCGTTTTAATAATTACATACTTACTGGAGAGTTCGTTGTTAATGAAAAAAGAAACGATGAAACAATTAACCTACGAGAATATTGAAAACATTAAACCAGAAAGAAGAGAAGAATTATTAGCTGACTTGAAAGTAAGAACTGGTATTGATATTCATCGCTTTTCTATTCATAAAATTGATTTCTTAAAAGACTCGGCGGTGATTAAAATTTATTACTACGAAAAATAATTGGTTAAAGCTACTTCACAAACAACTCTAAATACGCATAAATAAAGGGAGACACGAACAAGAGGCTATCAAAGCGATCTAAAATGCCGCCATGGCCTGGCATAATTTTACCTGAATCTTTTACGCCTGCCTGACGCTTTAGCATCGATTCAACTAAGTCGCCAATAGTGCCAAATACACATACAAGTATTGCTATGGATAGCCAATGTATGAAGGCCAATTCCGGATACCATAAGGACATAATATAAGAACAGCCCATAGTTAAAACAGTTGCGCCAATAGTACCTTCCCATGTTTTACCTGGCGATATTCTCTCAAATAGTTTGTGTTTACCAATAAAGCTACCAACCATATAAGCTCCAACATCGCTAATCCAAATCAATAAAATAATACCAAGAACATAGTGTGCATTATAGTTAGAAAAATGAGGTGCTGTAGTTGAAGTATCCGAACAGGAAATGCTAAGTAATAGTGTAAAAGGAATTACAGCATAAGCAACGCCGCTAATGGTGTAGGCTAAGTTAAGAACCGTATTCGGTTTGTTGTCAAATAGAGCCACTATAAATATGGTAAATAACGAAACAAAACAGATGGCTATCATTTTTGAATGTGGAATGATGATAGAATATTCAGAATTGGAAATAATAGCCTGACAAAAAATGAGTGCTCCTGAAATTAAACCAATTATTTTATAAGGCTTTGCTCCTAGTTTTTCAGCTAATTGATAAAACTCATATAATCCCCATACGGATACTACTAGAAATAAAGCACTAAACGAGAAGTAATTTAAGTTAATACAAGTCAATAAAACAGCAACAAAAACAGCTGCAGTAAGGGTGCGTGTTGTAAAGGTTTTAATATTTAGTGCCATAAAAAAATCCCTCTCGTTTTGGGAGAGGGATAAATATTAAGTTTTGATTATTCAGTTATTTTAATCGCTTCATAGCATCTAACTTCGCCTGCTGTACCAAGGTACTCTGCATCAATAGAAACTAGACCTATTTTTTTTGATTGTTCTTTACTTAAGGGCTTAGAGGGAGTCCAAGTATCTTCAGTCATTTTTAATTCAATATTTTTATTTAATAAAACTTGGTTTAATTGTTTTTGGGTTAAAAACAAACACCCTTCTACTTCTTCTTCTTCAGCAGCAATCAAAATTGTGCTGATGACTTTTAATTTAGGAACATCTGGTTTGTATGTAAACTCTAAACCATCTTGAGTGTTTTGTTCAATAAATTTTATTTCTAATAAATGAATATCTGCCATAGTAAATGAGTTGTTTATAAAAGCACAATTTTAAGGATTTAAAACCTCTTATCAAATTAATTGACTTGATTTATTTTCAAACTTTGTAATAAGAAATGTTAATAAATGCAACAAAAAACAACCGTTAACGTGATTATTAGTCATTTTTGCGGTAAAATAATCGTTTTATGATTAAAAGCTGGTTATTTGGAGGATTTGTAGGTTATAATTTTATTTTTGAAATACCTAAATATTCCTTAACATTAAAAAATTAAATAAAAGAAATTATGCAATTATATTCAATCAATACTGGGCATTTTAAATTAGATGGTGGTGCCATGTTTGGTGTAGTGCCAAAATCAATTTGGCAGAAACTAAATCCTGCAGATGGTAATAATATGTGCAGTTGGGCAATGAGATGCTTGCTTATTCAGGATGGCAATCGTTTAATTTTGGTTGATAATGGTATGGGTAATAAACAAGATGATAAATTTTTTGGGTATTACTATTTACACGGGAATGATACATTGGATTTATCGCTTGCTAAGCATGGTTTTCATAAAGATGACATAACGGATGTATTTTTAACACACTTACATTTTGATCATTGTGGAGGAAGTATCGCCTATAATTCAGATAGAACTAAGCTTGAACCTGCATTTAAAAATGCTAAATACTGGTGTAATGAAAAGCATTGGGAATGGGCCGTGAATCCTAATCCAAGGGAAAAAGCGAGTTTTTTGAAAGACAATATTTTACCTATCAAAGAAAGTGGACACTTAAATTATTTTGATACGTCTAAAAATTTTATGCCTGATTTCGCTATGTTTGAAGCAAATGGTCATACTGAAGCTATGATGTTGCCTTTAATAAAGTATAAAAATACTACCATTGCTTTTATGGCAGACCTTATTCCATCGATTGGCCATATACCCATGCCCTACGTGATGGCTTATGATACACGGCCATTAAACACAATGAAGGAGAAAGAATATATTCTAAATCAAGCGGCTCAGCATAATTGGACTTTGTTTTTTGAACACGATCCTTTAGTAGAATGTTGCACCGTTCTTAATACGGAAAAAGGAATTAAATTGGATAAAACGTTTTCTTTAACGGAGTTGTAATTTATTTTACTGGCTCTGCTTTATCAATAAAATAAGGTGTTTCCGATTGCCAAAAAAAATGTTTGATAACCTCTTTATAATGTAATCGAATTTGTTTTCCTTCGGAACGTGTAATTGTATTATAAATTGCTGTATCATTTTTTTGGATAGAAAAATTCCAAACATTTTTAACCATTAAAGTACCATCTCCTTGCGAAAAACCACCTAAATTAAGTTCTCCTTCGTAAGTTTTAAAAAGGTATCCTTTTTGGGAAACCTTAATAACAACACCTGTTCTCGAACCATTACTATATGTTAACCCACAAATTAAGATATATGCTACAAACACTAAAATGACAGTCAGTAAGAATATGAAAATTCGTTTTGGCCATTTATTTTTTTGAACGGTAGTTGTAGTTGAGTTCGTTTCCATTATGTATTTATTTGGTGTGTGGTATTAAGTTGATACTCGTATTCCTCAGCAGTAGATAATTCGCAGGTATGCCCTATGTCGTTTAATAAATCAAACATAAAATTACGATCAGGCAAAATAGTCGCTTTATGCGGAGTTATTATTAATTTTTTGCCAATAAAAGAAAGTTCTTCAAATTCATTTGCGCTAATGAGTTTAAAAAAGTGCTTATTGTTTTTATATTTCCTATATACTGGAAATTCCATATTAATCAATGATAATTTTGTAGGATAAAGATAGTAAAAGCAAATAGGTTGTTAGGGATGAATTTCAGTACATTTTAGTAATAGTGTGTTGTTAATAAATTAAAGGATTCTTCATTTATTTAACATCTATTAAAGATATTTTTGCATGATAATCTCAACAGAAATGAAAAAAATTTATTTACCAGCAGTCATTGCTTTAATTGCAATTAGCTCTTGTGTACCACAAAGACTATTAGAAGAATCTAAAGCTAAATTAGCACTTTG
>JANXRU010000134.1 GCA_025356715.1 Bacteroidota bacterium
TTAGCAATGGTTACTTTACAATTAGTAACGGAATTGCAGAAACAAAAAAATACAGCCGAAAAAGAGTTAAGCACTCTAAAAGAAGTGTTGGAAGATGTAGAACAAATGTTGGTTCAACATCAAAAAAACATAACAGAAACAGAATAAAAATATCATACGTCTTTAAGTATAAAGACCCATTTTACGCACAAACAGAGGAATTCGTTCTAAACTGTTTGTGCGTTTTTTATTAATCAGTATTTGGATAGTCGCCCCAAATAAAGGTTAAAACTAGTATAAACCACGTGCGACACAAAAAACAATTATGAGTGTATTAGCGATTATATTTATTTCAATAGCCTTAATAGGCGGTGTTGTAGCAGGTTTTATGATTTCAAATTCTAAGCTTAACAAAAGTGGCGAAATGGAAAAAGAAAACTTTCAAAAACAAAAAGAAAATATGCTTAAAGAAGCGGAAGTGAAAAACGAAGCCTTAAAGCAAGAGAAAATATTGCAAGCCAAAGAAAAATTTTTACAATTAAAGGCTGAGCATGATAAAACGGTTAACGAACGCAATCAACATTTAGTAACCCTGGAAAATAAGGCTAAACAACGTGATAGCGAATTAGCTAAAAAAGTAGAAGACGCCATTAGAAAAGATAAAGAATTGGATGCTCAAAAAGCTCAATTAACTAATCAAATGGACTTGTATAAAAAGAAAAGCGAAGAAATTGAAAAATCTCACCGCCGACAAGTTGAACAACTCGAAAAACTATCCGGCTTAAGTGCAGAAGAAGCCAAAGCGCAATTAATAGAAAGCGTAAAAGCAGAAGCGAAAACGGATGCCATGGCTTATATTAAAGATACCATGGATGAAGCTAAAATTAATGCTAATAAAGAGGCAAAGAAAATCATCATTCAATCCATTCAACGTTTAGCAACAGAAACAGCTATTGAAAATTCAGTGACTGTTTTTCATATTGAAAGTGATGAAATTAAAGGCCGTATTATTGGTCGTGAAGGTCGTAATATACGCGCATTAGAAGCAGCCACGGGCGTAGAAGTTATAGTAGATGATACACCAGACGCCATTACTTTATCTTGCTTTGATTCTATTCGTCGTGAGATCTGCCGTTTATCATTACATCAATTAGTTACAGATGGGCGTATTCACCCTGCTCGAATTGAGGAGATTGTGGAGAAAACCAAAAAAATGATAGATGAAGAAATTATTGAAACTGGTAAACGTACGTGTATAGATTTAGGCATACATGGCTTACATCCCGAATTAATACGAATGGTTGGACGTATGAAGTACCGTTCATCTTATGGACAAAATTTATTACAACATAGCCGAGAAGTAGCCAATTTATGTGCTATTATGGCCTCCGAAATGGGATTAAATCCTAAAGTTGCTAAGCGTGCAGGCTTATTACACGATATTGGTAAAGTACCCGATGATGAACCAGAATTTCCGCATGCTATATTGGGTATGAAGTTGGCCGAAAAATATAAAGAAAAACCAGAAGTTTGTAATGCCATTGGAGCCCATCATGATGAAGTAGAAATGGAAACATTGTATGCACCAATTGTACAAGTGTGTGACGCTATTAGTGGTGCTCGTCCAGGCGCACGCCGTGAGGTTGCTGAACAATACATGAAACGTTTGAAAGATTTAGAAGCCTTAGCTTTAGGTTATCCTGGTGTTGAAAAAACCTATGCAATTCAAGCGGGTAGAGAAGTGCGTGTTTTAGTATCTGCTGATAAAGTAGATGACAAAGGGTCGGAGCAATTGGCGTTTGATATTTCACAAAAAATACAAACTGAAATGACTTACCCAGGGCAAGTAAAAGTAACGGTAATACGTGAAATACGAGCCACGGCATATGCTAAGTAGAAGATGAATTTTATCTATTACACCTGTCAGGTTTTAAAAATCTGACAGGTGTTTTTGTTTTACAAGCATTTTTGTATTTTTTGATAAAAGAATTTTAAAATAAAATCTTCCAATCTTGCAATTTCAGAACTAAAAAGTATTTTTATATATTAGCCCGTTATCGAGGACTCATCGCCCGTGAGCAGAATCATTAAAGGTGATTATATTTATTGTATGTCAACAAAATGTAAAGCGATAGTGTCTAAAATTGATTATTTAAAATTAACCAGTCACGGCTAAAAGTCCGTGACAACTGAGATTCAGTATCTGTTGTCACTCTAAAACAAGTTCAGGGTGACAAAACTTTAGACTAAATATAATTTACATTTTATTTTACTTCAATTCCAATACCTTATTCAAATCAACATCTATACCTTGTAGCACATCATTAGTGCTATAAGTTGTTTTAATATCAGGTATTAAACCATAACCATTATTGGTAACATTGATGTTATGGTAAATATGATAATATGGAATAAATACACGCACTTTGGTATTTGGTAAAATAATGTTGCCACTCACAATAGCATTGCTTCCAGCAATGTTTCCGCCAGTTTCTTCGCCTACAATTGTAGCATTGGCTTTATATTTTAAATAAGTTGCCGCAATACAACTCATCGAAAAAGATTTACCATTAACTAATACAGCTAATTTCCCTCGATAAGCATTTCTATGTTTAGGGAAATGAAATGCATAGTGCCTTAATCGCCCGTGTTTAAAATACTCTAGTGGCGATAGCGTAAATAATAAGGGCGTTATGCGAGTAAAGAATCCCATCTTAAATCGAATATTAAAGGGTAATAAATTTGGTTTTCTATCAAATGAAAGTACCGTCGGTTTATGAATTAAATATGATAATAAATTCATGCCAACTGCTATTTGCCCACCACCATTATCTCTCAAGTCAACAACTAAATTAGTGATTTTTTTTCTTCTAATATCTTTAAATGATTTTCGCATAAATCGTCGCCAATGGTTTCCTCCAAAACTATTGATATCAATAACAGCTACTGTTGTATCTTGTTTAGGAAAAAAATACGTGCAAGTTTTTGTTTTTAAAACAGGAACCATCGTATCTTTTTTTTGTAAGATAACAGTATCCTTTTGAGATGAAATGGCGTTTATGGTGTAACTAGAAATTGTGCCATTAGTTTGTTTTACAGTAAGTGCGTAAGGCGTATGAAAGCCATAACAAAAAGAATAATAGTATTTAAACCATTCGTTTTTGATACCTTGTTTTTGATACGTTTGATTATAACCATCTGTTGTGTAAATAGTATTTATCCTTGCTAAAACCTGATGGATAGGGTGGTAATCGATACTGATAATTTCATCTCCTGCCACAATAGTAGAATCGTTTGATAAATTATTTAAAATAAAAACACGGTTAGTGTCAACTACAAAGGCATTAAGGGGAAGAATTGGTCTATTTAATTTTTCAATGGCTTTAGCATACGCCTTTGAACTGCTTACATCCGTATGTCCACAACCAATTTTAGCTACAATTTGTTTGAGGTAAAAGCGTATTTGCATTTCAGATAAAGGCATTTCAATTTTCGACTTGGTTCGCATCACAAAAGCGTGTAACGAATCTTTAGAAATATAGCGAAAAGGATCGGGATGAAATTTAAGTAAATACTTCTCTGTGTAATCAATATCTTCTATAACCTCTTGAATAGAGTACTTATGGGTTATATCAAATTCTTTATGCTGTGAGGAACTCGTAACATAAAGTAAAATAAATATACTATTTAAAATAAGTTTCACTTGATAAATAGTATTCTATGTTTCTATATGGTTAAGTCTAACTAATCATTAGCTAATACACCCATTCTTCGCCCTAATCCACTCATGTATTCACGAATGTCTTTCACTGTAGCATCATCATTAGTAGCACGTAAATACGTGTCGGTTAAAGTTGTAATATTTTGATGAAAAAACTTTTTCATTTCTTCTACACTCATTTCTTTAGTCCATAAATCAATACGCATGGTATTGTTTTCTTTTTCATCCCAAAGCGCTAACATCATACTTTTACAAATGCTTCCTTCTTGCGCGTCTGGAGCTTCCCATTCAATTTTATGTGGTAATTGGTTTTCATCAACCGTAATTTTCAATTTAATTTCAGATGTTATCATAGTTAATTTTTTTAGTTGTCATCTGCTATATTTATTATCTATTTTTTTATAAATGAAATAAATAGTTCAGATGTTGTCATAGTTAATTTTTTAATGATTTAAATTGGCTATAACACCAAAATGCTTATAATTTTATGAACAACAAATTTAGTTAAAAAATTAGTTTTAAAAGCCCAAAACAATCAATTATCCTATACATTTGTAATATGACAGAATATCCAAAATTAATACTACACAATGGCAAAGAGGAGCCTATACAACGTTTTCACCCATGGGTGTTTTCAGGTGCCATTAAAATAACCGATTCTAATATTGTGGATGGCGATATTGTAGAAATTTATTCCGCCAAACAGCAGTTTTTAGGCATGGCTCATTACCAAAAAGCTAGTATTACCGCTCGTATTATTTCATTTAGCAAACAACAAATTGATGTTACTTTTTGGGCAAAAAAAATAGAAAAAGCCTTAGCCTTTCGTGGATTTTTAAACTTAGCCAATAATCCAAGCACCAACGTCTTTCGTTTAGTATTTGGCGAAGGCGATGGCTTACCAGGCCTAATCATGGATTATTACGATGGGCACATTGTTTTTCAGGCACATAGTATTGGAATGCATAGGAGTCGAATTGATATTACGGAAGCATTACACCAAGTATTTAAATTAGGACTAAAATCAGTGTATGATAAAAGTTCGGAAACTTTACCAGGACACTATGCGTTGAATTTAACCAACGAATATTTGTTTGGTTCTTGTAATGAGGAGTTAGTGGTAGTTGAAAACGGTGTGAAATTTTATATTGATTTTATCAATGGACAAAAAACAGGTTTCTTTATCGACCAGCGGGAAAACAGAAGTTTATTAGGAACTTATAGTAAAGATAAACGCGTTTTAAATACGTTTTCATACACAGGAGGATTTTCAATGTATGCTGCCAAACATGGTTGTAGCATGGTTCATTCGGTTGATTCAAGTGCTAAAGCCATTGATTTATGTAACAAAAATGCAACGCTAAATAATGTTACTAATCACGAAGGTTTTGCGGTTGATACCTTTGATTATTTGAAAGATCATGGGAAAGATTATGATGTTATTATTTTAGACCCTCCCGCTTTCGCAAAAAGTAAAGATGTATCTCATAACGCTGTGATTGGCTACAAACGTCTGAATGCAATGGCTTTACAAAACATAAAAAAGGGTGGTATATTATTTACATTTTCTTGTTCGGGTGTTATTGATAAAAAATTGTTTTATAATAGTGTAACGGCCGGTGCGATTGAATCTCGTCGGCATTTGAAATTATTACATACCATTTCTCAACCAGCCGATCATACCATTACTCCTAATTTTCCTGAAGGAGAGTATTTGAAAGGTTTAGTGTTTTATGTAGAGTAAAAAATAATTTGATAATTTGGCGATGTGTAATTTTGATAATAAAAACCATATTCACTGTTTTCCTAAATTGAAAAAATAAAAAATGGCACCTATCTTAGAAGTAAAAAACATATATAAAAACTACGCCAAACATGTTGCTTTAAATAACGTAAGCTTAGTAGTTGAACCACAAAAAATATTTGGTCTATTAGGGCCTAATGGTGCAGGAAAAACGTCGTTAATCCGAATCATTAATCAAATTACTGGTCCAGATAGTGGCGAAGTAATTTTTAATGGAGAACGACTAAACCCTAAACATGTTGATTACATTGGCTATTTACCTGAGGAAAGAGGTTTGTATAAAAAAATGTCGGTAGGTGAACAGGTAATGTATTTGGCTCAATTAAAGGGTTTAAAAAAAGCGGATGCTAAACAAAAATTACAAGCTTGGTTCAAGAAATTTGAAATAGAAAGTTGGTGGGATAAAAAAATTGAAGAGTTGAGTAAGGGCATGCAACAAAAAGTACAATTTATTGTAACTGTTTTGCACGAACCAAAATTATTAATATTAGATGAGCCTTTTAGTGGTTTTGATCCTATTAACGCTCAGCTCATCAAAAATGAAATTTTAGAATTAAGAGATAAAGGCGCTACGATTATTTTTTCAACTCATAATATGGGCAGTGTAGAAGAGTTGTGTGATAACATTGCACTCATTAATAAATCAGAAAAACTATTGGACGGTTCAGTTAAAGAAATTCGTGATACTTATAAAACCAATATGTTTAACATTACCTTTAAAGGGAATTTAATGGGATTTATTAATGCCTTATGGGCAGGCGCGGAATTAATTGATAAAAAATCGGCAGGAGATATCCATACGGTTACTATTAAAATATTACGACGAAATAAGCCAAATGACCTACTACAGGCTGTTTTAAGTAATGCGGAGATTTTAGCCTTTAATGAAATTGTTCCTTCTATGAACGATATTTTTATTTCGGTAGTAGAAAACAAAGCCACCTTACATACACAAGACGCATTTACGGAGTAGTTGAATTACTGAAAATGTTACGAAGCACAATAATCACTACTGAAAAACATTATAAACTACATAAATTATCTAGCACTTATAACTTATAATTTATCATTCATAACTATATACATGAACAAACTATTTTTAATTATACAACGTGAATATTTTTCGAGAGTTAAGAAAAAATCATTTTTATTAATGACCATTCTGGGGCCTGTATTAATAGCTGGTGTGATGATTGTACCTATTTGGCTTGGTTTAAGAGATAAGACAGATCACCAAATTTTTGTATTAGACCGTAGCGGATTATTTGTAGATAAAATTCCTAATACCGATAAAATAAAATTCACATACGGTAGCGGATCTTTAAAAAGTGCGAAAGACAAATTAAAAGATGGCCCATACGATTTAGTACTAGAATTACATTACGATTTAATCAATAATTTAAAATCAACCCCAAATTTATATTACAGAAAACAGCCTGGCATCAGTACTGAAGAATACATCGTAAATAATGTTGAAAATATTTTATTTGATTACCGTTTACAAGGCGATAGTATTGATAGAACTAAAATAGATAATGCCCGTCGTCCCGTGAAACTCCTTTTAAATATGGTAACAGACGAGGGCAAAGATAAAGCAACAAATACAGAATTAAATATGGCTATTGGATTTGGATGTGCCATTGCTATTTACATGATGATTTTTTTATACGGCGCACAAGTCATGCGTGGTGTTATCGAAGAAAAATCAAGCCGAATTGTGGAAGTGATTGTATCTTCTGTTAAACCATTTCAATTGATGTTAGGGAAAATTGTTGGTGTGGCATTAGTGGGATTAACGCAATTTATTTTATGGATAGTGCTCACATTGTTTATTAATATAACCGTTACGAGCGTATTGCTAAAAGACCAATTGAAAGACACCGCCAAGCAAAATTTACAAACAGAAATTGTCATGAAAAATGATATTTTGGCGCATTCCGATAAAATGGATAAAATTCAAACACCACAAGATGTAATTGAATGGATTAATTATGCCAATGATTTAAACATTCCCTTAATACTGGGTTGTTTCGCTTTTTATTTTTTAGTGGGTTATTTATTATACGCCGCTTTGTTTGCAGCCGTTGGCTCTGCTGTAGATAGCGAAGCTGATACGCAACAATTTATGCTACCTATAACAGTTCCCATGATATTTGGTTTTGCTATCGCGCAAGGCGTTATGACTAACCCGAATTCGGGCATTGCGCAGTTCTTTTCTATTTTTCCACTTACCTCTCCTATTGTGATGATGGTGCGCTTACCATTTGATGTGCCAGTTTGGGAATTGGTATTATCAATGACGATGCTTGTTGCAGGATTTCTGTTTTTTACATGGCTTGCTGGTAAAATATATCGCACAGGAATTTTAATGTATGGTAAAAAAGCAAGCTGGAAAGAGCTTGGTAAATGGTTGTTCTATAAGGCTTAGCAAATTTTATAATTAATGTTTGCAATCATCGATATAGAAACCTGCGGAGGGAAATTTCAATTTCCGACTGGACGAATTACAGAAATATGTATTATTGTTCATGATGGTTTACAAGTAACAGAAACATTTACATCGTTGGTTAACCCAGAGTGCTACATTTCGCCTTTCTATACAAGCCTTACAGGTATTAGTAATGCGATGGTTTCACAAGCACCCAAATTTCAGGATATCGCTCAAAAAATTATTGAACTCACTACTGATAGAACTTTTGTAGCGCATAACGTGAGCTTTGATTATAATTTTATTCGTGATGAATTTGCCATTCTTGGTTATGAATTTAAACGCGATAAATTATGTACCGTACAAATGAGTCGTAAATTAATACCAGGAAAAGCATCGTATAGTTTAGGGAAATTGTGCGCATCATTAAATATCCCTAATAATGCGAGGCATCGTGCGGAAGGAGATGCAGTAGCCACAGCGCATTTATTTAATATGTTGTTACAAATCAAAGGACAAAAAAAATAATACTCAATTAGTTAAAGCCTTATGAAAACATTACAAATATTAGCAACTATAATTTCATTAAGTTTAGTAGCTTGTAATTCAAAAAATAACAAAAGCTCTGGAAAAGAGAAATTCGACACAATTTCAAAAACTCTAAAAGCACAAATAACTTCTAAAAAAACACAAGAAGGATTCGAACTACAGCAAGTTAATGACAGTTTAAAAGCAGAAAAATCATTAAAATCTATCATAGATACTTTAAGTAAAAGTAAGGACTCATATAAATACCATTCTGACGCATTAGAAATTAATTATGGCTACATTTTCTCTAAAACAATCAAACACTTATTTGTAAAGCAAAATTTTCAAACAATAAACTCTATTAACATCTTAAAATTAGAGAATGGAGAATTTATTACTGTTCACAAACAAACTGAATGGTCAATGACATATATTAATGACTCAATAAGAGATGTTAATGGGGATGGAAAACATGATTATTTATATCATTGGTATCCTTTATCAGGCTGTTGTTCTCGTGATATTTATGATGTTTTCTTACAGAAAACAAATGGAGATTTTACTGAAAAAATTAAATTTATTAATCCAACGTTTTCTTCAAATGAAAAAATAATTAGAGGCTTGTGCTATGGGCACGGATCTCCACTTTATAAATATATATGGAACAAATTTTCTGTTGACACAATTGAATTCATATATTTCCCTAACAGTGCAAATGGGAATAAATATATTCGTAGAAAACATAATAACGAAACAGAAACAGGTCAAATATTAAAAGACCTTCCTTTAGAATACAAAAAGATTGGTTATAGTTTCGAATCTCAAGAATAACAGCAATAATTAATTTAGACACATAAAAAAACCGCAGAGATATATTTCTACGGTTTTTTTAAATGTAAATATTGATTAGAAAAATAATTATTTCTCCAAAGCTTCTTTAACTAATTGATTTGCCATTTTAGGGTCTGCTTTACCTTTTCCTAATTTCATCACTTCGCCAACAAATAATCCTAACAAATTGGTTTTGCCATTTTTATATTCAGTGATTTTTTCAGGGTATTTAGCCAACGCTTGATCAACCAATTCTTGTAAAGCACCTGTATCATTACTTTGTATAATATCTAAGCGTTGCGCAATACTCAAAGGCGATTCTGTTGGATTTAACATCAACTCTGGAAATAATTTTTGTGTAGCTGCCGCATTACTAATTTTCCCTTCATCTATTAAAGTAATTAAATCTGCAATCGTTTTTGGTATTACTTTAAATTGTTCTATGGTAATTGCATTTTCATTCAAATAGGATTTAATACTTCCCATCATCCAGTTAGCAGCAGCTTTATAATTTTTAGTAAAAGAAACTAATTCATTAAAATATAACGCCAAGCTTTTTAAATCCGTTAAATTGTAAGCATCGTATTCTGATAGTCCGAATTCTTTAGTAAACTTATTAAACAATTCACTTGGTAATTCAGGCATTTGAGCCTTTATTGAATTAATATATTCTTGTGTTACAATTACAGGTTGTAAATCTGGTTCAGGAAAATAACGGTAATCATTCGCATTTTCCTTACTTCTTAATGCAAAGGTTGAACCATCTGTTGCATTAAAACTACGAGTCTCTCCCGCAATTTCTTCTCCTGATTCTAACAAATCGATTTGACGTTTAATTTCAAAGTCAATGGCCCGTTGCACATTACGGAAAGAGTTCATGTTTTTTACTTCTACTTTTTTTCCGAACTCTTTAGCATCTTTCAACATTACTGAAACGTTGGCATCACAACGAAGTGAACCCTCTTCCATGTTCCCATCACAAATATCAAGGTAACGTACTAATTTTTTTACTTCCGTTAAATATACATAAGCTTCCTCACTACCAGTAAAGTCAGGCTCTGTCACAATTTCTAATAAAGGTGTTCCAGCTCGGTTCAAATCAATTAACGATTCGAAAGGATCAATGTCGTGCATACTTTTCCCAGCATCTTCTTCCATGTGAATACGAGTTAGGTTAATTCGTTTTTCAGTGCCGTCCTTTAATTTAATATCAACATATCCTCCCGTACAAATAGGAGTTTTGTCTTGTGTAATTTGATAACCTTTCGGTAAATCGGCATAAAAATAATTTTTTCGAGCAAATTGATTTTCTTCACGAATATCAGAATGAACGGAAATACCCAATTTTACAGCAAATTCAATAGCTCGTTTATTTACTTTTGGTAAAGTACCAGGATGACCTAAGGTAATAACACTCACATTGGTGTTAGGCATAGCACCATATTCTGCAATATCATTACTATACATTTTTGTTTTGGTAAGCAATTGTATGTGGCACTCTAAACCAATTACTGCTTTATATTTTTCGTAAACGCTCATATTTTTCTGAATTTAAAAGGATGATGTTTTTTTAAACTAATCGGGATTAAAGATACCATTTTTTGCCTTGTTTAAAACAGGAAATTTTAAGGAATACTAATGCAGATAGTTATTGGTATCAGCGTCTCATCAAGACCCTTATCCCGATAGATCGGAATAAGGGTGACACTTCTAAGTAATATCAACAGTAACAAATAAATAGTATAATTTAGTACTTTTACCAACATGATATACCTTGGTGTAATAGACATAAAACTTGAAGACAAAGACTATTTAAACTCTTGGTTGAATCTGTTACCCAACTTTATGCAAGATAAAATTAAAACGTATCCACGGAAAGATGAACAATTGCGTAGTGTATTAGCTCGCTTACTATTAAAACAACTTTTAATTTCGGAAGGATATTCTGCTGATATTTTAAATCACTATCAAGTAGATGAATACGGCAGGCCAAGTATTAACGAAAGCATTGATTTTAGTATTGCCCATGCGGATGATTATGTGTTATGCGCTCTATCAAAAACCACGCGCTTAGGTATTGATATAGAAAAGGAAAGAGATATTTGTATCGACGATTATTCCATTTCCTTATCTGAAAAAGAATTAGAAGACCTAACAAATTCTACTAATCCTATTCCTGATTTTTTTTCCTTATGGACAAAAAAAGAAGCCGTAAGTAAGGCCAATGGTAAGGGATTAGGTATTTTATTACCAGATATGGTAATTGAGAAAGATTTTGCAACTTGTGAGCAAATTAAATGGAATTTAAAAGAATTAAATATTAATCCGCATTATGCTTCTCATATAGCCTTTTCAGGTGTTAAAGACATCAAAATCAAGCAGTTTACGATGGCAGAATTACTTAAAAATAAGTAAATTTAACAGTTGATTCGTTAGCTTATTTCAATAACTACAATTAAATTTGCGCCCTACTATAATATAAGTACCCCATTAAAATTAGTTAATGAAATACCCATGTTTACCGAAATACCAATAACTAAACTGGGTAACCATATGACAATTAAAAAACAATAAATTAGACATATGAAATTAATAAAAGCATATTTTTCTAAACACACGCTTTTCTTTGTTTGCTTAATTTTGCTTTCTATTGGAGCTAAAAGTCAAGCTAAGGCAAAGGATGGAAAAGAATTTCCAGTACCAAAAGACATTAAAAATCAGTTGTTTTATGTTCAAAGAACCAATAATACCAATACGCTTATTTACCAGTTAAATTATACTGAAAAAGGTGAATTGAACGAAAAAGAACCTATTAAAATTTTTTGGAAAAATTACGAAACCGATGGTAGTACAGAATCTCTTAACATTATTCAAAAAAAATATGCTTACGGTATTGATGTTCACTTATTAGATTCTGCAAAAAAAACCTTTTATTTTAATTTTGTTTCTTATAAGAAAAAACAAATATTTTTAATTAAATCGCCCATCGATCATAAATATGAGGCATTTGTAACGCTTAACAATAAATTAATTAATATTAATCGTATTTATATTCATATAGAAGGTGGCGCATTTTGGACACCTAAAATAAAATTCTTAGATGTGTTTGGCAAATTACCTAACAAACCTGAGGAAATTGTTGAAAGGGTAATCCCCTAATGAATGTCTCGGAAAATTGCTTTTTTGTCGTTGAACTTCAAAATTAAAAGCCTTACAGACCCTATGTCTGCTATATTTTTAATTTATCGTTCGCCTAAAAAAATCTAATTTTTAGAGATATTCTAATAAAATTAGTTTACAATCATATAATAAAAAAATGGTAAATATTAGAATAGGTTTTGGATATGACGTACATCCATTAGGTGAAGGAAGAGAGTTGTGGTTGGGTGGCATTAAATTAGAATTTGATAAAGGATGTGTAGGACACAGTGATGCTGATGTGTTATTACATGCTATTTGCGATGCCTTATTAGGCGCAGCTAATTTAAGAGATATAGGCTTTCATTTCCCTAATGATAACCCTATATATAAAGGCGCAGATAGTAAATTATTATTGAAAGAAGTAGTTGATCTCTTAACCAAAAATGGCTATGGTATTGGAAACGTTGATGCTACATTAAGTTTGGAAGCTCCTAAAGTAAATCCACATATTACAGCCATGCAAAATGTGTTAGCTCCTATTATGAATATTACGCCAAATGATGTTTCTATTAAAGCTACTACCAACGAAGGCCTTGGATACGTAGGCAAAGGCGAAGGCGTGAATGCTTATGCGGTAGCGTTGATTTATAAGTTGGATACCATTTAAAACACGAAAGTGGAAAACGAAAAGATATTTAAAACAAAGACGGGCTTTTGCCATATTTTACCTGACAAAATAGTGTTAACTAGAGATGGAATAGTTGGAAATGTGGCTAAAGTGACCATTGGAAATAACATTTTAAGAATACTAATAATTTACAGCATACTTTCATTAGGCCTTTTTTATTTCGCATACAATAACTATAAAAATGACAAGACAGTTCAATCAATTTTATTTGGAGTATTAGGAATTTATTTAGTTTACGGTATTGTAAGTAGCCTTAATAATTCAGCATCGCCAATAATTGATCGCCAAAAAATTAAAAGCGTTAAATTTAAAAAAGCAATTGTAGGTTTGACACGTTCAAGATTTGAAGTTTTATTCGAAGACAATCAAGGCAAAATTAAGAAACGGTTAATAATGCTTCCAGGCTCATTAACAGACGGACAAAATGAAACTGAGAAAGCATTAAAAATAATGACAGAAGAAAAAATAATAATTAACTAATAATGCGCTTGAGCAAAAATTAGTTAAATAAAATAATTCTTTTTATCCCTTCATCTTATTCTTAATTTCAATTAATTCGTTTTTAATATCCATTAATAACTGAGAGTCTACAGATGTAGAACTTGATTGCGTAGATA
>JANXRU010000117.1 GCA_025356715.1 Bacteroidota bacterium
GGTTTACGTTTTTCGCGTGAAAATGGAGGAAACAATTGTAGCAGATATAATTGGAGAAAAAAAATCACCTGCCACCCAGATTGGTATAATAATGTATATCAAACGGATTGGGATTTTCAAGCAAAAAAGTTAGGTGATAGTTTACCCGATGCGCAAGGTATGTGGGGCTTTCAGTTAATTGGCAAAGCTGCTTCTAATACAAGTAATAATTTTAATGATTGGGCTTATAATGGGTCCTCTTATTGGAGCGGTGTTTTGCAAAATTTAGCAGGTGGTGGTGTTCCTAATGGAGCAGGAGGGAGTGTAGCAACAACAGCTGGTAATCCTAATTTATATACTCAAAATTGGCCTGCCGATTCTACTGTAAAAATTTTAGATAATTGGTTTGGTGTGGGAGGCTTAGGATTAAATAATACTAAAATACAATATTGGAGTATGGATAATGAGGCGGATATTTGGAGCGATACACATGATGATGTGATGCCAACACAACCAACTGCCGAAGCCTTTATGCAATTATATTTTTCGGTAGCAAAAAAAGCGCGTGCTAAATTTCCAAATATTAAATTAACAGGACCAGTGCCTGCTAGTGAGTGGCAATGGTATGCTTGGAACAATGCAAAAGTTTTAGCCCTGAACGGACAAAGTTATACTTGGTTAGAATTTTTTATTAAGCGCATTTCCGAAGAACAAACTGCTTCAGGTATTAGATTGTTAGATGTGATTGATATACACAGCTATCCTAATGAATCTAATAGCGCCGAGGTGGTTCAACTGCACCGTATTTATTTTGATACTACTTATAGTTACCCAGGTGCTAACGGTGTAAAAACAACAGCAGCTTCTGGTTGGGACAATACCATTACACAAGAGTTTGTGTTTGAACGATGCAATCGTTGGTTAAATCAATACATGGGGCCCAATCATGGTGTTAGTTTTGCCGTTTCCGAATATGGTTTTACACACGTTAATCCAAATGTGAGTTCGGTAAGTTACGCCTCTATGCTAGGTACTTTTGCTGATAATGGCGTGGCTTTATTTTCACCTTGGTATTGGAACATTGGGATGTGGGAAACCATGCACTTGTTTAGTAAATATGCTAAAACCACGCGAGTTAAATCTGTCTCCAATCAAGAGTTAAATGTATCGGCATACTCTTCCGTTAATACAACTAACGATTCGATGACCGTTATTTTGGTTAACAGGCATTTAACTTCAATGAAAACAGTAAGTATGACTTTGAGTAATTTTACCATTCCAAATGGCTCATATATCACAAAACAATTAAATGCTTTACCAAGTACCGAAACATTTATTTCTCGCACAAGTAATGCACTTGCTAGTAATTCAGTGGTTGTTTCTGCAAATACTTTTACTATTAATTTACCTGCCTTATCTACAACCGCCATTTTATTGAAAGGAACGGGAGTTACAACAGCTGTTTCAGAAACTTTTGTAGGTAATATTCATGTGAAATTATTTCCAAATCCAACTTCGACTGAAAATACATTTTTAGATGTAGTATCAGAAAATGCATTGGATTTTAAGTTGGAAGTTCATAATACGCTAGGACAAATCATTTATACTAAACAATATTCTGGGGTTAATCAGTCATTGATACAAATTCCATCGTCTCGTTTTGAAGAAGGTATTTATGCAGTTACTCTTTCAGGTACGAAAGGAACAATTTGGAACAGTTGGTTAGTGAAGATGTAAAATTTTATTACGTCCTATTTATTTTTTAAACCAATCACTGTACATTAAGTAATTGTCTGCGATGCGATTTATTTCGCCGTGAATTAACTCTTGCGAAATGTCTTTTACTTTTTTTGCGGGAACACCTGCATAAATACATCCACTTGGCACTATTGTTCCTTCAGTAAGAACAGCACCTGCAGCGATAATGCTGTTACTCCCTATTTCGCAATTATCCATTACTATAGCGCCCATACCAATTAGTACATTGTCATGAACTAAACAGCCATGCACAATGGCATTATGCCCAACAGATACGTTATTGCCTAAAACTGTTTTTGTTTTTTTATACGTACAATGAATGACTGCACCATCTTGAATATTTACCTTATTACCAAGTCGTATTGAATTAACATCGCCTCGCACTACAGCATTAAACCAAAAACTACAATCATCACCGCAAATTACATCACCAACTAACGTTGCATTTGGTGCAATAAAACAATTGTTGCCAAATGAAGGTTCAATGCCATTAACTGGTAATATATAGGCCATAGTTAAAATTTATTTAAATGAAGTAACCTTAGTTCTTAAGCTAGTTATTTTTGTATCTAATTCTTTTAAAGCATCAAGCGTGTATATGCCATCCGTTTTTGAATTACATAAAATTTCTAAATCTTTTAAATCAGTAATTAGATAATTAGTTTCGGTACTTAATTTAGAAGCTACTAATAATTCAATCAAATATTTTAAAGATTCTGTTTGAGAAAAAATTTCTTTTACAACCTCTTCACTTTTAGTGTCTTTTGCTGTATTGCACGCTATATAAATCCCTTCAATCCAAGCTCCAGCAACTATTAATGCCGATGTGCCTGGACGACCATTTTCTTTTAAATAAATATCTGCATTTCTGAATGATTGAGAAATAATTTCCATTGTTGAGTCTCTATTCTCTTTATTCGCTTCCATTCGGTTAACCATTTTTTCATCAAATGCATTGCTAACACCTAAATTTTTGGCTAAGATATTGACGCAATTTAAAAACAGCATGGATTCTTGCGTTTGTTCAAATACTCCTGTAACATTCAAATCAGAACCATAGACACCTAAATTTAGTGCTTGACTTGTTTCAATGGTATATTTATTTACGTTATTAGGATCACTTAACACGGCAGCGTTATATTCTGCTTGAGCTTTAGTAGTAAGATTAATAATTTGAGTACGGCCTGGTAATGCATTAAAAACATTTTGTGCCGAAATTTTTTGCGAATCTAATTTAACTATGGTATTTATATCATTATCATCATCTATATCCTCTTGTTTGTTTCCACCACAAGCTCCGCATAAAAAAGCAATTGAACTTAAAAGTATAATTTGTTTAAAAGGTAATGCCATCATTATTTATTTTTATAAATATACTTCTTAATTCAAATTTACAATTAACATTTATAATTATTTTTTCACACCATTTTTATAGGTTATCCGGCTAATTTCCTTACCAGTTTTGTCATAAAAAATCCAATCACCGTTAGCAACACTTTGTTTTTTTCCTTTTCGTTTTTCACTAATTACTTTATAATTACTTACGGATTGAATGGCATTATTGGAGTAATAAGCAATGGATTTACCTGACAAATGACCTTCTTTAAAGTTTTGTTCTTTCATTAAGCCTCCTGTTTCGTAATAATATAACCAAGTGCCATGTTGATGCCCTTTTTCATAATCACCATCACTATCAACAAAATTACCTTTCTCAAAATAAGCAGTCCAATGACCATGCTTAATGCCATTTACATAATGACCTTTTTCACGATAATTTCCTGTTTCAAACCAATACTCCCAAGCGCCTTGTTTCTTTGATTTATCATTATATAACCCTTTATAATTTGGCTTCCCGTTAATATACCAACCCTCCCACAATCCAGTTATTTCGCCATTACTAAAGGAACCTTGATCTTTTAATTGCCCATTATCAAACCAACTTTTCCATTGTCCATTTTCTTTACCTAAAGCATAAGGCCCTTCTTGTAATGTTTTTCCATTTTCAAACCAAGTAGTCCAAATACCTATTTTCAAATCATTTTCAAAATTACCAATTTTCCATTTTTCAGTAGTCGGGTAAAAATATTCCCAAGTCCCAGTTTGCTTATCATCTATAAAATTACCTTCCGATTCTTTTTTTCCATTGGCGTAGTAGTATATCCATTTATCGTTACGTAGCCCATTTTTAAGCGGACCTTCCATTTCCTTCTCTCCTTTTTCTGTGTAAAATTTCCACATTCCATTTTTCTTTCCATCAGTGAAATTACCTTCACTTTTTACTTTATGATTTTGATAATAAGAGGAGTAGTAACCATTTAAGATGCCATTTTTATAAACCGCTTCATAGTCTAACTCTCCGTTTGGATGGAAATAACGCCAAACTCCATTCATTTGACCTTCCTTATAAGCGCCTTGTGCTTTAATAATCCCTCCTGTATACTGAGCTGTTAGTGTTCCGTTTCCATTAATGATGACAGTTTTACCACGCTCATCATTCATCGTCATTAATAAACTAACAATAGAATCTTTTTGTTCTTTTATTTCTTTTCCGTTTTCAATGCGAGATACATATTTTGGAAAAATCTCATATTTTTTTTCAAATTTTAAAACTCCATTTTCGTAAAACTCCTTGTCAATACCACACAGTTTATTTTTACAATATGTTTTAATGGAGGCAGGTTTTCCATTTTTATAAAACGTTTTTACTTCGCCATCTTTCAAGTCATTGTCAAATTTTCCAGAACTTTCGAGTTGTCCATTATCAAAATAATATAGCCAATCCCCTTGTTTTTTCCCGTTAGCAAATGTTTCTCTGCTTTTTACTTGTTTATTTTCGTAATAGGATGTCCAAATACTATCCGATAAATTAAGTTTAAATACAGTTTGTTGGGCTAAAGCCCCATCTTTAAAATAATAAGAAAAGTGCCCATGTTTTTTGCCACGGTTATAATTTTCGATGGCTTTAAGCGTTTTATTTTCATAAAAAAAGTACCAAGTACTATCCTCTTTCCCATTGTAAAATAAACCTTTTCGAGATATATTTCCGTTTTTGTAAAATTCGACATGTTTGCCATGAGGCATGCCTTTTACAATATTGGTTTCTGATTTTAATTTAGTTTGTTCATTATCATAATATTCTTTTTTAGGTTGTGCACGAACTAAAAAAGAAAGTATCAAAAATGCTGTAATGAAAGGGAGTTGTTTGTTCATAAGTGTAAATTTAATAGTATAATAAAATAGTCGTTGAGAGATACAGGAAAATTGTAAACAAAGTCTGTGGATAACTGTATGACAAGTTAGGTGGTTGTGTTTAGTAAATGGATTCGTATATTCGTAATCCTAAATTCACAAATAACCGATAAAATCTTATGCGTATTTCTATTTTAGTTTTCACACTTATTGTTTTTTTTCTTAATTCTTGCAAGCCAGGTGAGGAAAAACTTACCGAAAATATTGCGCATACAGATTCCTTATATAAAATAATTAATGCGCCCGAATTAAAAGCGGTTAATCAAAAAATAATGGAAAACCCTAATGACGCTAGTCTTTATAATGAACGTGCTAAAATTTACTTAAAATACAAACAATTAGAAGATGCTATTAATGATGCTAAAAGATCAATTCGTATGGATAGTACAAATG
>JANXRU010000138.1 GCA_025356715.1 Bacteroidota bacterium
GTCTAATACGGTATCGCCATCTTTATCAGGGCATCCTTTGTATTCTTTAGGGCCAGCAATATCTGGGCAAGCATCGTACTTATCAGGAGTTAAATCTCCATCTCTATCAGGGCATCCAAGAAAATCAGCTATACCAGCATCATCCGGACATTCATCATCCTTATCAATAATTTTATCTCCATCTCTATCAGGGCAGCCTTTAAATTCAGCTAAACCTTTATCATCCGGACAACTATCTTCTAAGTCGGTAATACCATCACCGTCTTTATCAGGGCAACCTTGTAATTCTTTTGTTCCTGGTACATCAGGGCATTTATCATCTTTATCTTGAATATGATCTCCATCTTTATCAGGGCAACCCATAAACTCCCAAACGCCAGCAATATCTTTACATAAATCTTTTTTGTTAGATACGCCATCTTTGTCCTTATCTTTTGGTTTACCATAAGGAATTGGAAATTTCAACATTGTGTAAATATCTGCACCATAAATCGTTTTTTGGCCAATAATTGGAGAAAGGTTACTTGTACCAACAACCAATGGACCTAATCTAACGGCAGCACCTAATCTAAAGCCATCTAAAAAATTGTATTGAACTGGCACAAATACACCAAACCATTTATGATCCCATCTTGGAGTTAAAGCAATACTAGAAATATCATGAACTTTAGTATCATTCTTTTTATATTGAAATGCTATATAAGGTGTCAGATTCAAGTAAAAATCTTTCCATATTTGATAATCAATTTGCAAACTAATAGCTGTAGGTAAATTCATACGGTAAGTACTAGAACCAGAAGTTCCGTATCTGCCCTTTAAAGTATCATCTAACTCTCCTAAGTTTTTAGGTTGTATAGGTTTTAAATTCCATAAACTTACATTAGCATGAAAATCATTACCTACTCCACCTTTTTTAAACTTAATAGAACCCATATCAGTGATTGATAAACCAATTTTTAATTTGTACTTATTTTTATCTTTACGCCATAAATCTTTTTGGCCATCCATGTCATATTTATACTTTTTGTAATCAGGGCGATATTCATAAACAAAACCAATATCGAAACCTACGCCTGGGTAAGATTGACTATAATCAAACACTTTAGTTCCAGAATTATTACCACCAAAAGAAATATCGCCAACATTTAAATTACTGGAGTGACCATATTTAACATCTGAACTAAAAATGGTAACCGTATCTTTGGTTAAGAAATTATAATCTAAATTATCCGCAAAAATATATGCCGATTGAATACCTTGTAGTAATTTAACGGTAGCTCCAGCTTTAAAGTAATGTTCATTATCATCTTTAAATACATGCGCAAAAGTTAATCCATATTCTGCCCAAGACATTTCCTGAACACTTAATGATTTATTTTGTAAATTTTGAACCCATAAAGTTGGGTATTTAAATTCGTTGAATGCTAATTTTGCTAAATCAGGAGATATACCATCAATATTTAAATAAGTTCTAACACCAGATGATAATGCAATAGCGTTTTTGCGATTGATATTAAACATAAAAGACGGCCCAACAATACGATTACTGAAATAGATGCTTTTATCACTCGAGTTTATTTTTGCTGAAAGATAATTGGTATTAAACTGAGGATCGTTGAAGGCAGCCATGGTAGTATTACCATTAGCATCCTTGGTACGAGCAAGTGCACTTCGGTCCATTCCAATGTAGTTATTGTATAACATAACATTTAATCCAACCAAATTCATATCAAATTTCATACGACCATCCACAATACTTGCAGGCTGTTGGTATACGCCAGATACACCAGCATAATTACTTTGATTAAACCCAATAAAATCCTGAGAATAAACTACATAAGATAATAGTAGTGATAACGATAATGTGATTTTTTTCATTTCAGTTCTGTTTTTTTGTCAAAAATAAGATAATCTTGTTAATAATTTATAAAAATTAGAAATATTACAACACAATTAACAAAAACTGAGGTAAAAAACGGTCAATCACAATAGATTTAGTATTTTCGCGGATTGTTACCTTAATGAATAATTATGTTAGATAAATTAGAAGAAATAAAAAGGCGTTATACTGATGTTGAAGCTAAATTAGGTGATCCTAGTGTGATTGCTGATATGCGTTTATTTAAAAAATTAAATATAGAATATAAAGGATTACAGCCTGTAGTGGAAGCGTACTATAAATACAAGCAAATAACCGATAATATTAATGGTGCAAAAGAAGTATTAGCTACCGAAAAGGACAAAGATTTTTTGGATATGGCTAAGGCCGAATTAGATGAAAACCGATTAGCTGAAGAAAAACTACAAGAAGAAGTTCGTTTATTATTAATACCAAAAGACCCTGAAGATGCAAAGAATTGCACTATGGAAATTCGTGGTGGTACTGGAGGAGATGAAGCCGCTATTTTTGCAGGGGATTTATTTGATATGTACCGTCGCTATTGCGAAATAAAAGGTTACCAATTAGAGTTAGTTGACGAAAGTCCTGGTTCAATGGGTGGTTACAAAGAAATTGTGTTTAATGTAAAAGGTGACAATGCCTTTGGAACCATGAAATTTGAAAGCGGTGTGCATCGTGTACAACGTGTGCCTGCAACAGAAGCGGCAGGCCGTGTACATACTTCGGCAGCAACAGTGGTAGTATTACCAGAAGCAGAAGAATGGGATATAGAAATTAAGCCTGCTGATATTGAGATGGCTACAGCCCGAAGTGGTGGTGCTGGAGGGCAAAATGTAAACAAGGTAGAATCGAAAGTAATATTAACGCATAAACCATCAGGAATTGTAGTTACTTGCCAAACACAACGTAACCAATTAGGTAATCGTGAAAAAGCGATGGAGATGTTACGTTCCAAATTATATGATTTAGAGTTCCAAAAACGCCTAGCTGAAACTACTGGCCGACGTAAAAGTATGGTTAGTACAGGTGACCGTTCCGAAAAAATTAGAACTTACAATTATCCTCAAAACCGTATTACTGATCACCGCATTGGCTTAACATTGTATAACCTTACTGACTTTACTAACGGTTATATTCAAAGTATGATTGACGCCTTACAATTTGCTGAAAACGCCGAGCGCTTAAAAGAAGGTGGATTGTAAAGAAACATCAATTAATATTATTGATTTATGTTTGAAGCTGTTGGCTAATAGGATTCAAAACAAAAAGTAAGCAAAAAGACCTATTAATTTTTTGGTGTTCTTTGAATTAAAACAAAGAACATAAAGCATATAAAAGAGAAAGTTACTTCTTTCCCTTTTATAAATTTACTTCGATATAATTAATTTGCCAACTTTTACTTGATTATTGTTTGCTGGTATTTTGTATAAGTAAACGCCATTTTATGAATGAATAAGACTTTTATTGTTTCCATTCTGTTGTAATTTATAGAGTTTGTATACTATTTTTATGAGTTTGTATATTTAAATTTCCCTCCGCCTTCTCTTGACTTATTTTTATAAAAAAATCATAGTCATGAAAACAAAACTATTATTACAGCTATGCATTACTACAAGTATATGTATAACAACTCAGGCACAAAATAACCAAGAAGTAATTTCTTCTAAAAATTCCAATTTACCTAATACAGAAACGCATAAACGAATTTGTGGTTCTCCTAAGGTAAATCCAACTTATGAAGAGGCATTTCAAGGTATGTTGCAAAAGCACCAACAATTTGCAAATGGAAAGAAAGCTTCCGTAGTATATAATATTCCTGTTATTTTTCACATTCTTCATAGTAATGAAACGGTAAATAGCGCCAGCGCAACAACAGGTCATAATTTGAGTCAGGCTCAAATAAACTCACAAATTGCTATATTAAATACAGATTACAGAAAATTAAATACTGATTTTTCTACTTATGTTACGCAAGCAGCTTTTGCAAGTATTTCAGCTGATGTAGAAATTAATTTTTGTGCAGCAAAAATTAGCCCAACAGGTACCATTTTAGCAGAATCAGGTATTGACCGTATTAATGTTTCTTCAAAAGGATGGTCGGCTTTACCTTATTCGATGAGCTATATTGAATCTACAGTAAAACCAGGTTCATCATGGAATCCCACAAAATATTACAATGTGTGGATATTAGAATTTGGAGGCGCTGATGTTGGTACTTTAGGTTATGCACAATTCCCTACAATTCCAGCAGGAACGAGCCCTGTAACAGATATGGTTGGCTCTGGTGGCGCAGCAAATACAGATGGCGTTGTAATTGATTATAAATATATTGGGAATATTGGTACAGCCTCAGCTGATCC
>JANXRU010000179.1 GCA_025356715.1 Bacteroidota bacterium
GATCGATTACAGCAAAAAAAACAACCGAAAACTTGTAATTGATTGGACTGATGGGCAGTTTGATAAAAATGAAGTAAATGCTTTTAATAAATGTTTTGAATTGATGGGTGTTGATATAGCTAATATTGAAGGCATTAATAACTGGCAACAACTAACACATAGTTCTAATTTATTTAAAGAAAATAAAAAAAATGGAGTGTATGATTTATATATTGATAAATCATCTTCTTTTTGGATCAAATTTCCCGCAAAGTTATTTGTGTTTAATTGGCAAAAAAAAATGAGAAGAAGATGGCAGCCTTTAATAAATGGGAGTTTTTTCAATTCCATTAATTACGGCAGCGATTTAAGTGATGATTTATCTGACGACGTATTATATTACGTGGATTTTTTGCCACAAATAGATTATAGTGAAATGCCTAATTTTATTAAACTTAAACCTAATTTGGCAGATAATATTAATCATTTTGTATTTAAATACAACTTAGTTTCCGCAGTAGGCGTTCATATTCGCTTTACAGATAAACAACCAACGTACGATATTCAAAAATTAATTGCTCACTTAAAACATAAGCACAGTAATTCAAGTATTTATTTGGCAACAGATTCAACGGCTATAGAAAAAATATTTGAAAAAGAGTTTCAAAATTTAATTTTATTCCCAAAAAATAAACCGCAATTAAATGGAGAAGGACTTCATCAATGGGCTTTATATAATAAAGAAGAAGAATTAAAATATGTGATATATGAGGAAAGTGTCATGGAGATGTTTTTATTAAGTAAGTGTGATTTTTTGTATTATCAGGGAAATTCAACTTTTTCAAATATTTCGAAAGTATATAAACACAATAAAATAAATTCGTATGATTGGCTCAAGCTATAGTATAATACAACTTTTAACGTTCGCAGGTATAGCAATAGTGTTATTTGCATTAAGTTTATTAATTGGACTGTTTTTATACAATGTCAAATTTGAAAACAGTATTAAAACGTATTTCTTTAATTCCTTTTTAGGAATATTTACAATAATTTGTTTATACTCTATTTGTATAGTTGGTGTCAGAACAATTAATGTGATAGCCTTTATTCCGCTATTGTATATTTGTTTTCAAAATAAGAATAGATTTAAAATTGAGAAGTTAAATTTGAAATCACTTATTCCTATGTTGTATATTTTTCCAACCATTTTTATTATTTATGGTTGTTTTACATTGCCAACTTCTATAGAACAAGATGTTCGATTCTACTCTAAAATAGCTAATTCATTAGGAACTGTTCATCAGGAAAATATTTATCATTTTTATAATTTGTTTAATCCTAATTTTAATGGGGTTACTTCCTATCATTACACTGAAATTTGGCTTACCTCTCTGTTGTCATTAATTTTTAACGTAAAAAGCATTATTACTATTAAATATTTGGTATACCCGTTTTTAATTTCAAGTATTTCATTTGGAGTACTAGGTTTTTTTAATAGCAAACATGTTATGTTTTTCTTTTCATTTTTAGCACTTTCATTACTCCCTTTATATTTAGTGAGCATTTTTAATTCAGGGTTTTCTGTTTATACTGATTTTTGGATACGGCCAAATTTTATTATTTACTATTATACTTTGCTTCCTTTATTTTATTTAATGATTGATAAAAACTGGAAATTGCTTTTTTTAACTTCAATAATAGCAATTACAACATCAGTAGTTATACTACCTTGCTTGGTTGGTGGATTAGTTTTAATGACAGGCTTTTTAGTTTATAAAAAACAACTTGATAAAAAGAAATTTATTTATTTAAATGGAGCATTATTTATTGTCATTATTTTAATGCTTGTATTATACAAAGTATTTTCTCCGAGTATTAATTTATTAACTAACCACTCAATAGTTGATGTATTGGTAAATAGCATTAAAATTTGGAAAGCTGTTTCATATGCCATCGTTACAATTCTTATTGAATGTAGTATTTTGTTGTTGGTTGGCTTTTTTATGAATAACTATTTTATTAAAAATAAGAGTCTTATAAATATCTATTTATTTGTTTCTATTCAAGTGGTTATTGGTGTTGTGTTGTTTCAAGCGATTAATCAAATGGATAATTCGTATCAAATCCCTTATTATGCATACTCTTCAATAGGCTTTCTTTTTATAATTACTATATTATTTGGAATAGATAACCTAAAATTAAATGCTTTAAAATATATTTTGTCAGGATTAATAATCAGTTTTTCTTTTTATTATACGTTTAGTTTTTCTGATTTTAAATATTTAAACAGTAGTTTGGAAGATAATAATTTAATGCAAAATAATGTTAGTGAACATTGGGTTAAGGAAGTGCGAAATTATATTTTGTCACACCCAAAATCTAAGGGCGGTTTTGTATTAGGAGAAAGTGATTTAGTTGATTACCCTCCAAAATCAAGGAATTGTTTAACCAATCAGATTGGAAGTTTTATTTCATATATGACTAATAATTGTAATCTTCCATCATTAACCTGTATAGATATCTTATTATCAGATAAAAATAATTCAAATGAAAAATCCTTTCAAAAAACAGAATCGTGGATTAAGGCTTTTCCTAATTATACTACTATTTGCGATGTAAATGAATATCTGAAAAAGGATAGGTTCGATTATTTTATTTGCTCAAAAAACTTCACTAATATAGACTCTACCTTTAATGTCATTAAAGATCAAGAAAGTAGTTATGCATTTGTTTTCAAAAAATGAGTTCACACGTCTATTTTAAAGGACTAAAATTTATTCGATTTTTTGCAGCATCCATGGTTGTTATTCATCATATAGAACAATATAAAGATATTTTTGGTCTACAAAATTATTGGACAAATGGAACAATTAGACATCTTGGAGATAAAGGTGTTACCCTTTTCTTTGTTTTAAGCGGCTTTTTAATAACTTTTTTATTACTCAAAGAAAAAGAAGAAACTAAAAGTATAAACATTAAATATTTCTACATAAGAAGAATCTTAAGAATTTGGCCACTCTATTTTTTGATTGTTTTATCATCTATTTTTATTTTTCCCAATTTTTCTTTCTTTAGATCTGATGCGACCTCTATTATTGATAATAATTTTATATATGTCTTATTATTAAGTATTACTATTTTGCCTAATGTAACTTTATTTAAATTTGGCGCAATACCATTTTCTTCTCAGGCATGGAGTATAGGAGTTGAAGAACAATTTTATTTATTTTGGCCATTACTAATAAAATATATTAAAAATTTATACCTTACTCTTATATCTATCATAATAGTATTATTTGTTCTTCAAAATTGCGAAGTAGTTTCAATTAAATTGTTCGGAAAAGATTTTATTGAAACTAAAAAACTGGGTCAAATAGCTTATTTTTTTAAACTATTCAGAATTGATTGTATGGCTTTTGGAAGTATTGGAGCTTTAATGGTATTTCATAAAAGTAAATGGTTAAGGTATCTTTATAATCCATTATCATCAATAGTAGCGTTGGTAATTACGTTAATTATAATTCTGAATCCAATTAAAATTTATTTTTTTGACAACATCATTTACTCAGTTTTATTTATGGTATTTATTGTTAATGTGGCATCCTACGATAAATGCTTTTATACAATAGAAAATAAATTTTTTGATAGACTTGGTGATATATCATACGGAATGTATATGTACCACCCTATTATATGTTTTGTAGTACTAAAAATAGTAGGGGAGCAGTTTAATAATTTAATAATATATTGTTTGATATTTAGTTTAACCATATTGGTTTCATATCTATCTTATATATTATTTGAGAAAAGGTTGATTAAAATTAAGTCAGTTAAATTTTCTGTAATTAATAATAATTAATATAAATTATAAGTAAAGCCAAATTAATGAAAAAAATTGCCATCATTGGCGCTAGTTATTTACAAATTCCTATTGTTAGGAAAGCGAAAGAAATGGGTATCGAAACACACTGTTTTGCATGGGAAGATGGTGCAGTATGTAAAACTATTGCTGATTATTTTTACCCGATTTCTATTTTAGATAAAGAAAAAATATTTGAAATTTGCAAAACTATTGAAATAGATGGTATTACTACAATTGCAACAGATATGGCTGTTCCAACAATTTGTTACATTGCAGAAAAATTAAATTTAGTATCAAATAGTTATTACTCCTCATTAATCTCTACTAATAAAGGTTTAATGAGAAAAGCATTTGAGGAAAAAAAAATAAATTGCCCAAAATTTTTAGTTGCCGATTTGCCAATAGAACAAATAGAAGGATTTCGTTATCCAGTAATAATTAAACCTGTTGATAGATCTGGCAGTAGAGGCGTAAAAAAAGTAGAAACTCCTTTTCAAATTAAAGATGCTGTTAAATACGCTATTTCAGAATCTTTTATAGGAAACGCTATTATTGAAGAATTTATTGAAGGAAAAGAGTTTAGTGTAGAAACTATTTCGTGGGAGGGGGTACATTATATACTTGCGATAACTGAAAAAGTTACAACTGGAGCTCCTCATTTTGTTGAACTTTCTCATCATCAACCATCAAGTTTGCCTAAATTTGTTCAAGAGCAAATTAAAATAGAAACTCAAAAAGTGTTAGATTCACTAAATATTAAGTTTGGTGCGGGTCATACCGAATTTAAAATAACTGATAAAAATGAAATTTTTGTAATTGAAGTAGGTGCTAGAATGGGAGGGGATTTTATTGGATCTCATATGGTTCAGCTATCTACTGGTTATGATTTTGTAAAAGGGGTAATAGATGTCGCATTAAATCAATTTACCGAACCAATCGTTAATATTCAAAAACATTCGGGAGTTTATTTTCTTTGTGAAGAAACAAAATCATTAATGCCATTTTTCGAAAAAAATAATGATTTTGATGTAGAAAAAAATATCCAAAACAATGTTTTGGTAAACGTAACAAACAGCAACGATAGATCAGGGTATTTAATTTATCAATCATCAAAAAAAATAGAGCTTTCATGAAAATATCAGTAGTTACTACATTATACAAATCAAAAATATTTTTGGAAGAGTTCATATCCGAAATCCAAAAATCTTTAAATCAAATTCAATGTTCGGATTATGAGCTTGTATTTGTGAATGATGGTTCTCCCGATGATTCACTTGCATATTTACTTTCAAAAAGAAAAAATATTCCTCAAATTAAAATTATTGATTTGTCGAGAAATTTCGGACATCATTATGCAATTCAAGCAGGACTTAGTTACAGCTCAGGAGATTATATTTTATTAATTGATAATGATTTAGAAACTTCTCCAAGCATCTTAATTGATTTTTATAAAGAAATTAATAACGACAAAGACTTGGATGTCATATATGGATATCAAGAGATTAGAAGAGGTGGCTTTATTACAAAAATTACTGGAAATATTTTTTGGTATATGATTAATAAGTTATCTGATACAAAAATACCTTACAATATTTTAACAGAAAGACTAATGACTCGTAATTACGTTAACTCTCTTTTAAGTCTTGGTGATGCTAATTTGTTTATTGGTGGGATGATGTATTGGGTTGGATATAATCAAAAAGGCATTCCTGTTGAAAAGGGTACGCGTAAAGGGCCTAGCACATACTCATTTAAAAGACGCATGTCATTAATGTTAGAAGCAATTACTTCATTTTCAGGAAAACCACTTGAATGGTTATTTTATTTCGGTTTTTTAATATCATTTTTAAGTGGCTTTTTTATTTTGTATATAATGGTAAAAAAAATTATTTATCCAGATGTAATTCAAATAGGATGGACATCTATAATAGCCATAAATGTATTGATATTAGGAATTATATCAACGTTTTTAGGTTTAATAGGAATATATATAAATAAGATATTTAAACAAGTACAGGGTCGACCGAATGCAATTATAAAAAAAGTTTATGAGTAAAGTTTTAGCTATATTAGGTTCAGGGCAGCTTGGGAGACAAATTGCTAATATTGCAATAGATGATAAGCATTATGATAAAATTGTTTTTTTTGACGATTTTTCAAAGGATGATGCGGTAAATAATCACCAAATAATTGGTACTTCAGAAATGATATTAAATGAATTTAAAAATAAATCATTTGATGAGCTTATTATTGGGATTGGATATAAACATTTATCAGCAAAAAAATCTTTTTTTGAACGATTTCAAGGAATAATCCCTTTTGCTACAATTATTCACTCTAGCAGTTATGTTGATAAATCCGCAATTATAAAAGAAGGTACTATAATTTACCCTTCCTGTTGTATAGATTCTGATGTTGTAATTAATCAAAACAGTATCCTCAATCTTGGTTGTGTAATTGCGCATAATTCGTCAATTGGAAAACATTGTTTTTTATCTCCAAGAATTACGGTTTCAGGCTTTGTTGAAATAGGAGAAGAATGTTTTGTTGGAGTAAATACTACGATTATTGACAATATAAAAATTGCTGAAAAAACAACATTTGGAGGAGGAACTTTAGTTGTAAAAGATATAATTTCAGGTGGGTTATACGTAGGAAGTCCGGCTAAGTTTATAAAATAATATTTTGCATAAAAACGATATAGCACATAATGATTAATTTTAATAAACCCTATTTAACGGGTAATGAAACTCGATACATCCAAGAGGCTGTTGAGTCAATGAAAATTTCTGGGGATGGAATTTTCACAAAAAAATGTCATGATTTTTTTGAAAAAAAATATAATTTAAAAAAAGTTTTATTAACAACTTCTTGCACAGATGCCCTTGAAATGGCAGCAATATTACTTGATATAAAAGAAGGAGATGAAGTTATTGCACCCTCTTATACTTTTGTGTCAACCGTAAATGCTTTTGTATTACGTGGAGCAAAAATTATTTTTGCCGATAGCGGAAAGAATAATCCTAATATGGATGTTGAAACTATTGAAGCGCTCATTACTTCAAAAACAAAAGTGATTTTACCTGTTCATTATGCAGGAATAGCTTGTGATATGGATAAGATAATGGAATTGGCAAATAAATATAATTTATTTGTTGTAGAAGATGCCGCTCAAGCTATAGATTCCTATTATAATGGGAAACCACTAGGTTCAATTGGTCATATGGCAGCTTTTTCTTTTCATGAAACCAAAAACATTATTTCTGGTGAAGGAGGGATGCTGGTTATTAATGATGAAAAATATATTAAACGCGCTGAAATTATCCGCGAAAAAGGCACAAATAGATCCTCATTTTTTAGAGGCGAAGTTGATAAGTATGGTTGGGTTGACATAGGTTCTTCTTTTTTGCCTTCAGATATCATAGCTGCATTTTTGTTTGCGCAATTAGAAAATATTGATTCAATACAAAAACGGAGAAAAGAAATTTGGAATATTTATTTCGATAAATTGACACCTTTAGTTAATACAGGAATTCAGTTGCCAGTTATTTCTAAGCAAGCAACAAATAATGCTCATATGTTTTATTTGGTGTGTAAGAGTTTAGATGAGCGTAATGAATTAATTGCATTTCTAAAACAAAACAATGTATATTCTGTTTTCCATTATTTATCGCTTCATAAAAGTCCATATTATCATCAAAAACACGATAATAGAGTTTTAAATAATTCAGATCATTATTCGGATTGCTTAGTTCGTTTACCCATGTTTTACGAATTACTAGATGAACAAGTGAATTTAATAAGTGAGTTAATTTTAAATTTTTATAAGGTAAAAAATTAATGCCTAAAAAAACACTTTGTTTTTTTACTAATGAGTACCCTTATGGTAATGGTGAATCATTTATTGAAAATGAATTAAATTTTATTGCTCCTTATTTTGAAACGGTATATCTATTTCATAAATATAAGATTGGAGAAGTTCGACAAATTCCCGTTAATGTGAAATTAATTTATATAGATCCTCCTATTAACTGGACTATAAAACAGACGGTTATACCTAATTTTTTGTTACTTTCTAAGCTGATTTTAGAGGAATTAGTTTATTCTCGTCAAAAAAAACTATTTAGAAATAAATTAAAATACAATATTATACATATCCTAAATACATTATATTATTCAACTGAAATTTGTAAAAAATTAAACCAAACAATTTTAACAGAATCAATTTTTTATTCTTATTGGTTTTTCGATTGGAATTTTTCTTTAAGTATTCTGAAATATAAGGGACGTATAAAAAATAATATTTCTAGAGCTCATGGATTTGATTTGTATGAAGATAATGGGAAGCCTAATTATCTTCCGTCTAGAAATTTTTGTTTACAAAACACAGATAAAATATTTGCAATTTCAAAAGTAGGGCAAGATTATTTATCACAATTATACGCGAAATTTTCAAGTAAAATAAAGTGCTCATATTTAGGAACAAAAAATTATGGGCTAAATATAGCGCCTGAATCAACTTCACCTTTTCACATCGTCTCATGTTCAAGTATAATTGCAGTAAAGCGATTGCATCTACTAATTGATATATTAAAAAACAGTACAATGCCAATAATATGGACACATATTGGAGATGGTATTTTAAGAGAATCTATTGTAAAACAATCTAAAGACCTACCATTAAATATTAAAGTTGTTTTTAAAGGAAGTTTATCTCAACAAGATATTTTTAGTTTTTATAAATCAACTCCTATTGATGTTTTTATTAATTGTAGCGAATCCGAAGGGATCCCTATTTCAATAATGGAGGCAATAAGTTTTGGCATTCCAATTATTGCAACTGATGTTGGAGGAGTCAAAGAAATAGTTAATTCAAATTCAGGAATTTTAATTAAAAAAGATTTTATTCCTAAAGATGTAGCAATTATAATTGATACAATCAGAAATGTTGAAAAGGAAAAGCAATTAAGAAATAGTGCAAGGCAACATTGGGAAAAATATTTTACTGCAACTTCAAACTACTCATATTTCATTAAAGAGTTGTTCAATAACTCTGATTTAGAAGGTGTTTACAAATCAGAAATTAAATCAGTATGAAAGTGTATAAAATGTGTATTAGATAATACTAATATCATATTTGATAATCATAGAATTGGTAACTAATGTAATACCTTCAATTAATAAAAAATATAAACAAGACTATAAAAAGGTTTAATAATTTTATTTACCTCATCAAAAGCTAATAAATAAATTAAAAAATAAAATTATGTGTGGAATTTTTGGCATCATAGCTCCAGAAACAATTATTAAAAAAGATTTAAAATTATTAGTGAAACATGCTCAGCAAAGGGGTAAGGATTCCAGCGGATTGATTTTTTTTAAAGAAAATCAATACCAAATTTATAGGGCAGATTATAATATAGATAAACTTCTTGATATAGTTAAGCCTTATAAGTCTCCAATAGTTTTGGGTCACAGTAGGCTTATTACAAATGGGCTTGCCGATAATCAACCAGTAATAAGAGATGATGTTTTTGTACTTCATAATGGGATAATAGTTAATGATGATGTAATTTGGAAAGAACTTACAACTGAACGGAAATATCAAATTGATTCGGAGGTTATTTTGGGTATTACACTTGACCATTTAAAAAAAGAATTACCAATTGAAGAATTGCCAGAAGCAATCATGAATAAATGTAAAGGTGTTGTTTCTTGCGCTTTAGTGTTTCAAAATAGTGGTAAATTAATGTTGATTTCGAATAATGGAAGCCTCTATGTTGGATTAAAAAGTGGAGTTACTTATTTTGCATCAGAAAAATATGCTTTAACGGAGATAGGTTGTATCGATATTTCTCAAATCCATAAATCTTTTAAAATTATTGATATCCCCGTTCCAAGTAATTTGAAATGGAATTTAAATGACTTCAAGGGACGCACAGAAGACTTAATACCTGAGTTTAATTACAATAAAACACAGGAGGCATTATTGGAATACAAGAAACATCACTTGAAGCGATGCACAAAATGTATTTTGCCTGAAACAATGCCATACATTCGTTTTAATGAGCAGGGTGTTTGTAATTATTGCCTTAACTATAAACTACGTAACACTCCAAAACCGAAAGAAGAGTTATTCAAACTTCTTGAACCATACCGAAGAAAGGAGGGATTAGAATGTATCGTTCCTTTTTCAGGCGGAAGAGATAGTTGTTATGGCTTACATTTAATTGTAAAAGAATTAAATCTTCGACCTGTAACTTATACTTATGATTGGGGAATGGTAACAGATCTTGGTAGAAGAAATATCAGTAGAATGTGTTCTCAAATGGGAGTTGAAAATATAATTGTGGCTGCCGATATTTCACTAAAACGTAAAAACATTAGAATGAATTTAGAAGCTTGGCTAAAATCCCCTAATTTGGGTATGATGGCCATGTTGACTGCTGGAGATAAACATTTTTTTAGGTATGTAGAGGAAGTGAAAAAGCAGACTGGCGTAGAATTAAATCTATGGGGAGTTAATCCTTTGGAGGTAACTCATTTTAAGACTGGTTTTTTAGGCATAAAACCTGATTTTGAAGAAGAACGCGTATATAGCCATGGTATAATGAAGCAACTACGATATCATAAGAAGCGATTTGGTGCTATGATGGATAGTCCAGGGTATTTTAATTCATCGCTATGGGATACGTTATCAGGGGAGTATTTTAGGAGCCTTACAAATAAAAAAGATTATTATCACATCTTTGATTACTGGCGTTGGGATGAAGAACAGGTTAATTCTGTATTAATTAAAGATTATGGTTGGGAGCTAGCAACAGATACAACTACCACTTGGCGCATTGGTGATGGAACCGCTGCATTCTATAATTATGTTTATTATACAGTTGCTGGGTTTACTGAGCATGATACCTTTAGGAGTAACCAAATACGTGAAGGGCAAATGACGCGAGAGAGAGCCTTAGAACTTGTTTCAGATGAGAATCAACCCAGATATCAAAACATAAGATGGTATCTAGATACGTTGGGATTAGATTTTGAAACGGTTATTAAAACGGTAAACAACATCGAAAAACTATTCAAAGAATAAGTTTGAGAATTACGAGGCAATTAAAATATAAGGCTCTTCGATGTTTTTAGTGAAATTTCGTTTTGTAAATTAAAATAGGGCGTTCGTCCTTGATTTTTTTTGTTTTTTTCGTCAAGTAAAAAAAAATAAACAAAAAAAATGAATTTTATTGTTTTTGTCAATGAACCAAATAAATTTAAGATCAGATAAAATTTAACCCCTAATTAAAAAATGCATTTTACGATTGTTTCATATACCTTTCCGCCTTCTAACGAAATTGGAGGCAGGCGTTGGGCAAAGTTTAGCCAACATTTGGCGCAAAAAGGACATGAAGTGACGGTAGTTTGCGCGAGTGATTCTGTAAATAGAGAATTTTATGAAAAGGAATTTCCTGGAATAAATATTAGAGTATTACCAAAATGTTATCACGATTGGCTTAGCGGTGTTACCAAATCTTTACGTGAAAAATTACTTTATATGATTTACACACGCATTGTAAGTATCTTCACAAAACAAAATTTTTTTGATAGAGGATATGCATGGAAAAAAACCATGTTAGCTGAGTTAGAACATATACACAGTAAGAAGCCTATTGGTGTTTTAGTAGTTACAGGCGCGCCATTTTCTCTTTTATATTATGGATCACTATTTAAAAATCGTCATAAAGAAATACAATATGTAGCTGACCTACGCGACCCATGGACATGGGGAAGTTATTATGGTATAGCGGATTTATCAAAAAATAAAAAAATACACCAAGATTTTTCAGAATATAAAACCATGGAAGCTTGTGATATGGTTTGTTATCCAACTGAAAACATGGGGGATGTTCTAAAGAAACTATATCCTGATTTTTCTTCTAAATTATATTTGCTACCACACGCTTATGATCCAGAAAAATTTCCACAGATAAATTCAGATGAAAAGAGAGAAGGATTTATTTATGGAGGAAGTCTTTATCCAGGAATTGAAGACTACATAAAACAACTTGAAGAAGTAGTGAAGGTAAATCCTGATTCTGGCTTTAAATGGGATATTTATACAGGAACTAATTACCCACTTATAGATTCGAATTTTGCTAATGGAAGTGTAAAAATGCATCCCTTTATTCCAGAAGAACAGTTGTTTCAGAGGATTAATAAATCAGTTGCCTATTTAGCTTTATTTCCTGGAACAGATAAAGATTTAATTTCAACTAAATTTTTCGAAATAATTTATACTCAAACGCCCATTGTTTACATTGGAGAAGAAGGTGAGGTTGGAAGATTTATAAGAGAAAATAAGTTAGGTGTGCATATTTTACCAGAAAATATCACGCGTGATTTACCAAAATATTTGAGCGGAAATGTACCTTTTGAAAAAAACTATTTTGATGTAAGTCAATATACCTTCTCATCTGTTACAGAAAAATTTATAGATGCATTGAAAGATTTTAATGTTGTAAAAAATTCTAAACATCTATTATTATTATCTTATACCTTTCCACCTTATCCTGGAATTGGAGGAAGACGATGGGCTAAATTTGCGAAGTACCTAAGTAGATTGGGTTATACTGTTCATGTTATACAAGCTAAAAACCCTTTTGATGAAAAATCACTATGGCTAGGTGATATTGAAGATAATGAGCAAATTAAAACATATCAAATTAACATTAGATATCCTAAA
>JANXRU010000202.1 GCA_025356715.1 Bacteroidota bacterium
AGCTCAACAAGATTTTTATAAAACGTACATTAAACACGATAACATTTGTGAAATTGTACAAATGGTATATGAAGTAGCGCCTCCGATTTTGGAATCGATGGGGAAAATTAAAAACCCTTGGCCGAATGTAGATGCTCATTCTGGTGCATTATTAGTTCATTATGGCATGCATGAATATGATTTTTATACCGTATTGTTTGGTGTATCTCGTGCATTAGGTGTTTTAGCAAGTTTAGTTTGGGATAGAGCTACAGGTTCTGCAATTGAAAGACCAAACTCTACAACTACTGAAAACATTAAAGCTATTATAAAAAAAGCACAAGAAGCAAAAGTTTAATAGTTCAATTATCAACTTAAAAAAACCTATCAAGTAGTTGATAGGTTTTTTTGTTTTTAGTAAACTCATACTCTATAAATTTTAATACCTTTAAAGTCATAATGCGTAAATATCATTTTATATTTTTAATTAGTTTTCTATTATTTAATTTCAATTCCTTTGCTCAAAATGTAAAGGAAATTGAAAGATTAAAACTAAAAATTTCTTCAACTAAAGAAGATACTGTTAAAATATATGCATTATTGAATTTATCAAATAATTTAAAAAATTATCAATTTAAAGATGCTATACTTTATGCAAATGAAGCACTTGATTTATCTCTAAAATTAAACAATGCCATTTGCACTTCAAAAGCATTTAATATAATTGGCGATATTTATTGGTATCATTCTGATTATGATAAGGCGCAACTTTATTATTTTAAGGCCTATCGCATTAATGATGCAACACACAACAAAAAAGAAATGGCTTATTCCTTATTTAATATTGGATGGGTATTTTGTATACAACAGCATAATTTTAAAGAAGATAAATACTTATATCAATCTCTACAAATTTTCACATCTCTAAATGATACAAATGGTCTTTTAACCATATATAACGGACTTGGCAGTTATTATGCTGATCGTTTTAAGGAAAACAATAAAACAAAGCAATACTTCGATTCATCAATCGCTTATTTTAATAAAGGAATTGATTATGCCAAAAAATCTAAATCGTATAAAGATTTAGGAAGATTATATGGTAATTTGGGCGACATCTTTTACCAACAAAAAGATTTTAAAACATCTGATTTTTATAATACCAAAAGCCTGGAAATATATCAGAAAACATCTGACTCATCAAGTATCGTTATTTGCTTATTAAACATGGGCTTGTGCGATATGGGAATTAATCATTTAAAAGAAGCTATTTCTAAATTTAAATTAGTTTCCGATTTTAATAGACGACACGATATCAAAGATGTTCAAATATTAGCTTATCAAGCGACAGCAGAGGCTAATTACAAATTAGGCAATTACAAAGAAAGTTATGATTTCTATCAAAAGTATATGGAATTAAAGGAAACACTAGATAAAGAGGCATATTCTACAAATATTAGTAATCTTCAAAGTAATTATAATTTAGAAAAATCAGAGGCCAATAACGAACAGCTCAAACAAGCCAATGAAATACAAGAATTAAAAAACAAAAAAAATAAATACTTCATTTTTGGCTTAATAGCGATTGCATTAATTGTATTAATTGTAGCCATGCTATTATTTAAACAAAACAAACAAAAACAATTAATAAACATTCAACTAAATAATCAGAACCAAATTATTGCGGAAAAAAAACAAGAAATTGATAGTAGCATACAATATGCAAAGGGAATACAACAAGCTATACTGCCTAAGCTTGATGAATTAACCACTCAATTTAACCAAAGCTTTGTGTATTATAAGCCAAAAGACGTTGTTAGTGGGGATTTCTATTGGTTTGCAAAAGTAGAAACCAATTTTTATTGCATTGCGGCTGATTGCACGGGACACGGTGTGCCTGGGGCATTAATGAGTATTATCGGTATTGAAAAAATAGTGCAAGCCATTTTTGGAAAAAAAATTATTGAACCTGGAAACATTTTATCATTTTTAAATATCCAAATAAAACAAGTTCTAAAACAACATTCTGACGAATCAAAACAAAAAGACGGAATGGATCTTTCTCTCATTAAATTTAATCAGGATTGTTCTGAAGTTGAATTTTCGGGGGCAAATCGACCACTGATCATTGTTAGAAACAATACGTTAATAGAATATAAAGCTGATAAAACAGCTATTGCAGGCTTTACATCAGATGATCAACTATTTGAAACGACAAAAATTTCGTTGCAAAAAAATGATATGCTATACTTATTTACTGATGGCTATGCCGATCAATTTGGAGGCGAAGAAGGGAAAAAATTTATGACTAAAAATTTAAAGAATCTTCTTTTGTCAATTGCTGATTTACCCGCATACCATCAACAAGAAAATATAAAACAGGCCTTTAAAAACTGGAAACAAAATTACGAGCAAGTTGACGATGTATTAGTCATTGGAATAAAAATATAATCAAGATTAAATTAAAACATTATTAAAAACAATAATATCTACATGAAAAAAGTAATTACTTCCCAAAACGCCCCTGCTCCAATTGGACCTTATAGTCATGCTAATTTGGTTCCAGCAGGTAACATGTTGTTTGTTTCCGGACAAGTTGCTAAAGATGCTAAAACAGGCGTATTGGTATTAGATAATATCAAGGACGAAACACGTAAGGTAATGGAAAATATATCCGCTATTTTAAAAGAAGCAAGTATGGATTTAACACAAGTGGTTAAGACAACCATTTTTATGAAAGACATGAATCAGTTTGCAGAAATGAATGAAGTATATGGTTCTTTTTTTAACAGTAATTTCCCTGCAAGAGAAACCGTTCAGGTAGTTCGTTTGCCTTTAGATGTGAATGTAGAGATTTCTGTAATTGCTGTAGGATAATATTTTCATACTAATATACCTATACAATAACTTGACTTTTAGTTTTTTTTAGATTATCTTTATTACGACAAGTGCACAATTATGCTTGATGTAATTAAAGAAATAATCGTCGAACAAGCTAAAATCTCACTCCGGGCAGATGGGATTATCGAGATTAATTCGACCGATTATTTTGAATATGACATTAAACATGTGTTAGAAAATTACGACTATATCAAAAAAATTAAAACAACTGAGAAGGCTTTAATTTTAAATGTTGTAGGCTACAATGCCACCATGACAAAAGAAGTGAGAGAATATGTAGCTGTTGGCTATCATCAAGTTTTTATTAAAGCAGAGGCTTTTGTCATTAGATCTTTAGCTCATAAAATTTTAGCCAGTTTTTATATTAAAATAAACAAGCCGAAAGTTCCTACTGGTTTTTTCAACACTAAAATGGATGCAGAAAAATGGTTAAAGAGTTTTGAATAATATTAAAGAGTACAAAAATAAAAAAGCCTTGAATGATTGATTATTCAAGGCTTTTTTATGAGTAATGGGTAATTATAAGGCTTGAGAAAAACCTTCTCTGATTTCATCCGCAGCGTATTCGCCACCATATAATTTATCTTTAATAGAACTGAAGTTTTTGATTGTTCTGTTCACATCTTCCATCGTGTGTAAAGCTGTAGGAATTAAACGTAAAATAATCATTCCTTTTGGAATTACTGGATATACAACCATTGAGCAGAATATACCGTGATTTTCGCGTAAATCAATAACCATATTGGTAGCTTCTGGAATAGAACCACGCATGTAAACTGGCGTTACAGGCGTATTAGTAACACCTATATCAAAACCTGCGTCTACTAAGCCTTTTTGCAATGCTTTAGCAACTTCCCATAATTTAATACGATATTCAGGATGTTTATTAATTAATTCCAAACGCTTTAATAAGCCATATACCAAAGGCATTGGCAATGATTTGGCAAATATTTGAGAACGCATATTGTATCTCAAATAAGTAACCACTTGCTTGGAAGCGCTGATAAATCCACCAATTAAGGCAAATGATTTAGCAAAGGTTCCAAAATAAATATCAATACCATCTTGGCAACCTTGCTCTTCGCCAGTACCTCCGCCAGTTGGGCCCATTGTTCCAATACCATGAGCATCATCTACAAATAAACGGAAGTTAAATTTTTTCTTTAACGCAACAATTTCTTTTAATTTTCCTTGGTCGCCACGCATACCAAAAACACCTTCGGTAATTACCAAAATACCGCCACCAGTGGTTTCTGCTAACTTTGTAGCACGTTCTAATTGCTTTTCGCAATCTTCAATATCGTTGTGTTTAAATACATAACGCTTACCCATGTGTAAACGAACTCCATCTAAAATACAAGCATGACTTTCTGCATCGTACACAATCACATCATGCCTATCAACCAAACTATCAATAGCAGAAACCATTGCCTGGTATCCAAAGTTGCAAAGAATTGCATCTTCTTTTTTTGATAAAGCTGCTAATCCTCTTTCCAATTCTTCGTGTAAATCAGAGTTTCCGCTCATCATACGAGCACCCATTGGTAAAGCTAAG
>JANXRU010000233.1 GCA_025356715.1 Bacteroidota bacterium
CTTAGCTATAAATAATAATAAATTATATGTAGCAGGCTACAATAATAATTATTTTAGTACACCAATAAAAGTAAACATTTCAGTATTCGATTTAAACTTACAACTATTAAATCGCAAAGTGGTAAGCGATACTACACAAAATTGTTATGCACGGAAAATTTTATTCGATAACAATCAAAATATTCGATTATATATGCAAGTTACTAACAGTGTAACAACTGTATTTCCATTAATGATTTTAGATACTAATTTAAACACGCTAAACAATTTTTGCATATTAAACCGTTGTGGCTACTCTTCAGTTTTTCCTTCTAGCATTTTAAAAGATAAAAATAGCTTCACATATACTTTTGATGAACAAATTTATAACCCAAACATTACGCCAGTTACAGAACAATATCACGTAAGGGTAAACGAAAATGAAGATACTATCCAATCTACATTTTTTGTAAAATCATACAATCCAAGCGGCATGGCTGCAGGCTATTCATTCAATAGAATTAATCATTTACAAAAAATTAAAAACAACGCTTATTTAGGTTTAGGCGAATTAGTAGAGCCTCCTTACTATAATATAAGTACAAAAAGTAAATTTTTTATTATAGATAGTACACTAAAAATAATAAACCAGTTTGATGTTTTAAAATACACAACGGCTATACTAGGCAAAATAAAAATAGGGCAAACAGGCAGCGGTATGTATTATGTTGTTGGTCAGGCTAAAGATAGCACCCAAACTAATTACAAAGGTGTGTTTTATTTAATGACAATTGATAGCACAGCTAAAGTTACACCGCCCACTACCACACTAACACCAACCCCCGAAACCACTTGGGAAAACATTACAATATTTCCAAATCCAACTAACGATGTTGTTACCATAGCCCTGCCACCAAACAATAATTATAACATAAACGTTTATAATACACTGGGGCAGCAACTAATAAGTTTTAACGATGTTACCAGTAACAGGCAAATAAGCCTTGCTAACTTGCCCACAGGCGTTTATCATTTTACCTTTTACGAAACCAGTTTAAAAAAAAATATTACTAAAAAGGTTATTTTACAAAAATAGATTATTTATTTTGGGCGTTTTAACACGCTTTCCGCTACAATCTTTTTGCCAAGAGGCAAGCAAAAAGTATTTACGCTGCAATCGTTAACGCAAACACAATAATTCGGCAATAAATTTGTTTATTAAAAAAATTATCCTACTTTTATTTTAGATTTATATTAAAAACTAATAATTAAAAATTAAAAATTCATTACCATGGCATCACAATCCGAAAAAGGTCACGCAAAAAACTTAGCAAACATTAAACTATTAAAAGAAATTTGCGTACAAGTAGGCATCGCTTATAACCCAATGAATAGCCAATTAACTATTCCCTCACTTACAACCTTAATCTCACAATCTCAAACCGATTTTACAAATTGGAAAAGTGCCGTAGCCGTTTTTAAAGACCTTTCCGACAAACGAGAAATAGCCTTTGAACCAATAGACAAATTAGTTACCAGAGTAAATGCTAGCTTACAACAACTAAACCTACCCCAACAAACCTTTAACGATATACAAGCAATTGTTTCAAAAATTCACGGCGACGCCGCTAAAATAAAAGCAGCAATAGCTGCAAAACAAGCCGCTTCAAACGACCCAACCCCAATCGATGATCCAAGCGCAGAACCAGTAGACCCAATCTCAACCTCACAACAAAGTTACGATAGCATACAATCCAACGTTGATACACTTATAAAACGCTTACAACAAATACCAACCTATTTACCAAACGAAACCGATTTACAAATAGCCTCACTTATTGCCACCTATGGTATATTAGATGCAACAAACACAGTAGCAGGCATTGCCGAAATTGCACTAAGCAAAGCACGTAACCAACGCAACCTTACATTTTACGCACCACAAACAGGACTTTATGATATTTCTTTAAAAATTAAAAAGTATTTAAAATCAAACACAGTTACTGAAAACTCAGCCTATAAAGATGCTACCAAACTTTCTTTTGTAAAATACGTTCAAAAAAAGAAAAAGAAAAAAACCAAGTAATTTTGTACTGTACCCCTTTTGGTTACTGAGCGAAGTCGAAGTAGGTGGTTGTGCCTAAAAGGCGGGGGAGGCTAAACCTTTGACAGAGTAAAAGCACTCCCTGTTTTTACGACATAAGTTTTTGTTATCATAACAAAAGTCTCCGACCCAACAACATAAATGGTTGACCTAGCGATATAAGTCTTTGTTATCGAAACAAAAATCCGCGACCTCACGACATAAATGTTTGACCTAGCGACATAAGTCCCTGTTTTTGAAACAGAAGTCTCCAACCTCACTACATAAACCCCTGTTTTCGCGATATAAGTGCCCGACCTGGCGACATCAAAAGTTAAAATTGTTAAAAACAACGCAGTTATTTGGAAATTACCATAAAATACAGTATATAAACTAAACGTAAACCCAACCCACGTTTGCAAACACATTTTGGCGCTTCTTTTTAATGGTAATAATTTTTTTGTTGGCGCAAAATAAGTTTGCAAACTTGCCCCCCGCCTGTGTGTATCGACCTAAACGTAGCTTGCCGACACACATAAAAAGAAATAAAAAACCATCGCCCACCAACTAACCGCCTAATAAATTTCGGACAGTTTCCCTAGACAATAAAAATAATGTATCTTCACTTTCAAACTTACAACCACACAAGCAGACGCTCATAAAAATCGTGACAAACGCTCAGCTGCTAACAACAAGCAAGCACAATTTTTGGCGTAGCACTGCCTAAGTGTAGGGGTGGACAAAGCCAAAAACTGATGCCTGCTTGCAAAACGTTAGTAGTAATGCGCCAAGACATCGGACATATGAACAACGGTTTGACAGAGAACAAAATCTCGGTTGACAATTTCCATTTTTTAAATCTCGACAAGCAATTTTTTTGCTTTTTGCTTTCCTGCCCACTTTTCGGGTTTGACAAACCCGTTTTGGCTATCCCTAATTTAGCCCATTTGCCTTTGCCCTCAGCAGACGCTGACACACTTGCAAAGTCAAAAATGCTAAATCTGCCTACGCACTTTTTTGGGTTTTTCAAACCCATTTTGGCTATCCCAAAACAAAGCACATTTATTTTTGCAAAAAGGCAGGCAAAAATAAATAAGCTTTGTTGCTTACACACGAAAATAGGCGTGCTTTGCACATTTGTTGGGCATCTCGCTCCGCTCAGTCAAAAGCCCAAGCCACAGGCGTATGGCATTTTTTATAATGACTCTTGACTTACTTATTAAGATTAAGCATTTTTAATTTCACTTTCTATTAAACTACTTATACTTATATCATAAAAAAATCTTAACTTTATTTATCTATAAAAACTAAAACAAATGATTGAAAAAATTATTTTTTGCGTTCTTAGTTTATTAACTACCGCAGCAAACTCTCAAATATTGATAAATAAAATATTTGAGCAAACAAATGGCACTACCGATACCATAAAAGCTGCGCCACTTCTAATGAGTAGTAGCGGCGATGTAATAGCCTCGGGAAATGAAAAAGTACCAAGTCAAATGACAAATTTTAGGACATCAAAAATAAATTCGTCAGGTATTAGTACTTGGTTAAGTACTTTTAATAATACACCTAATAATAATGATTTTGCAACGATAATAACAAAGGATAATGCAGGAAACGTTTATGTTGCAGGATCTTCTTATACAGGAATTAGTAATAATCAAGATTTAACGGTTATAAAATATAATTCTGCTGGTGTTCAACAATGGATTAAACATTATAACGGACCAGGTAATAACTATGATATAGCCTCAGGCATTGTAATAGATAATTCAGGTAATGTATATGTTACAGGCGCTAGTGTAGGCTCACTTTTTGCTATGGTTGATTATGTGACAATAAAATATAATAGTGCAGGCATACAACAATGGGCTACGCGCTATAATTACTCTAATGGTATTGATATTCCTTCAGGCATTAGTTTAGATAATTCTGGTAACGTTATTGTTTCGGGCTCGAGTGCATCATCATCTATTAATAACGATTGGGATTTTGCAACGGTAAAATACAACGCTTCAACTGGTTCACAAATGCAAGTACAACGCCAAATCAATACAGGCAATGCACAAGACAAACTTACTTCACAAACCAAAGATGCCTCAGGCAACACCTATGTTACAGGTGCAACGTCGTCTAATGGGGTTAACTTTGATATTCAAACCATAAAGTATAATTCATCTATGACCCCAGTATGGGTTAAAACATACGATGGCTATAGTCTTAATGATATTGGAAATTCCATAGCGGTTGATAATCTCGGTAATGTAATAGTGGGAGGAAGCTCTGACAAACCAAGCTCTCAGAAAGAGATGATATTACTTAAATACGATAATAATGGTAACTTATTATGGAAACAAAGTAAGCAAGAAAAATTAAATACTGGTACTGCTGAAATTCTTAAGGTGCAAGTTGCTGCTAACAATGAAATATACGTGGGCGGTCATTATACTATTTTAAATCAAGATATAGCTGTCATAAAATATGCCACTAACGGAAATATTTTATTCGAAAAAATATATAATGGCATTGGCAATAACATGGATGTGTTTTTAGATTTAGCAGTTGACATTAATCGATTTACTATTACTGGTAGAACTCAAAATGGTATAACTCAATCAAATATAGTTGTTCAATATGAAACAAAAAACGTTACTCCAACCCCTTTTGGCACATATCACACAAGGAGTGCTAACACAATTATTGCATACTTTAGTCCATCAGTTTTAAAAATGAATAAAATAAACGATAAAGATTTTAATTTTGGCGTCTTATCAGATTTTATTCAAGATTCTACCTGCCATAAAATAGACTCCATTATAGCTCTAACAAATCATGGTCTTAATGGCGAACCAATAGAGGTTAGAAGTTCCTCTTTTCCTACAAATAAGATATTCCGCTGGATGACGTCCGCTGATTCAATTTCTGTAAGTAGATTAGGTGATAATGTTAAAGTGAAGCCTTATTATGGTTATTTGGCATTTAATATCCCTGTGCAATGTGCAGATTCGATAGTAGCTGATACAATAAGAAATATTAAACCAGATATTTTTGCTTCGCAATTAGATTATATGTATCAAGTAACAGCGTCAGCGAATGACTTTTACTACAGTACAAACCAAGGTAGTCTTCGTCCAATACCAGGATTTCCAAATGGAAATATTAATGTAGAATCTGCATGGGATATTGAGACTGGAAAACCAAACATTAAAGTAGGCGTTTATGATTCTGGCATAAATTCAAATCATAGCGATTTGAACGGGGGCGTTGTTTCTGGTGGTTTTGATTACATTGCAGGCACTAATGCAACAGCTACGGATAATACTGGCCACGGTACTGGTTGTGCAGGCATTATTGGTTCCAAAAGAAATAACTCAATAGGTACAGCAGGTATCGCAGGAGGAGATCTTTCAACTAATTCTTTAGGAGTTAATTTAGTGCCAATGAGAATAAACGATGCGAGTACAAATTTTGTAAACGACCAAACAATTAGTACTGCTTATGTTCAAGGTGCCTATGGTATTCCAACGGGCCAAGGTCTCCATATTATGAGTAATAGTTACGGTGCAGCTTATGGCGCTTATGACCCTGTGGCTGTAGACGCAATAAATTTCGCTAACAGAAACGGTGTTGCTTTTATTGCTGCAAGGGGCAATAATGGCTCAAGTATTCCTTTTACACCTGCTACTCTAAAAGAGCAAACGGTTATGTCTGTTGGGGCTTCTGGTACAGACGGTCATTACTGCCTTGCTGGGGCAAATAGCGACGCCAGTAACTATTCCTCGAATTATGGTTCTCCTCTCGACTTCGTTGCTCCAGGCGTATCGCAATTAGTAACTACAACGTTTAATAACGGCAGTTGGGTAACGTTTGATGGCACATCTGCTGCTACGCCTCATGTAGCAGGCATATCAGCATTATTAATGAGTCATTACAATCAACCAACTAATAATTGGAATAATTTAACTCACGAAGATTGTGAAAACTTATTAAAGTTAACAACTACAGACTTGTCTCAAAGTGCACCATATGGCGAATCTGTTGGTTATGATCAAAAAACAGGGCATGGCAGGGTTAATGCAGGTAATGCTTTGGCTTCACTTCAAACGCCACAGTATAGAATTAGACATATTGATGCTAGCCATTATGCTACATCAAGCAGTAAAACAGTAAATAATATTTTAAATAGTTTTATTTATTGGCCCAACTATAGCAGTATCGTGGCGGGATATTACTATACGTCTGTTTATGAAATTACCACAACATTAAACTATAACATTAATCCAACCGAACAAATAATTAGTTCGTGGCCATTGTTTAAGGCATCTACAGGTTGGCCACATTATTCTTATGTGGTTATAGACGAACCGTGGTACTGCGATTTAATAAATACGGCTACAAATCAGGCTATTTTAAAAACTTATGCCTATTTAATACAATATAGTTTAGGTGGTCAAACAATTAATCTATATGCCCCTTCTAACCCTTATAATGTTAATAGTGCCTTTTCTTTATACACTTACGACCCAACATTAGTTCAAGGTATTAAAAATAATTATCAAACAACATCTAACATTAATATTTACCCAAATCCATCTGATGGCAATTTCAACATTAAGATTGAAAGTCAACAAAGTGATAAAATAAAAATAGTCGTAACAGATGTACTTGGTAAAATTATAAAAGATGATTCTAATATTAATCTTACAAATGGCTTAAACAATCTTCCTTTAAATTTAACAAACGTTCAAAGTGGTATATACTTTGTAAATATTAGTTCTCCAAAACAGATTTCTTATTCGCAAAAAATTATAATTAAATAAAATTGAAAAACATTCAGGTAATATTTCTTTTTTGCAGTCTAATTTTTTTAGGCTGTAAAAAAGACCCTGAAATTATTAAGCCTACGAGTAACTGTATACCTTTACCTAATGAACCAAAAGGAGGTTGGAATTACAAAATTGATTATACATTAAATAAATTTAATGGTTTTGCCGACCCTAATAATCCAAACTTTGCTTATTATTTAATAGATAGAGACCCAACAATACCTGGGTACACCTCGGGTATTCTTGTTAAAATGGATTTAACAACACATACTAAAATGCTATTAGATTCCATGATTATAAGTCCCACTCTTCAACTAAATAAATTTGGCTGGTTGGTTTATTCTAAAATCGATTTGAATATTTACATAATAAAAACCAACGGAGATAGTTTAAAGCAACTTACTTTTAATGGAAATAATACTTACCCTTATTGGGATTACACGGGCAATAACATTTTTT
>JANXRU010000249.1 GCA_025356715.1 Bacteroidota bacterium
GATGAATAAAGACCTGCAAAAAATTCATTTAGATTTTAAAGATGATGAACATGGATTAAGGAATGCTTTGCATCACATGGCGCATCAATATTTAGAACAAGGAAAAGTTGTAGATGGATGGAAAATATTGTTGAGCAAATAAATGTGAATATGCTTCATAAGAAAAAAATATTATTTCTATTAGGGAGCACAAAATCATCTTCAGCTAATAAGCAAATCGTATTGTTGTTAATGCAACAATTGGGAGATAGCTTTGAGGTATGCCTCATTTTAAAAAGACAGCCAACCGCACAAAATGGCACATTTGGTTTTGCCCGACACACAAACCATCGCTTCGCAAAACCAAAAGAGCCATTTTTTTGCAACCGCACCGACAGACAAAAATTGTAACTTGCAACGGAAAAACGACAACAAAATAAATGACTTTAGACCAGTACATAGACAATATAAATCAACGTTACAAACTTGGAAATGCCACCGAGCATACTTTTCGGGGCGACTTGCAGACACTTATTGAAAGTATTGTGCCGACCGTTAGGGCGACCAACGAACCCAAAAGACAAACTTGCGGTGCACCTGACTACATCCTGACAAAAAAGGAAATTCCAGTTGGTTTTATTGAAGCTAAAGACATTGGCGACAAAGACCTTTCAGGAGCAAAGAAAACTGGAAACAAAGAACAGTTTGACCGTTATAAAGCTTCATTAAACAATTTAATTTTTACCGACTATTTAGACTTCCATTTATACATTGACGGAATTTTTATTACAAAAATTGCAATTGCTGAAATACAAAACGGAACTATCGTTCCGTTGCCTAACAACTTTGCAACTTTCACAAATCTTATAAAGGACTTTTCTACTCACGTTGGACAGACAATAAAAAATTCAAAAAAACTTGCAGAAATGATGGCGGGCAAATCCCGCCTTCTTTCTGATGTTATTGAAAAGGCTTTGACAAGTGATGAAATTAAAAATGAAAACAGTACACTTAAAGACCAGATGAACGCCTTTAAGGAAATCCTTATTCACGATATTACACCCAAAGGATTTGCTGATGTTTATGCTCAAACCATTGCTTACGGAATGTTCGCGGCTCGCCTGCACGACCCAACCTTACCAACATTTAGCCGACAAGAAGCCGCTGAATTAATTCCAAAATCAAATCCGTTTTTACGCAAACTCTTTGGCTACATTGCTGGACCCGACATTGACGACCGTATTAAATGGATTGTAGATAGTTTAGTAGAAATATTTTTAGCTTGTAACGTAGCCGAAATTTTAAAAAATTATGGCAAGACAACAAAAATGGAAGACCCAATTATCCATTTTTACGAAACCTTTTTGAGCGAGTACGACCCAAAACTTCGTAAAGCTCGTGGTGTTTGGTACACGCCCGCACCAGTTGTAAATTTTATTGTTCGTGCGGTTGATGATATTTTAAAAACAGAATTTGATTTACCGCAAGGTTTAGCAGACACGAGCAAAACAAAAATTAAGATAAACTTACAAGGTAAGCAAGTTGAACAAGAAGTACACAAGGTACAAATACTTGACCCAGCAACAGGAACAGGAACCTTTTTAGCAGAAGTAGTAAAACACGTTCATAAAAAGTTTGAAGGACAACAAGGTATTTGGAGCAATTATATTGAAACACATTTATTACCTCGCTTAAATGGATTTGAATTATTAATGGCGAGTTACGCTATGGCTCATTTACAATTAGATTTATTATTTACTGAAACTGGCTATAAACCAACTAAAGAACAACGTTTACGAATTTACTTAACAAACAGTTTAGAAGAAAGTCACCCAGATACAGGAACTTTATTTGCTAATTGGTTAAGCGCAGAAGCAAACGAAGCAAACCAAATTAAACGAGATACACCAGTAATGTGTATTATAGGTAATCCACCTTACAGCGGAGAAAGTGCGAACAAAGGGGGATGGATTATGAACCTAATGGAGGATTATAAAAAAGAACCAGGAGGTAAAGAAAAATTAAAAGAAAAAAATCCAAAGTGGATTAATGATGATTACGTTAAATTCATTCGCTATGGTCAACATTTTATTGAGAAAAACGGAAGTGGTATTTTAGCCTTCATTAACCCTCACGGTTTTTTAGACAATCCAACGTTTAGAGGTATGCGTTGGAACTT
>JANXRU010000128.1 GCA_025356715.1 Bacteroidota bacterium
CATTTGGCCTATACTAATTCCTATTGAAGTTGTTGGTATTTTGACTAAACCTTTTGCTTTAATGATTCGTTTGTTTGCAAACATTACCGCTGGGCATATTATTGTTATCTCATTAGTAGGTTTAATATTTGTTTTTAAAACCATTTACATTGCGCCAGTATCGGTTGCCTTTGCATTATTTATTGATGTATTAGAATGTTTAGTTGCATTTTTACAAGCTTATATCTTCACCATGTTAACTGCTTTATTTATCGGTTCTGCTGTAGCAGACCATAACGGAGATGGCGCACATAATGAAGATGACGAGAAATTAGTAGCAGGGCACTAATTGAAAGTTAAGATTAAAAGAGAATAATTAATAACCAAATAAAAACAAGTAACATGACAGGAAGTATCGCAGCAATCGGAGCAGGTCTAGCAGTAATAGGCGCTGGTATCGGTATCGGACAAATTGGTGGACACGCAATGGATGCTATTGCACGTCAGCCAGAAGCAACATCTAAAATTCAAACAGCTATGATCATCGCAGCAGCCCTTGTAGAAGGTGTTGCCTTATTCGGTGTAGTAGTTGCTTTAATGAGTAGATAAGCTTCTCACAAAACAAACCAAAGCTATTACGGTTGGTAATGGCTTTGGTTTAAATTATTTTATTTGGTAAATAAAAAACATTAAAAAAGAACACCATGACAAGTACATTTATCTTAGCAAGTTTAATTGAGCCAGCAGTTGGTTTGATATTTTGGACAACAATCACTTTTATTTTATTATTGGTATTGTTAGGCAAATTTGCATGGAAGCCAATTTTAGCAGCTATTAAAACACGTGAAGAAGGTATTGAGAAGGCATTAGCTAGCGCTGAAAGTGCTTTAAATGACATGCGTGAATTAAAATCTAATAATGAAAGAATATTGCAAGAAGCGCGTGCTGAACGTGATAATTTATTAAAAGAAGCGCGCGATACTAAAGATGCGATTATTGCAGAAGCAAAATCAAAATCTCAATCAGAAGCAGATCGTATTATGGCATCTGCTCGTGAGCAAATAACCAATGAAAAGAATGCAGCTGTAGCTGAATTGAAAAATCAAGTGGCTGTATTATCTATTGAAATTGCTGAGAAAATTTTACGCACTGAATTATCAAGCGACGAAAAACAAAAAGCATTAGTGAGTAATTTAATGAAAGATGTAAACCTTAACTAATCATGATAGTTGCATCAAGATACGCCAAATCATTACTAGACTTAGCTGTTGAAAAAGGCCAATTAGAGACCGTTTACACAGATATGATTCAAATAAAATCTATTTGTGATGATTCGAAAGAATTTATTACATTTTTAAATAGTCCTATTATTAAGGCTGATAAAAAAGTAAATACATTGAAAGCAATATTTGATGGTAAATTAAATGTGATTACTTCTGGTTTTTTAACCATTGTTGCTCAAAAGCGTCGTGAATCAGTAATTCCTCAAATGTCGGCTAGTTTTATTGAACAATATAAGTTACAAAAAAATATTTTAACTGCTGTAGTTACATCTGCTAATGGTTTAGATGCCGCAACAAAAAAACAAGCTTTAGATTTAGTAAAATCTCAATTAAGCGGAGAAGTAGAATTAGTAGAGAAAATTGATTCAAATATTATTGGGGGCTTTATTTTAAAAATTGGAGATAAACAATTAGATAAATCAGTAGCTCGCCAATTAAGTAATCTTAAAAAACAATTAACAAGTAATTAAAGAATAGCAACTTATCTTATATAAACACAACACACAATGGCAGAAGTAAAACCAGCAGAAGTATCTGCAATTTTAAGACAACAATTATCAGGTTTCAAATCTGAAGCTGAATTAGAAGAAGTTGGATCTGTATTACAAGTGGGTGATGGTATCGCTCGTATTTACGGTTTATCTAAAGTTCAATCAGGTGAATTGATAGAATTTGAAACAGGTTTACAAGGAATTGTATTAAACTTAGAAGAAGATAACGTTGGTGCTGTATTATTAGGTACAAGTGTAGGAATTAGCGAAGGCTCTTCAGTAAAACGTACAGGACGAATTGCATCAATTAACGTTGGTGAAGGTATGTTAGGTCGTGTTATTGATACTTTAGGAAATCCAATAGATGGTAAAGGACCAATACAAGGAACTACTTACGAATTACCATTAGAGCGTAAAGCACCTGGTGTAATTTACCGTCAGCCAGTTACTGAACCATTACAAACAGGTATCAAAGCAATTGATGCGATGATTCCTATTGGACGCGGTCAACGTGAATTAATTATTGGTGACCGTCAAACTGGTAAAACAACAGTTGCATTAGATACGATCATTAATCAAAAAGAATTTTATGATGCAGGCAAACCTGTATTTTGTATCTATGTTGCTATTGCACAAAAAGGATCTACTGTTGCGAACGTTGTTCGTACTTTAGAAGAAAATGGCGCTATGGCTTATACGGTTATTGTAGCTGCTAATGCTTCAGATCCTGCTCCGATGCAGTTTTATGCTCCATTTGCTGGTGCAGCAGTTGGTGAATATTTCAGAGATACTGGTCGTCCAGCATTAATTGTTTATGATGATTTATCTAAACAAGCCGTTGCATATCGTGAAGTATCTTTATTATTACGTCGCCCACCAGGACGTGAAGCATATCCAGGTGATGTATTTTATCTTCACAGTAGATTATTAGAACGTGCTGCAAAAATTAATGCTTCTGATGATATCGCTCGTAATATGAATGATTTACCAGAATCTTTAAAACCAATTGTAAAAGGTGGCGGTTCATTAACAGCCTTACCAATTATTGAAACCCAAGCTGGTGACGTATCTGCTTATATTCCAACAAACGTAATTTCTATTACTGATGGACAAATATTCTTAGAAACGAATTTATTTAACTCAGGTGTTCGTCCGGCAATTAACGTAGGTATATCTGTATCTCGTGTTGGAGGTAATGCTCAAATTAAATCCATGAAAAAGGTAGCTGGTACTTTAAAATTGGATCAAGCACAATATCGTGAATTAGAGGCATTCTCTAAATTTGGTTCAGATTTAGATGCTGCTACAAAATCAGTATTAGATAAAGGCGCTCGTAACGTGGAGATTTTAAAACAAGCTAATGCTTCTCCTTTACGTGTAGAACAACAAATTGCGATTATTTATTTAGGAACTAAAAACTTATTACGTAATATTCCTGTAAATAAAGTACGCGAGTTTGAAAAAGAATTTTTAGATGTGTGCGAGCGTAAAAACAAAACACATTTAGATGCTTTGAAAGCAGGTAAATTTGATGATGAAATAACTGGTGCGCTAGAAGCTACTTGTAAAGAATTATCAGCTAAGTATAATTAATGAGACAATTAGGCAATGTGACGATGAGATAAATGTCACATTATCTAATTAACTAATTGACTAATTAATAAGATGCCAAATTTAAAAGAAGTAAGAAATAGAATAACATCCGTTGGTTCAACCATGCAGATTACAAGTGCCATGAAAATGGTGAGTGCTGCAAAATTGAAACGTGCGCAAGATGCTATTACGCAAATGCGTCCGTATGCTAACAAATTGCAAGAGATGTTACAAAATGTAAGCGCAAGTTTAGATACATCTGAAAATGCTTATGCGCGTAAATCTGGAGTGAAAAACGTATTATTAATTGCAATTTCTTCTAACCGTGGCTTGGCTGGTGGTTTTAATGCTAATGTGATTAAAAAAACATGGGGCTTAATAAACGACGAGTACAAGGGATGTACCATTACTGTATTGCCTATAGGTAAAAAAGTTACTGATGCATTTAAACGCACTGATTATATTATTCACGGGTCACATTTACCACATAATTTAAATGAAGTATTTGATAATTTAACCTACAATAATGTTGCTCCAATTGCAGAAAGAGTAATGAATGCATTTGAACTAAAGGATTTTGATAAAGTGGTGTTGGTTTATAATCAATTTAAAAATGCAGCCGTTCAAATTGTACAAGCCGAACAATTTTTACCTGTTGTTCCATCAACAGGAGATTCGTCAAATGCTGCAGATTATGCATTTGAACCAAGTAAAGAATATATTTTAGGTGACTTAATTCCTCGTTCATTAAAAACACAGTTTTATAAAGCATTATTAGACTCAGTTGCATCAGAACATGGTGCACGAATGACAGCGATGCATAAGGCAACGGATAATGCGAAGGATATGTTACGCGACCTTAAGATTAGCTATAATAAGGCTCGACAAACAGCAATTACAACTGAGATTTTAGAAATTGTAGCTGGTGCAGAAGCGTTGAATGGATAAATAGAAATTCAAACATAAACACCAAACTGGTAAAACTAAAATCGAAATAAGCAACTATTTCGATTTTTGTTTTTAATACGCTTACCTAATTAATAAAAGAAAAAACACAATCAATATCAACCCATAAAATTCAACAATAAATGAAAATCGCCGTAGTAGGAGCCACTGGATTAGTTGGCACAAAAATGTTAGAAGTATTAGCGGAGCGCAATTTCCCTGTAACAGAATTAATTCCAGTAGCATCTGA
>JANXRU010000253.1 GCA_025356715.1 Bacteroidota bacterium
AAATGACCGCCTTTAACGGATACAACATCAATGATGAACTGACGCAATTCTGCACAGAATTGTTCTAATTCGTCTTCTTTTAATTTTTTTAAATCTGCTGGCGAATTAACTTTTGCCAACAAATTACCAGGAATAATCCCTGAACCTTTTACAATTTCCATCCTTACAAAGATAAATTATTTTCTCACATCTAAAAACGTGATTTTTAACACGTTATTACCTACTTACTTGTTAATGTTCGTTAATAAAACAATGTGAAAGCGATTAAGTTTAGGTTGAGGTTTTCAAGGCTAATCGATGCTTTAACACAAGGGTTTTTGGGAGTGAGAGTTCATGTTTTTTTAACACAGAGGTTTGGAGAAATAGGAGTCCACAGATTTTTTTCACAACATAGTTACATAGGGTACATAGATTTAAAACGCGTAGACTTTCTATGAGCTCTCTGCGTTTAAAGGTTCTAATCAAAGAAATCATCTGAGAAATTCATCAAATATACTTTTTCGGTAGCTCTTGTAAATGCAGTATATAACCAACGAATGTATTCTACATTCATCATTTCTGCTGTTAAATATCCTTGATCGATAAATACACAAGGCCATTGTCCGCCCTGTGCTTTGTGGCAGGTAACCGCATAATTAAATTTAACTTGTAACGCATTAAAATAAGGATTGTTGCGCAAGTATGATAATCGAAGTCCTTTGATGGGTTGATCAGCTACATCTTCCATCACTCGTTCAAATAATTCTTTTTGCTGTTCTTTAGTTAAAGCTGAGGTATCTGTATTAATGGAATCTAATACCAAATTAAGGGTTACTTCCGGAGCATCAGGATAATCGCATAATTGCACCACGCATTCTGCAAAATGAAAGCCATATAACTCTCTGCGAGCTACAATTTTTTTGATTTGCAAACTATCGCCATTGGCTATGAATCCTGCTTCGGTTTTTTCGTCTAACCAAAAATAATTATTCTTCACCACCATCATTAAATCGCCACCGCACAAATCATCATCCATATAACGGATACGAGCTCTAACAGCTTGATTAAATAAATTAGCTCTCTTATTACTACGTGTTACAACCAATACATCGTTGTAGCCATACTTGCTATAAGCACTATTCATTGCATCTTCCAGCTCATCGCCGCTCAAACGAATCACATCAGCATGCGTATGTAATTTGGGGAATTCGGAACTTGTATTCGCAATACACTCACGTAAATGAGTCGCATTTTTTAAAATACCACTTGCATCTTGTTGCCTTGCGACCTGTTTTAATTCAATATATTTAATATTCAAATGATACGCTGCTTTTAAATAATCAATATTTAAGGCAGGACTATCATTGCTGCCAACCGGTGGTAATTGAGCCGTATCACCCACTAAAATCAATTTACAATTATCTCCCGAAAACACATATTCAAATAAGCTTTCTAATAACGAACCATACACCGAATCGGATGTAGGATTATCTAAACCTATCATCGACGCTTCATCGACGATAAAAATGGTATTACGATGTAAATTCTCTCCTAAGGAAAATGCTACACCTCCATCAGCTGTAGGTATTTTACGAAATATTTTTTTATGAATCGTTTGTGCAGGTCGTTGCGAATAATTTGATAGCACTTTAGCAGCCCTTCCTGTTGGTGCTAATAGAGCGCTTCGCCATTTAAAGGATGGTAAGGTTTTAGAAAGCGCTGCTACCATATTTGTTTTACCAGTACCTGCATAACCCTTTATAACCATTATTTCTCTTTCAGAGGAATTGGTAATGAATTCGGACAACAAGCTAATTAATGAAGACTGGTCAGTTGTTGGTACAAAACTTAAGTAGCTTAGAAAAATTGTGGTGAAATTATTATGATTCTGAATATGACTCAACGAATGATTGTTTAATTAAAATCCAAAGTTACTATTTCTCATATTTAAAAACGTAACCATCTTTAAAAATAATTTATAGTAATTGTATAATTTAATTACATTTGTCCTCGAATCTTTAGGGGTGCTTTTTTTCAAACATTAGAAATTAAGCTGAGATTATACCCAATACATTTAGTTGCCAAACAACTTGTGTATGCACCTGATCAGGATAATGCCTGCGTAGGGAAACAGTTAAACGAAAATTTCACATCCCCTTGTGAAGTTATTTTTAACATATTAAAAAAGTAAAATGAAAACAAACATTACAAAAAAAACAATAGCAATTGCATTGCTATCAGCTTGCTCATTTGGGCTAAAAGCACAATTAACTCTGAGTGGAAAAATATTTTCGCCAGAAAAAAAACCTATTCCCTTCTCGGTGGTTGGGCTAAAAAATACGTATTTAACAACTCAAGCTAATGCTGAAGGGATGTTTGAATTTAAAAACCTAAAAGCAGGGTTATATGTTCTTACTAGTAAATGTGTAGGCTACAAAGCAAAAATTGATTCTGTAACCATCACTGAAAACAAATCCATTGACATTATCTTATCAGATGAAGATATTTCTTTAGATGAAGTAATTGTAAATGCAACAAGAGTAGATAATACATCTGGATTTGCTTATACTAACTTAACAACTGAAGAAATTAAAAAACAAAATGTGGGGCAAGATCTACCATATGCACTAAATTCAATGCCATCTGTTATTATCAATTCGGATGCGGGTAATGGCGTAGGATATACGGGCATGCGTATTAGAGGAAGCGATGGAACGCGTATCAATGTTACAATTAATGGTGTGCCAATTAATGATGCTGAAAGCCAAGGAACTTATTTTGTAGATATGCCCGATTTATTGTCATCAACTAATAATATCCAAGTGCAACGTGGCGTTGGAACATCTGCTAACGGAGCAGGCGCCTTTGGAGCAAGTGTCAATATGCAAACAAATCAACTCAATGAAAAAGCTTACGCTCAAATAAATAATAGTTTTGGCTCATTTAACACTATAAAAAACACAATATCTGCAGGAACAGGTTTAATCAATAATCATTTTGTATTTGATGCGCGAGCATCTCGAATTAATAGCGATGGCTATATTGATAGAGCAAAATCTAATTTACAATCCTTTTATGTTTCAGGTGGTTATTACGGTAAAAAAACGGTAATTAAAGCTATTATGTTTAGTGGTTTAGAAAAAACCTATCAAGCTTGGAACTATGTGCCTCAAGACAGTATTAATAATGGCAATAGAACTTTCAATCCTTGTGGGATGTATTATGATACAAATGGTAATTTAAAATATTACAACAATCAAACAGATAATTATAGACAAGATAATTATCAATTGCATGTTATTCATTCATTTAATAATAAACTAACTGCAAGTGTTACGGGTCACTATACTGCTGGTAAAGGTTTTTACGAAGAATATAAGCAAGCCGAATCTTTAAGTAAATATAATATGCCTGTCGTTGTAACTACACATGATACCATTACAACTTCCGACTTAATCAGAAGAAAATGGTTAGATAATGATTTTGTAGGTGCTTTAGGAAATATTACTTATAAACCTAGTTCAATTATAAATTTTATATTGGGTGGCGGTTATAATACCTACTTTGGAAGGCATAATGGCGAAGTGATTTGGGCACAATTTAGTAATTTGAACGATTTTAAACCTCGGTATTATGATGAGCATAATAAAAAACAAGACGGAAATGTTTATTTAAAAACAATCATTAAGCCAACTAATAAATTAACCGCATTTATTGACTTACAATACCGTTCTATCAATTATGATTTCATGGCTTATGATGCTAATTTAACAAATATCATATCTCAAAATGCTCAATACAGTTTTTTTAATCCAAAGGTTGGAATAAACTATATGTTCAGTGCAAATACTACAGCCTATGCTAGTTACGGCATTGCTAACAAAGAACCTAACAGAGATGATTTTGTTCAATCAAGCTTAAATAGTCGACCAAAATCTGAACGATTAATGGATTTAGAAGTAGGATTTTCGCATCGCTTTAAAAATTTAAGTTTAGCTCTAAATATCTATGATATGGAATACCAAAATCAATTAGTTTTAAATGGACAGGTAAATGATGTAGGTAATTACAACCGCGTAAACGTTGATAAAAGTTATCGAAGAGGAATTGAATTTGAACTCAATGCAAAATTGACTAAGTTTATGACATTTAATGGAAACATAACTTTGTCACAAAACAAAGTAAGCGGATTTAAGGAGTTTATTGATAGTAGTGATGTAAGTTATACTATCTATACTCAATATCAAAAAAATTACACACTGACAGATATTTCCTTTGCACCAAGTATTATTGCAGCTGCAAATTTGATTATTAAACCTTTCAAAAATTTAGAAATCTCTTTTCTTAATAAATATGTTGGGAAACAATATTTAGATAATACCTCAAACAATGATCGCTCTCTTACCGATTATCTAGTATCAGATGTACGAATTAATTATACTATTTATACGAAACTGATAAAAGAAATAAATTTTATTGGTGTTCTTTATAATATTGGTAATACTAAATACTCAAGTAATGGATATAACTACAGTTATTATTCAGGTGACAAACTATATACTCTAAATAATTTAGCCCCATCAGCACCAACTCATTTTATGTTAGGGTTAAATTTAAAATTCTAGAATATATGCTATGAAAAACAGACTATTTAATTATTAAATAGTCTGTTTTTCAAGAGTAAACTTTTTTTTATTTATCCAATGCAGATGCTATCTTTGCAAACTATGGCATTACTTGTAAAAACATCACAACTACCTAATTCTGGAAAAGGATTATTTACTACAACTCCAATTAAAAAAGGAACTCGAGTTATTGAGTACTTAGGAGAAATTATTGATTGGAAAGAATACGAACGACGTGTTGAACGCGACGAAGATGGTTATTTATTTTTCATTAATAAAAAAACATGCATCGATGCATGGAATACACCTCAACACAAAGCTCGTTTCGCAAATGATGCTGCAGGTTTAGGTAGAGTAAAAGGCTTGAAAAATAATTGTGTTTACGAAACAGAAAAAAACCAATGTTTTATTGTTAGCACAAAAGATATAGCTGCTGGCGAAGAAATTTTTGTGAGTTATACTAAAGAATATTGGGATTGCGTAAAATACAATATTAGTATTGGTAGAGGTAGGAAATAATTATTAAAGAGATTTAAAAGACTATTTGATAAAAGGGGCTTGAAGATTGTATGAACTAAAATTTGTACTTCTTCAGAAAACGAAAAATAAATATTAAACATTTTTTTTAATGCGAAAAATTTTAATTACAGGTTCTAATGGTTTATTAGGACAAAAATTAGTTTATAAACTAAAAGACAAAACGGACGTTCTGTGTATTGCTACTGCCCGTGGCGCTAATCGTTTAGTAAACACTAGTGGTTACGAATATGCTGAATTAGACATTACTAATTTTGATAACGTATCTTCTGTATTCACTCATTTTATGCCTGATGTAATTATCAATACGGCTGCTATGACTAATGTAGATGCCTGCGAAACCGATAAAGAAAATTGTTGGTTAATGAATACTACATCTGTGCAACATCAAGTAACAGTTTTAGAAACCTTATCAAAACAGCATCCAAACTACAAACCACAGTTCATTCATCTTTCTACCGATTTTATTTTTGATGGCACGCACGGCCCTGTGTCTGAAAATGAAACACCTAATCCCTTAAGCTATTATGCAGAGAGTAAATTAGCAGCTGAAAAAATTGTTCAAGCGTCTACTCTTCATTGGGCAATGGCTCGTACTGTGCTTGTTTATGGCATTGTAGATAATATGAGTCGAAGCAATATTGTATT
>JANXRU010000254.1 GCA_025356715.1 Bacteroidota bacterium
TAAATGGTTACCAACCTGTTTCCAAGTCCAGCACAAGCCTTTACAATTAAATATTTTCGAGAGCTCAACATCTTACATAATCTAATATTCGTTGTGCTTGAGCTTTAGGCGAATAATTTTCGTGAACCCATGCTCGCCCTACCTGAGATATTAGAGTTAATTCCTCTGAATTCATTTTTGATAATTGATACTCAATGTCATTATCTTTCAGTTTTTTTATACCTATGTAGTGCTTTCCTGAAATTGGCATTACAGGTAATTTAAAATGCCATGCACTTAAATCTAAATTTATAGCAATTGATCCGCTGTATAAAACTTCCCAAAATCTAAAATTATCTTGTTGAAAAATAAATATTTGATCTGAAAAATCTTTACTACTTTTTTTAAGTTGATTATATTTCCAATAAGCAGGTTTTCTAACTATTTTATCAAGAATTGAATAAGGTAAATATCGTATGGGCTTAAATTCATAATAGCCACCAAAGGCCATAAATAATTTCGTATTACATAATTGCTGATAGTAAATGGGGTTATGGCGTTTTACCGATGTTTTATAATACAAGGCATCACTATCAGTATCAAAATTTGGTTCTGTTAACTTCTGTTCGGCAGGGTAAGTAATTAATTTATCCTTTAAATTAGCTAAAACATAACCTCGCATGTTATGATCTACTCTAAAATTATAGCCAGTAACTGGAGACCTAACACTATCAATCTTATAAAAAGAATCAATACTTTTTATAATTCTATTGGTTAAGCCTATAGCCCATGGTTTTACGTTATTTGGATAATTCACTGTATCGTACAAATTACCTGCAAATATGAAATCGAAAATTTTATAATTAGGGTTATTCCACCAAATTGGTTTTAACCAATCGTTTCTATCAACTAGTACATGTTTTTTAGTTTTATCAAAATTAGGAAATCCACTTCTAAATAATAAATGATCAAATGAAGTTACATAACGGTAATCGTAAATAGCGATTTCAAAATTATTATTTTCTAATTCTTCTTTAATTAAAAACGAATTCGTTTCAGGTTGCCACCAATAATTACAATTGCCAATAACCTCATATCCTAATTCATAAAATCCCTCTGCTAAAGCTATCATTTCATGATAGTAATGATCATTACCATAAGGATATATGGGAGTAATGAAGAATTTAACGATTTTTGTTTTAGTCAAAATATTTATAAGTAAAAAATTATCTATTTATGAATAGCTTATGTAAAAAGTTTTTATAAAAATAGGTGGCAATTATTGGTGCAACTAATAACTCTTTTATAAACATAACAACCGATAGGCTTTTGCTTTTTGGAATTGATTTCATTGCTAATAGGAAGTTTGCGCAATTATCAGCCTTACTGTATTCACAATTTCTTATATAATCTGGTTTATTTAATTTACGTTGCTTGAAAAGAAACAAGGTTAAATCATGTAAAACAATCGATTTTTTATTTTTATTGGTAAAAGATACCGATTGAGAATTAACTCTATAATAATATAAAGCTTCTTCCAAATTCGCAACTTCAAAATTCTCAATCAATAATGAAAACATATAATAATCCTCATAACCAATCCTATCAAAATACAAATTATAAAATCCGATTTTTTTCAATATTTCCGTTCTAATCATTAAGGCCGATCCTGTAAAAACAAGTTTATAATCAAGAAATTTTTTTAAAATTGAGTCATGAGATGTTTCAAAATCACTTTTCAATAAAATATTATTTTTTTCATCAATTTTAAAATGGTTAGATCCTACTGCTGATATATGAAGATTAGTTTTCATAAAATCATACAATTTAAATAACCGTGTTAAATCGCTATAATCATCAGCATCTTGAAATGTAATGTAATTACCATTACACTTAGCAAATAATATATTTGATGTCTTTAAATACCCTAAATTTTTTTCATTGTGGTATTTTTTTATTCTTGGGTCTATATATTCATCAATTATTTGCTTAGTTCTATCGGTTGAGCAATCATCGGCAATTAATAATTCGAAATTGGTATAAGTTTGATTTAAAATACTATCAATTGCCTTTCTAATATAGTTTTCGCAATTGTAGGCTGGCATTATAACAGAAACTAATTTATTTAACACAATATTCTATCTACTTAATTATTTTTGAACTAATTAATGTATCACAAAATAAATTAGAAAAATATTTTGCTCCTTTTTTATTTAGATGAGTATTATCTAAAAAGTAATTAGAATTGTAGCTTATGTGTTGTGATTCAAAATCAAAATAATTTATTTTATAGGTTGAACTTATTTTTTTTATAAAATCCTTAAAATTTTGTTTTGCTGCTTTACTATATGATACATTTTTAATATTTACAGGTGAAGTAAATAAAACTAATTCTATCTTATTTTTTAAAGTTAACTCTATGATTTTATTTAAGTAGGTACTGTTTTTTTTATCCATTACGGAATTACTATAGTTCTTTACTTCTAGTTGTTTATGATCGTGGCTTTCAATAAGCACAGAACCATATTTATCAAATCCAAAATCTGAAAACGAAGTATTATATTTAGAAGGCATAAATAATATTGATCTAAAATTCACATTAAACTCTGAATATTTAAAAAATGGCAAATATTTCCATGCATAAGATTTTAGTGTACTCTTACTATTATTTTTTACTACTTCAAAAACATCATCATTATTAATATAAGGGAAATAACAATATTCGTGAAAAGGGTAAGAAAATGCGGAATCTGGGTTTATTAAGCTAAAATAACTGATTTCTAAAAACAATTTTTTTATTTTATTTTTATCAGTAAATAACTTTAACATCAAATATTGCTCGGCATAGCCTATACCAGATAAACCTAAGTTAATAGTAGTTAATCCTGATTTTTCATTAAATAAATCTGCATCTATAGTATTCAAAACTCTTGATGATCCCATAAATGCTAAATCAAAAGTTTCATTATTTTTATTAAATAACCAATAATGTTTATAGTCAGTTTTTTCTAATACGATTGTAGATATAAATTTATCAAATAAAAATAGTGATGTTATTAAAAGTAATATTAGCCCATACTTATTAAATTTTTCTTTTTTCATTTAAAATTGAAAATATATAAACTCAGAATTCACATGAAACATTCCGAAAAATAAAACAAAGGTTATTAAAAAAAAATAAAACGCATTGTTTACAACTTTACTTTTGGTAATTAATAATTTATATACATTACTTATGTCCTTATAATAATGAACTA
>JANXRU010000259.1 GCA_025356715.1 Bacteroidota bacterium
CCCGTTGATAAATTTGAGAAATTTTGTTGACTAATATTGTTTCCATAGTATACCTGTTTTCCATTATTATCAATCAATTCGAACATATCTAACGCCGTACTCTTATCAACATAAATATGAGATGAAAAAGGATTTGGGTAAATTGAAAATTCACTTATAGTAGTTATAGATTTAATAGAAGTAGTTAAACAAGTTTGACTACCAATTAAGGCGTGCAATGTATCACACAATTCATTATAGTTTACTATATCCTGAGGCGACATATTATTAATCAAATTAGTGTTTTCAAATGGATCAAGCGTTTGATTATAAAATTCTTCAGTACCATTATCTAATCGCATTAAATGATAGTCAGTGTTTCTAATTGTTTTCCCATCGGCGGTTGCCGTTGGTACAGCAAATTGTTCTGTAAAAATCCATGCTCTGGTTATTGCAGATTGATTGGTAATAATTGGCATCATACTTTTACTATCAACAATTTTTCCTGCGTGAATATAATTTCGCCAATTAGTAAAGCCACTTAACTCAGCTATTGTTGCAAATAAATCGGGAGTATTTACTAAAGCATTTGATGTGCGACTTGGATTAACAACCGATGGGCCTGCAATAATCATTGGCACATGAACTCCGTAATCATACAAAGTTGCTTTTGATTTATTGGGATTAGCAATTTGAGCTACTTGAGTTTCATTTCCATTATCACCTATAAAAATAATATTGGTACTATCCATTAAATTATTTGTCGTAAGGTATTGAAACAACCTTCCTATTTCAGTATCCATAGCCTCAATAGCAGCTTTAAAATAATGTTTAGGGTTAGTATTAATATCGGAAGTTGTACCACTTAAACCTGTAGTGTTGCAAAGTGTTGCTGGTGGTAAATGAAATGGCGAATGCGGAGCATTAAAGGCTAACCATAAAAAAAAGGGTTTACTAGTATTCATAGTATCCATCCAGCCAATAGCATCATCTACTGTTTGAGTAGTTGCATAAGCAACCACTGTATCTAATACGCCATTTGTAATACGAGGGTATTTATAATAATTAGTTAACTGACCATTAAAATTTCCGGAATAAAAATTATAGCCCATATAATTTGGAAATAATCTTTTTGGAAGTGTTTGCACATGTAAATGCCATTTGCCAACATTAGCTGTATTATACTTAATGGGAGCATATTTTTGTAACAATTTGGCAATACTCATTTCTGCTGTATCTAATTGTGCAGATGTGGCACTAGTAACTACCGTTCCCACACCTGTTCTAAACGAATACCTTCCCGTAAACATTCCAGCGCGTGATGGCGAACAAACTGGTGCAGCCCAAGCTTTTGTGAATTTTATTCCTTTTGATAATAAGGTTCTAATGTTTGGAGTACTTGCTGTGTCGGTAGTACTATAAAAACCAAAATAATCCGGGCTTACATCATCCGCAATAATTAAAATAGTATTTCTTTGCGCAATGGCGTTTACCGTTAAAATAAGTAGCCCTAAAATAAAGTTTGTTTTTTTCATGAGGTTATGTTTTTTAGGTAGACTACTATACTGTTCCGTGGTTTAGTTAAAATTAAAGATACTCTCTAAAAATTACGAATTAAGAGGTAAACCATAGATTTGTAACGGTAAATTATTTTTTAGGATAAGCAAACTTAGAGTTAAATAAAAATGATTTATCAGTTAAGGTCAATAAAAAAGCTGTTAAATCAACTTTTTCGTTAGAGCTTAATACAAGTGGCTTTTGTAAATGAACAGACAATGTTTTACTTTGTTTTACTCCACTTGTATAATGCTTTAATACAGCTGCAATGGTTTTAAATCTTCCATCGTGCATGTATGGAAAAGAAAATTCGATGTTACGTAGCGTAGGTACTTTAAATTTCAACGAATCATTTTTATTTTTTGTTACTTTCATTCTACCATAATCATTAAGCGTGGTATCAACAACTAAACCGTTATTCTCAAATTGCAAATTAGTAAACAAAGGCTCTGTATGGCAGGACACACAGTTTTTTTGAAACAAAGCATAGCCGTTTTTTTCTTGTAATGTAAACTGTTTTTGCTTTCTCATTACACTATCATACTTTGAGTTTGAGCTCACTAAAGTCAACATAAATTGTGAAAGTGCTTTTAACGTATGTTCACCTGTTACCAAACTATCACCATATGCCTTGTAAAATAATGAAGGATAACTTTTAGTTTTTTGTAATTTCAAAACAACGGACTCTATTTTCTCCCCCATCTCGTCGGGATGACTTATTGGCGCTAATGCTTGCATATCTAAATGATTTATTGCGCCATCCCACATAAAAGATGTATGCCAAGCTAAATTCATTAATGCTGGCGAATTACGCGTTCCTATTCTATCATCAATGCCATGGCTTAAATCATGATCCACATGCGTAAAGGCTGTAAAAGGTGAATGACAACTAGCACAAGAAATCATGTTATTTTTGGAAAGTAAAGGGTCATAAAATAACACTCTTCCTAACTCTACTTTTTGCTCAGTTAATGGATTCTTTGTAAAATCATAGGCTGGTTTAGGCCAATTAGCAGGGATTTGAAACAAAGATTCTTTAGCAATTTGAAAAGCACAAATTACAACAAACAAAAAAAAACCTATTGCCCACTTTTTTTTCACTGTTCAATACTTAAAGAATACATAAGTGTTTCCGAAAAATCCATTGCTTCTTTACCTGGCGACATAATATGATGTTGTTGAGATAAATTTATTTGATTAATTATTTTTTGAACATCTATATCAACTTCAACTGTTCCTGTAGATGATACTTCCAAAAAAATAGTTTGTATATTATTATAAGGGTATTGATAACCTCCTAAATGAAATTGAAATTCGTTATTTCTCGTTTTACAAACATTACTAATTCCTTCTAACTTAAAATTTATATAACCACTTTGCCAAGTCCAATACATGCCTTTAGTGGGATCTAAATCTCCACCCATAGCACCAGAAACATTAGTAATACTATCAATACCTAAATTAAATTTCACCTTTGTATAAGCAATATTTAAAGGAATTTTAAAGGCTAATGTTTTATCATTAAACGCATCAACCAAATGAAACGAAATAGAATCTTTCCAAACTGACTTATTTTTATTTATTAATTCAATATTAGATATATAAAACTTAAAAGCAGTTATTTGAATACGATCAATAGTATTTAATTTATATATGCTATCGCTTACTAATTTTAAATGACCAAAGCTTGGGCGAAACTGAATAGAAGAAGTTTGAGAAAAAAGAGGCGCTTTTATCAAATGAAGTATAACTATTAAAACCAAACCGTATCTCATAAAAGGAAGTTGTTTATGTAAATATAAATAATATATAAGTCGTTATTTCATTCTTATAAGCTGGATATATAAAATGAGGTAAACGACATCATTTGAGAGATAAATCTATTTTTATAGCACGAAATAAAGGAATATATACTTATTGAAGTACATTATTTTTTTATAATTATTTAATACAAATAAAAAGATACAGACTGTTATTTGTGTAAATTTACATGACTTTATTAAATCATTATTATGAAAAAAATAAATATAGCTATCAACGGTTTCGGTCGGATTGGTCGCGTTTTTTTTAGAATTGCTTATAATAATCCAAATATCAATATTATTGCTATTAATGATATTACTGATTCAGGAACTTTAGCGCACTTACTTAAATACGATTCCGTTCATCGAAAATTTAATGGAGATGTCAAACATGATGCTAATCATTTATATGTTAATGGAAAAGAAATAAAAATATTTGCCTCTAAAGACCCAGAAAATTTACCATGGAAATCATTAGACATTGATATTGTCATTGAATCAACTGGGCATTTTTTAACAAGAGAATCTGCACAAAAACACATAACAGCAGGTGCTAAAAAAATAATTTTATCAGCTCCAGCAAAAGATGATGATATTAAAACAATTGTTTTTGGAGTAAATGATGAACTT
>JANXRU010000284.1 GCA_025356715.1 Bacteroidota bacterium
ATCATATAATACCTGAGCGCCTGATTTTGTAATGTGATGTATTCCGTCATCATAAGTACTTAACATTTTTTCGTACAAGCAAATATTTCCGGTATCAATTTTAACAGTCATACCTTCGCAAGGTAAAGTAAATGGCCCAAAATTATCATTGTTCCAGGGATAACTAGGGTTGTGAGGAAATATTGATCCTTCCGCCATTCCTTTAGGTTTAACTTCTCTTTTAACAGAATACACTTCTGGTAATGCTTTTAATCGTTCCGCTTTTTCAACGGTTAGATTTAAATTATATAAAATAGTGTCGCCTTTTCTTAAGGTATTTTTGTATTCATTTACAAAAGAATCTTCTGGTCTACCGCTATTTGAGCCGATTGACGAATAATTTAAAACAGTGTCTCCATTCGGATAACCATATAAGCCAACAATACTAGCTTCATCGTAATAAATGTCATAATCATCCAAAGATTTTACATTGAAAATTTCCATTTTGCATTTTACAAAATAATGATGTTGAGCATCTTTAGGAGTAGGGCTTAATTTATCATCAATATATAACTCACCATCTTTTATTTCTAATTTATTTCCTGGAATTGCAACACAACGTTTTACATAATGCTCTCGTTTGTCTATTGGTCGAGCTACAATGTCTCCAATCATTCTTTCTTCATTCCCAAATGGCGGACGATATTTAGGGTTTTTGATATTGGTATAACCAATATATCTGGCTAATTGATAGTAGCTCATGTCTTGAAAGCCAACAGCCACTGTATCTCCGTCAGGGTAATTAAAAACTACAATTTCTCCGTTTTTTGGTTTTGAGTAACCCGGTAAGCGCATGTAAGGAATTTTAATCCATTCTAAATACGATTTTTTATCTGTTGTAAAGGGAAGTGTATGATGGGCAAAAGGAAACGCCATAGGTGTTTGAGGAACTTTAGCTCCATAACATATTTTATTAACGAATAAAAAATCGCCCACCATTAATGATTTTTCTAATGAAGAAGTTGGTATTGTAAATGCCTCGAAGAAAAACCCACGTATGATAGAAGCCGCCACTACAGCAAATATAATTGGATCTAACCAATTTTTTACAAAAGAAGATTCGGACTTAATATCCGCTACACCAAAAAATTTAATGTCTTTATTAAAACCTAAGTATGCAAAATAAATGTAGGGCATTAGCCCAGCATACACTAAATCATTCGTCGTACGTTTTTTAAATGCGCGAGCTAAATGAAAACCATAAACGCCATACATAATTAGGTTTACGCCTGGCACTATCATAATTAATCCCCACCATTTTGGACGATTAATAATGCCTCCAACTAACCAAAAGTTATATACTGGAATTAGTGCTTTCCATTCTGGTAAGCCAGCTTTTTCAAATATTTTATATAAACCTATGAAGGAAGTTAAAACGAGAATTAAAAAAATGATGTTGCCCATAATAAATAAAGTTGTTAGTTTTTAGTGCTTAGTTTTTAGTTTGTTTATTCTTTTCATCCTAAACATTTTTTTAATGAAGTAAGTCATTCATGGTAAATATACCTTTTTTGTTATAAATATATTCAGCTGCTACAACAGCGCCCAATGCAAAGCCTTGACGATTGTGTGCTTTGTGCATAATTTCTATATTATCTACTGCTGAGGTGTATTTAATAATATGAGTTCCTGGTACTTCGCCTTCTCTTACATCTTTAATAAATAAAGTTTCAGGATTCGTATCTGTAATGCTCCAGTTTTTTTTATGCTCTATTTTTTCAATTATTTGATTTGCTAATGTAATGGCGGTTCCTGAGGGCTTATCTAATTTATGAATGTGATGTATTTCTTCCATACTCACTTCGTAGTTCGAATATTTATTCATCAGTTCAGCTAAATAACTGTTTACTTTCATAAATATATTAACACCCAAACTAAAATTGGTTGAATGAAATAAGGTGCCGTTTTTTTGAGTACATTCTTTTTCAATTTCAGTAAATGAATCGTACCAGCCTGTAGTGCCTATTACAATAGGTAATTGAGTATCAATACATTTATGTATATTGGATATTACGGTATGTGGCGTACTAAATTCTATAGCAACATCCACTTGTTGTAAATCATTTTTAGTAATGAAAGAGGAATTAGTTTCGTCAATTTTTAAAACAATGGTGTGATTTCTTTGAAGAGCAATTGCCTCAATTTCTTTTCCCATTTTCCCATATCCAAATAATGCTATTTTCATTTATGTTATTTATTTTGAAACGATTACTTGAAATTTAATTTCAAAGTTAATCCAGTTTGCAAATTATTATTATAGTCTAAATTTCCGTATGGCTTTACTTGTAAGCTCAAATCGTCACTTACATCAAAGGTTTTGAGATGAGCATCTACATTTGCATCAATAATATTAATAAGATAAACTAAAGCACCAACCATAATAGCAATGTCTCTGTATTTTTTACTAGCTCGTTTTTCAGTTACTAACTGATCGGATGAATATCCTGACGTATTAATGGTATTAACGTCATCGTCCCAAATGGCAGCTAAATTATTACTATAATATTTGTATTTAATTTGATTGCTAATGGCCCAGTAGCCTAGGCCACCTAATGCTGCATATATAACGGGAACTTTCCAGTATTTGCGATTATAAACTTGTCCTAAACCTGGAACAACGGCACTCATAATAGTTGCTTTACGAGCTGAGCCATAGATGGCTTTTTTTACTTCTTTGCTTTTCACAACAGTATCTTGCTGTTGGGAATATAAACAGCTTGAAGAACATAGTAGTAAAAATAAAATATGGGTTATAATTTTTTTCAACGAGTTAAAAATAATCACAAAAAACTGAACTTAATCAATTTCTGTGATTAATGGTAAGTTAATTTATGTCAAAAAATGACAAGATGTGCTGTAATTCAACGTCATTACTGAAATTTAAAGACAATGTGCCATTTCCTTTTACTGAACGTTTAAATGTAAATGATTTATGAAACATTTTTTCTAATTTCTTAGCTATTTGTTTATCCTCAATTGTTAATGGTTTTTCAACACGGGAAACTTTTGGTTTAAAATTTAATTTCTCATCTCGAGCCATTTCTTCTAATTGACGAACAGATAATTCATTTTCGAGTACCATGGCAAAAATAGCTAATTGCTTATCTTCATTTTCAACACTTAATAAAGCACGAGCATGTCCCATGGTTATATCCTTATCGCGTACGGCTTTTTGAATAACTGCGGGTAGTTTAAGTAAACGTAAAAAATTAGTAACGGTGCTACGTTGTTTATTTACTTTTTCTCCTAATTGTTCCTGAGTAATATTACATTCATCTATTAGGCGTTTGTAGCTTAACGATATTTCGATTGGATCTAAATCTTCGCGTTGAATATTTTCAATTAAACCCATTTCAAGCATAGCTTGATCATTGGCTACACGAATGTAGGCAGGTATTTCAACTAAATTTGCAATTTGAGAAGCTCTAAAACGACGTTCTCCGGATATTAATTGGTATTTATCATATCCTAATTTACGAACAGTTATTGGTTGAATAATGCCATGTTGAGCAATCGACTCTGCTAACTCTTGTAAAGCAATTTCTTCAAAGTTTGTACGGGGTTGAAACGGATTTGTTTCAATATCTTTAATTTTAATTAGTGCTATGGAACCAACAACAGGGCTTGTTTCGCCTGATTGCCGAGTAGTAATATCTGTTTTAGCATTTTCTAACAACGCGCTTAATCCTCTGCCTAATGCTGGTTTTTTATTTTGACTCATTTCAATTAGTTTTTAGTTTTTAGTTTTTAGTTTTTAGTTGGAGATGTTTTCTACCATGCTTTTAACTATAAAAATTGAAACTATTTATTATTAATATATATTATGTATTTAATCTAATATTTTTTTAGTTTATCAAAAACTAAAAACTCACCGCTAAAAATTAGATTTACCCTTCGTTAAATTCTGATTCTTCTGGTGTAAAAGTCATAACACGGTCTGTATCACTGATTTTTGTTAAACCATTACGTTGTAATATTTCGCGCGCTAGGTTTAAATAGTTAACCGAACCTTTACCAACGGCATCGTGCATGATAATTGTTTTACCATGACTCGGCGCTTCAGCTAACTTTACATTACGTTGAATGATTGTATTGAAAACCATGTTTTGAAAGTGCATTTTAACTTCTTCAACCACTTGATTAGCGAGCTTTAATCGAGGATCGTACATGGTTAGTAACACGCCTTCAATATCTAAAGAGGTATTAATATGCTCTTGTATTAATTTTATAGTTTGCAATAATTTACCCATTCCTTCCAATGCAAAATACTCGCATTGAACCGGAATAATAACGCTATCAGCAGCTGCTAAAGAATTGATAACCGTTAAACCTAAAGAAGGGCAACAATCGATTATAATAAAATCATATTGATCTTTTATTTTATCTAACGCCGCTTTCATCATGTAATCTCGGTTAGGTAGATTAACGATTTCAAGCTCAATGGCTACTAAATCAGTATTTGTGGGTAAAATATACAAATTAGGAGTATCTGTTTCTAAAATCACATCTTTAGGATGCTTTTTATCGATGATGCATTCGTACAAACCAGCTTTTACATTTTTCGGTTCAATACCAACACCTGATGTAGAATTTGCTTGAGGATCTGCATCAACTAACAATGTTTTATACTCCAAAACAGCTAATGATGCTGCTAAGTTTATGGCAGAGGTTGTTTTGCCTACTCCTCCTTTTTGATTGGCTATTGCTATTATTTTTCCCATTTTTATATTTAGTTGCTCAGCAACAAGTCAAATTTTATTTATTTATTGTTTGCCCTACTTCTAGGAGTTCTAGTTTTTTACCCTGAGAGTTAAACTTACGAATAGCTTCATTTTTATCAATTTTTATATAACCAAAAGTGTCGTAATGCATACCAATAATATCATTACAATTAATAAATTCAGTGGCAATAATAGCGTTATCAACTCCCATTGTAAAATTGTCGCCAATTGGTAAAAAAGCAAAATCAATTTTGCGGTATTCACCAATTAACTTCATATCGTATGTTAGTGCCGTATCCCCAGCATAATAAAAGTTTTTATCATTGCTTTCAATAACAAATCCCATGGGGTTTCCGCCATAAGTGCCATCAGGCATACTACTACTATGTTCGGCCTTTACACATTTAATTGAACCAAATTCAAATATCTTCTTCCCTCCAATATTCATTGGGTGTACATTCTCTAAGCCCTGTTTTTTTAACCAAACATATATTTCCCAGTTACAAATAACCAAAGCTCCTGTTTTGGTTGCTATTGCAATAGCGTCAGCAATATGATCTTCGTGCCCATGTGAAATAAGAATATAATCAGCTGGCACTGATGAAATATCAATATCTTTAGCTAGTTCATTTGGTGAAATAAATGGATCGAATAATAAATTTTTCCCATTAACACTAACTCCAAAACAAGAATGTCCGTAATATGTTATATTCATTATTTAAAAAATCAAAAAAAAGTACAACTTTGTAATCTTGTAAAAATAAACTATTTAACCGCTTTTGGTGTTATTAGTTTTAAACAGGATGCCTCATAAAAAAACAAAAATGTTAATAATATCATGCAATCAATTACTATAATTTCTGCGACAAATAGACCAAACAGTTCCACTGAAAAAATAGCGCAGTATTACCAATCCCAATTAAAATTAAAGGGAATTCCTGTTTCTATCCTTGATTTGAAAACCTTACCGCCTGAATTTGTAATTTCTGATTTATATGGAGAAAGGTCTGATGCCTTTCAAGCTATAATTGATAAATACATTGCAAATGAAACAAAATTCATATTTGTTGCACCTGAATACAATGGTAGTTTTGCAGGCATACTGAAGCTTTTTTTAGATGCAATACCCCCAAAACATTGGTTAGATAATAAGGCTTGCTTAGTTGGTGTTGCATCAGGAAGAGCTGGTAATTTAATAGGATTAGAGCATTTAACAACTATATTGAATCATCTTAAAATTCATGTTTATCATCATAAACTGCCTATTAGTTTGGTAGATAAATTACTGAATGTTTCAGGAAATGTGGTGGATGAGCTGACACAAAAAGCAATAGATTCTCAATTAGAGGGATTTTTAAAGTTTTAAATAAACCTAGTTCTTAGGGAAATAAATGAGGTGCTTTTCGTTATACATACGAATATATTTAGTGGAGAGTTCCTTTCTCTTTTTTTTACTTAATGCCATAAATTCTTTATAAATTACTTCATCCCGTTGTAATAATTCTTCAATTTTCTCAGAACTAAACAACGTTATTTCTCCGCTATAAAATTCCAATATAAATTGCCGAATTTCTCTAGTCCTGCTTTGAGTGCTATTTATTGGAGCATTCATGAAAATATTGTAATTCTGAGACACACTAGCGACTTCAATTGTTCCAATAAAATTAGATATAGCACCAAATATGGGGATTCTAAAAAAATTCTTATCTAAATTAATAAAAATGGTATTGTTTTGGCAATAGCCCCAAACCCGGTCCGATTTAATTTTAGTAATGTTTCCATCACGTTCTTTATAAACTATAAATTCTTCTTCAATAAGTTTACTATAAAAATCTAGTTGATCCTTATTGATTGAGGTAATGATTTTATCTTTCGATATTGGCCAATTCACTCGAAATTCTTGATAATTTAAATAAAGGCCTTCGTATAGGATAAAATCTTTAGAAAATGGAATAGAATCTTGAGCCAAATTTTTAAATGGAAAATGGAAAATGAGTATAAAACAAAAAATTAAAAGACGCATGATGTAAATATCTAATTTTTTGAGTAATTTAATAGAATAATATAAACCTCATGCTAAAATATTTTACATTTTTTACCATTTTGATTACAACATTTTCTTTTAAAGGACAAAATGTTTTCAATACTGAGTTACAGAAAAAAATAAAACACAGTCAAATGACTGAAGTGGTTAACGTTATGTTGCTCACTAAAATTAATACAACTCTTGATTTTTCTAAAAATAAACAGGTTGTTTTACACTACCAAGTTGGTAACATTTATTCCATTTCAGGTAGTCTTCAATCAATTATTGAATTATCTAAACAGCCTAATTGCCTTCGTGTAGAATATACACAACATCATTTAAAATTAATGGACGACACGGCTTTGGTTAGAAATAGAATCAAAGACATTCATTTAGGATTAAGCCCATTGGCCCAAGCCTATGATGGAACAGGTATTGTAATTGGATTCATTGATTCTGGAATAGATTTTAGTCACCCAGATTTAAAAGATGCGAGTGGTAATTCTCGTGTAAAATTTTTGTGGGATATGATGAAGCCTGTGGCAGCTAATACACCAACTGCTTTTGGTTATGGACAAGAGTGGAATAATACTGACATTGATTTAGGATTAAGCACTCATAGTGATGCTCCTTATTTTGGGCACGGAACAGCTTCTGCTGGAATTTCTGCAGGTAATGGATTAGCAATAAACAAACACGAAGGAGGGGCGCCTAAAGCTGATATAATGATGGTTGCCCTCGATTTTAATAGAGCTGGATTTGTAATTGCAGATGCCGTAAAATATCTAACAAATAAAGCTCAACTATTAAACAAACCATTGATTATTAATGCAAGTGTAGGAGATTATTTTGGGAGCCATGATGGTACTGATTTAGAAACGCAAATGATTGATACCTTAATGGGAAATACACCAGGAAGAGCTCTCATAGCATCTGCTGGAAATGCAGGACGCGTAAAGTTTCATGTTGGCTATAATACCACAGCAACAGATACAAATTTTACATGGATAAAAAATAATAATCAACCTGATGTTTATGAATACGCGGATACTTTGCAAATAAAAAATGTACGATTTTCTGTTGGTGTAAATAACCCTGGATTTAGTGATTTAGGAAACATTGGTTTTAAAAGTTATAATTATGCTTTAAATACAGTAAAAGCAGACACTATCTTTCATAATTCAAATAGAATTGGAATTATAGAAACCTATGAAAGCATTAACACCTTTGGCGTTTATGAATTGGAAATTTATATTACACCCGATAGTTTAAATTATTTATGGCGCATAGAACATACTGGAGTAGGGCGAATTGACTCATGGAATACGGACTACGTGACTGCGGGTTTACCAAATACTACTCAGTATCCAAAAATAAATAAATACATGTTGGCTGATACTTTACAAACACTCTGCACAGGCTTTCAATGTAGCGATCACGTTATTACGGTAGGAAACTATATTAACAGAGTGCAATACATTGGAGTTGATAATGTTTCTTATACATTAGCTGCAGTTGCTGGCGAAATTTCTCAAGGGAGTAGTAGTGGGCCAACACGAAGAAACACAACAGTTAAGCCTGATGTTGTTGCTTCTGGGGATGTTGTTTTTGCAGCAGGAGAAGCTAGTGGGTTAGCCTACTTAATTGCTAATGCACCAATCAAAGTTATACAAGGTGGTTATCATCTGAGGGCTGGTGGAACATCGGCATCCAGTCCTGTAGTTGCGGGAGCAGCCGCTTTATATTTTCAAAAAAATCCTACAGCCACCTGTGCCCAATTAAAACAAGCAATAACTAATTGTGCATATAGTGATGTGTTTACTACAACGTCTTTACCAAATTTTCGGTGGGGTTACGGCAAATTAGATGCTTTTAAAATGATGACTTGTGGCGTGATAACAACCAAGATGAATCAAATTGGGTTGAATGATGGCATAAACATTTTTCCAAATCCTTTTGAAACGACTACAACAATTTCATTTACTAATAGTGGAGAAAAGCACCTCTCAATTTATAATGCAACGGGAGCGCTTGTGTTTACTGATATTTGTAATGCAACTTCCTATGCATTATCTAATCGTCATTTTTCATCAGGCATATACTTTATGGTTTGTACAGAAAAAACCACGACCTATCGATTAAAAATAATAGTTTTATAATACATACTAAAAGACTATTTTTAGCGTTTGAAACACTAATGAATCGTTTATTTTATATAGTTCTAGTTTTAGGATTTTTGCAGGGGTCTTTATTTTCTCAATCAAGAAAGAGAAATTTTAGACAACATGAAGTTGGTGTATTTTTAGGCGGATCCTATTATATTGGCGACTTAAATACAGCTAAACATTTCAATTTAACACAACCAGCAGCAGGCGTATTTTATCGGTTTTCGCCTAATTATAGATATGCTTTTAGAGGAGGTTTTAATTTTGGAACCATTATGGGAGATGATTCTCAAAGCGATAATGCTGACCAATTGCAAAGAAATCTCAATTTTAAATCTGACCTATATGAGTTTAATGTGATGGCAGAGTTTAATTTTTTAGAATACCGAATCACCAATGATAAATTTAAATTTACAACGTTCTTGTTTTTAGGTTTGGATGTATTTACCTTTAAGCCTCGTGCTTCCTACAACAGTCAGTGGATAGATTTGCAACCACTAAGAACAGAGGGGCAAAGTTCAGGCTACAAGTTAACTCAAATTGCCATACCTTTTGGATTAGGCGTAAAACTAAATGTTTCTAAAAAGGTTGGTATAGGACTAGAGTGGGGGCCTCGTAAAACATTTACCGATTATTTAGATGATGTTAGTGGCGCTTATCCTGATGCAACAAAAACACCATTTACTAGCGAATTAGCTATAAAACTAGCTGATAGATCAAAGAATGCAGGAAGTAATGTAGATAAGCAAAGAGGAAACCCCCGCACTAAAGATTGGTATTTCTTTTTTGGAATAACTTTAAATTTTAAATTAACGCCATCGAATACTCCTTGCCATTCTTATGACCATTAATTAACTAGGATTAATTTTTTCGAATGATCAAGCATTTATTTAATTTACATTCTCTGATCCCTATAGCTATCGGGGCTAATTTTATTGTTATTTCAATATACTAAGCGTTCCCTAATTATATATAGCTAAGATTCATTTAGTTTATTTTACATTTTTTTTGTATTTTCATAAATTCGATTTAATCATTGTTAAAAACAAAAAAGTATTCACATGAAGAAAACTCTACTTATTTTATCTGCTTTAACGTTAGTATTTACGACTCGTTTAGCTCAAGCTCAAATTATTAACCCTGGTTTTGAAACTTGGACAGCTGACGCTTTAGTGCCTTCTGCAATGAACCCTAATAGTGGTAATGGCACAACTGGTTGGTGGGATTTTAATTATTTCAATAGTTCTTTTATAGGCAGTAGTCCAATTTCTGTTACTAGATGTACAGATACAGTTCATTCGGGCAGTTATTCGGTACGATTACAAACAAGAGCTTACACGCCAACTTCTTGGAACTATTACAATGCCACAGGAACTCCATACATTGGCCATCCATATAATGATACCTTGGGTATTTTATTTAATGGTAATTTGAATACAAGCACTCAAACCTATAAGCCAGGTATTCCTTGTAATCAAACTTTAACACAGTATAAATTTTATTACCAATACAAACCTAATGGAGCAGATAAGGCAGAGTGCCGCGTGTCTTTATTGAGTAACGGTACTGTAGTTGCAGGTGGTTTATTTAGTACAACTGTAGCAACTGGCATTGCTGGGTGGCAACAAGCAACTGTTACATTTACCTATGTAAGTTCATTAACACCTGATACCTTATATGTTTTATACAGTTCCTCATCTTTAGATAGCAATCCAAAAGCAGGTAGCATTTTATGGATTGACGATGTAAGCGTAACACAAACTACAGGTGTAGAACAATTATTAGAAGATGAAAATAGCTTATCTAT